>VFJJ01000061.1 GCA_009886115.1 Actinomycetota bacterium
CCGCTCCCCCCGGCGCCAGCCCCAGCCCCAGGCCCAGCGGCTCCGACATCGGTCCCGGCGCCCGCGGCTCCTGCTTCGACCGGCGACTGCCGAAGCGTGATCGCTGCCCATGCCGACCGTCCTGCGGCGACCCTGAGTGCCGGCCAGGCCGCATCGGCGATCGTGTGCCTCACCAACGAGGCCCGGGCGGCGAACGGTGTGGGACCGCTCGTGCTCAACTCGTTGCTGTCGAACGCAGCCAACGCTCACGGACGAGACGCGGTGGCCCAGCAGTGGTGGCTTCCGGGCGCCGACTGGCACACATCTCCCCAAGGCTCGACGCCCCGAGATCGGGTTCTGGCCACCGGGTACTGCCCCGGACAACGGGCTCGGGTCATCGGCGAGAACCTGTACTGGGCCTGGGGCCAGCCGGTCCCGACGGCGAGAGCTGCGGTGAACGGCTGGCTCAGCAGCCCGCCGCACCGGGCCAACCTGCTCGACGCCCGCTTCCTCGAGCTCGGCGTCGCTGTCCTCCCCGGCGCCCCCCAACCGGGCACGTTCGCCAACGCCGCCGTGTTCGTTCAGGACCTCGGCATGTGCGGCTGAGTTGAGCCGTCCGCTCGGCCGGGTCGAACGACACCGGTCTGAAGCGTGAACGAGCGAGGAGCCCGGCACCGTTCGACCACCCTCAGCGCAGCACGGAGGCGGCCGCTCGGTACAAGACGCGGGCCCGCTCCCCCGACCCATGAGAGCGGGCCAGCAGATCCGACTGCACCTCGACGCTGAGCGGCGTTCCCTGGGGCACGACGGCGAGCAGCGCACGGAGGGGCAGGGCACCTTCTCCTGGAGGGAGCCGACGGTGGCGGGCCTCGCCGATCAGGTCGTCGAGTGCGACCGGGGAGACCCGGGAAACCTCCGAGGCCCGGGAGCCGAGTGCGACCGGGGAGACCGGGGAGACCGGGGAGACCGGGGAGACCGCATCGCAGAGCTGCACCCACCCCAGTCGGCCGGAAGCCACCACAGCATCGAGGTCGGCGACCCCCGCGCCCACACGGGTGTGGTGCAGCACATCGACGACGATCGACACCCCCGTCGCCGTCGCCATCTCGATCGCCCCCGCAGGTGTGCTCGGCGTCGTCCACGCCATGTACTCCATGCCCACCGTGACGCCCACGGCCCGGGCTGCGTCGCTCACCTGGCCCAGGCGGTCGATCGTCGCCCCGACGTCGGTATCGTCCGAGACCACGAGCAGCGAGCGGGCGCCGACGATCGCCGCGGCATCGATCAGCCAGGCTGGCAACGACCACTCGGCGGTGATCCGGTGGACCTCGATGTCGAGCACGACGATCCCGAGATCGTCGACCCTGCGGCGCAGTCGAACCAGCCCCGCCTCGTCGAGTCGATGCTCCCCAGACAGCCGCAGCCCGATCCCGTCGAATCCCGCGAGCGCTGCCGCCTCCGCAACCTCGAAGGGATCAGCGTCGAGCATGCAGCCAGCAGCCAGACAGACCAAACGTGCCATGAAGTTCCTCGGGTCGATGCCGACGAGCGGCGAGCATTGTGCACCACGCACCGCCCACGAGATCGGCCCATCATGTCGTCGCGCGCACCGCCGGACCGGACACGGTCCCGGTTAGCCTCCAACGATGGACGTCGTTCGATCGATTGTGCTCTTCGTCGTGGCCGCGTTCGCCGAGATCGGCGGGGCCTGGCTGGTGTGGCAAGGCGCACGCGAGCACCGGGGAGTCGCCTTCATCGGCGCTGGGGTCGTGGCGCTGGGCGCGTACGGCTTCGTCGCCACGCTGCAACCCGACGCCAACTTCGGCCGAATCCTCGCCGCCTACGGGGGAATCTTCGTCGTGGGCTCCCTCGCGTGGGGCCGTGTCGTCGACGGCTACCACCCGGACCGGTTCGACATCGCCGGCGCTACCGTGTGCTTGGTGGGCATGAGCATCATCATGTACGCGCCGCGTGGCTGAGTGGCTCAGCGGCTGAGAGGTCGTCACGCCAGACCATCGAGATGCCAGGCGAACCGAACATCGGAGCCGAGCACCCGCTCAGGAGCGAACCGAATGCATGCGCTGTCAACCACGGCACCGAGCTTCGTCGAGATGGCCCACCGCATCGTGTGGAGCATCGGCGCGACCACCGATCCACGCGGGCACCCCACGACTCGGGTCCTGCACCCGATATGGGAGTGGGATGGAGCTGAGCTCACAGGCTGGATCGCCACATCGCCCCTCTCGCCCAAGGCGGCCCACCTCGAACGCACGCCGTCGCTCTCGCTCACCTACTGGGCCCACAACCACGACACGTGCTCGGCAGACTGCACCGCCGAGTGGGAGTCCACACCCGAGACCGTCGAGGCGGGATGGCGTCGGTTCGAGCACGGGCCCGAACCCGTCGGCTACGACCCCGCCATCGTCCCCGGGTGGGACTCGCCGAGCGCTCCAACGTTCGGAGTGCTGCGGCTGGTGCCCCACCGGCTGCGCGTGATGCCCGGTTCGGTCATGCTCGCAGGCCGGGGCGAGGTGCTCAGCTGGCGTCGTTGACGCCAGCGGCGAGCCCACCCGTGCACCCGGTATCTAGACTCACGCCGCCCAAGCGGCCACCCCGACAGTGACGGTTCAACGAAGCTCGCCGTCGCCGACCGTCCAGCACAGCAGCCCACAATCCAGCCCATCCGTTCGCACCACATTGAGGAGCCCCGATGGCCCGTCTCGAAATCCCTCCGGGCGACACCGACGATCTGTATCGCCTGTTCGGCCTGGCGCCGCACGTGAGTGAAGCTGCTGCGGCGCTCTCAGCCGCGGTGTACGGCAACAGCAAGCTGCCGGTGAGGGTCCGCGAGCTCATGCGCATGCGCATCGCCCAGATCAACGATTGCCACATCTGACTCGACACCCGAGCTGCGTCGTTGGCGCAGCACCAGCTTTCCGATGACGACTACGCGCACGTGTCCGACTGGGCCACCTGGACCGGCTACTCCGAAGCCGACCGGCTCGGGATCGCCTTCGCCGAGAAGTTCGCGCTGAGCCACCACGAACTCGACGACGCGTTCTTCAGCAGGATGAAGCAGCACTACACCGACGCCGAGATCTTCGAGATATCGGTGGCCGTCGGAACCTGGATGGCCATGGGGCGTATCACGATGATCATGGACGTGCACGTGTCGTGCCCGCTCGTCCTGAGCCTGGACGAGCCCGCTCCCGTCAGGTAGGTCGATCAGGCAGGAGTCGAGGCCGGCCATGGAACACCGGGTGCTGGGTTCGACGGGCATCAGCGTCTCGACGCTGGCGCTGGGCGCCATGATGTTCGGGCGCGCATTCGGTACCGACGACGACGACTGCGTTCGTATGGTGCACCGGGCCCTCGACGCCGGCGTGAACATGATCGACACGGCCGACGTGTACTCCGCGGGTCATTCCGAGGAGATCGTGGGACGAGCCATCGGCCGACGGCGCGACGATGTCGTCGTCGCCACGAAGTTCGGGGCCCGGTTCGGTGGCGACGTGATGCGTTCGGGTGGCTCGCGCCGACACATCGTGCGCTCGGTCGAGGCCAGCCTCAGACGGCTCGGCACCGATCGGATTGACCTGTACCAGATCCACCGGCCCGATCCTGCTGCCGACATCGACGAAACGCTGGCTGCGCTGAGCGATCTGGTGCACCACGGCAAGGTGCTCGTGGCCGGCGGATCGAACTTCACCGCCGAGGGGATCGTCGAAGCCCGCTGGGCCGCCGAGCGCCGAGGACGAGTCCCGATGCGCACGGAGCAGATGGCGTACTCGATCTTCGCCCGCGCCGGTGAATACGACGTGCTCCCCACGTGTCAACGCCACGGCCTCGGGGTTCTGGTCTGGAGCCCGCTCAACGGTGGCTGGCTCACCGGCCGGTACCGCCGGTCGACGGTCGGCGCTCTCGAGCTCACGGCTCGAGGACGCGGCGCACCTCGGCACTTCGACATGGACCGCTCCCAGAACCAGCGCAAGCTCGATCTCGTCGAGGACCTGACGATCGTGGCCGCCGATGTCGGCCTGTCGTTGATCGAGCTGGCCAACGCCTTCGTGCTCGCCCATTCCGCCGTGTCGACCACGATCATCGGGCCCCGCACCATGGAACAGCTCGACGGGCTGCTCGCGGGCGCCGACGTCCGCCTCGACGTCGCCACGCTCGACCGAATCGATTCGCTCGTGGCGCCGGGCGTCAACGTGTCACCCGACTGGCAGACCTACGACCATTCCAAGCCCTCGCTGCGAGGACACGTCATCGAACGGTGACAGCCGCCCGTCCTCGTGGCGGGGTCTCGGGTTGGGCTTGTCGGAGTACCGTCGACGGTCGTGCCGAACCTGCCGAACCTGCCGAGCATCGTGGGGTTGCTGGTGATCGGGCTCGTGGTGCTCGGCGCGTCGTGGGTTCTGATGATCGTGCTGGCCCGACGGCTGCCACCCGGGACGGCTCGCGACCTCGTGAGCTTCCTGCCCGCGTTCGCGACGACCATGCGCAGGCTCCGAGGCCATCCCGAGGTTCCCCGACGGGCTCGCCTCGCCATCGGTATCGCCTTGGTCTGGGTGATCTCCCCGATCGATCTCATCCCCGAGTTCCTGCCGGTGATCGGGCCGCTCGACGATGTGGTCGTCGTCGCTCTCGCGCTCAGGTACGCCGCCCGTCGAGTGCCACGCCAGGTGCTGCTCGACGCCTGGCCCGGCGACCCGGCCCTCCTTGTCAGGTTGATCGGCTCGAATGGCCGATAACTGTCCGCTTCAAGCACCCGGATCGGTGCTCGCGCCGCCGAACACCGGCCCGTCGTGGCGGTCGATCGTCGTGAACTCCTCGACCGGACGCCGGCGCAGTCGCGTCACGTGCTTCACGGGATGGCCGAGGACGATCATCGCGGCCAAGACGTGATCGTCGGGGAGGTGCAGCACCGGCCGCATGGCCGGCTCCTCGCGAACGACGAACGTGGTGAGCACGCCAGCCAGACCCTCGTCGCGGGCCGCCAGCATGATGTTCTGGCAGAACGGGTAGATCGAGGCGCCGCCGACGATGTGCTCCCGATCGAGATCGACGTCCATGAGGGCCAGCGCCGTGAGCCGCACCGAGACCACGAGCAACACGGGAGCGCCAACGAGCTGATCGACCAAGGTTGACGGATGGTCGGAGGCCCGGGCCGCCGCCAGGTCGATCGCCGCGCCGTGCCAACGGAGATCGGCGCCCGGCGCGAACGGGCGGTAACCGGCAGCCCGCTGGGCGGCGTACTCGTTCCACACGGGCAGCACGTGCCGACCGATCGCGGCTCGAATCGCGCCGTCCTTCACCACCGTGACGTGCCAGGCCTGCTCGTTGCCGCCGCTGGGCGCGAAGCGAGCCAGGTCGAGCACCCGATACACCACGTCGTCGCCCACGGGACGGCCGTCGAATTCCCGAGCCGCGCCCGTCGAACGCATCGCCGCCGAGAGTTCCATGGCGCTGACCGTAGAGCGCCCGAGGCCGGTCCGACCACCGAGCGATCGTGCCCGGCGTGCCGTGCCGGTCCCGGGGTGCGAGCATGCGCGACCACTCCCCCGCTGGCACCTGGACACCTGGACACCTGGACACCTGGACACCTGGACACCTGGACAAGAGAAGGAGCGCTCATGGCGGCGACCAATGTCGGCGTGGTGCTCGCCCGGTACCCCCACGGCACGGCAACGGTCGACGACTTCGCCGTCGTCGACGTCGAGACTCCCCCGCTCGACGCGGGCGACGTGCTCGTCCGCAACGTGTACCTCTCGTGCGATCCCTACCTACGCGGGCACATGGCCCCCGGCGGATCTCCGCTCGGGCAACCGATCACGGCTCGCACCGTGGGCGTTGTCGAGGAGTCCCGGCATCGCTCGTACCAGCCCGGCGAGATCGTGTGGGGATTCCTGCGCTGGGAGCGGTACACGCACGTACGAAGCGGTGACGGGCTCACACGCGTCGATCCTGCGCTCGGTCCGATCCGCTTCGCAGTCAGCGTGCTCGGGATGCCCGGGCTCACCGCGTACGTCGGCGCCATCGAGATCGGACGCCCCGAGCCCGGTCAGACCGTGCTGGTCTCAGCAGCATCGGGTGCGGTGGGATCGGTCGCCGGTCAGCTCGCCCGACTCGCCGGCGCCCGGGTCGTCGGCAGCGTCGGCCGTCCCGAGAAGGTCGCACACGTCATGAGAACCCTCGGCTTCGACGCCGCATTCGACCATCGCGTGGCGACGGCAGCCGGGACCGACGGGCGCGGTCTGAGCGAGGCCCTGGAGCAGCAGTGCCCGGAAGGGATCGACGTGTACTTCGAGAACGTCGGCGGGCCGCTCCTCGAGGCCGTGCTCGAGCGCCTCAACCCGCACGCCCGGATCGCGGTGTGCGGCATGATCGCCGAGTACGAGCAGCCGCCCGAGGTCGGTCCAGCCGGCATCCGGGGTCTCGCCAACATCCTGCGGACCCGTTCCACCATGACCGGGTTCTCGATCGGCGACCACGTCCACAAGCTCCCCGAGTTCGTCGTGCGGATGAGTGCTTGGATGCGCTCGGGTCAGGTCGTGTTTCCCGACGACATCGTCGACGGGATCGAGCAGACCCCGGCAGCCTTCGTGGGAATGATGCGCGGCGACCACATCGGCAAGCGCATGGTGCGCGTGAGCGACGACCCCCACCCCGACTCCTGACGGACGACGGGGCCTCGTCCTCGCTGGCGCCACCCGGGGCCGCGATCGACCCGGGCGACCTCACGAAGCCGCCCGTCGCTGTGCAACCATGGGTCATGCCCGTGCTCGACGATCCTGCCGACCGCCACCGGTCGGAGACGCTGGCCGTCGTGCACCCGCCGCGCCCTCGACGCTCTCCCTGACCCGTGCCCAGACACCGATCCCGATCGAGGGGCGACCTCCGAGCGAGCTCGCCCTCGCGCACCACCGGGGTCATGCCCTTGCGCACGGCAACGCGAACCTGGTTCAGCATCTCGTTGCGCACCTTCGGCGGCCCGGCCGGCCAGATCGCCGTGATGCACAACGAGCTCGTTGACCAACGGCGCTGGATCGGCGAGCAGCGCTTCCTGCATGCCGTGTCGTATTGCACGCTGCTTCCCGGGCCAGAAGCCCAGCAGCTCGCCATCTACCTCGGCTGGCTGCTCAACGGCACCGTGGGCGGGCTCATCGCCGGCACCTTGTTCGTGCTCCCGGGCTACGTCGCGCTCATGGGCCTCTCGGCGATCTACGTGAAATGGGGCCCGACCGATGCCGTGACCGCGATGTTCGCGGGGTTGGGTCCGGCCGTGCTGGCGATCGTGTCGCAAGCGGTCTGGCGGGTGGGCGTCAGGACGCTGAAGCACCGGATGCTGGTTGTCATCGCCGTCGGCGCCTTCGCCGGCCTCTACCTGTTCGACCTGCCGTTCCCGATCGTCATCGGAGCAGCCGGCCTCACCGGCTACCTCCTCCACCGGGCCCGACCCGAACCGCCGTCGCTGCCGTCGTCGCCCCCGAGCACCGAAGCCGAGCTCGAACCGGCTCCGCTCATCGCCGACGATGCGCTTCACGGCGAACGTCCATCGCGCGGGCGCGCGGCGCGAATCCTCGGAATCGGCCTGGTGCTGTGGGCCACACCGGTGATCATCGCCGCGATCACCCTGGGCCGCTCCCACGTGCTGGTCGACCAGGGGCTGTTCTTCTCGGGCACCGCGGTGGTCACCTTCGGGGGTGCCTACGCCGTGCTCTCGTTCGTCGCTCAGCGCGCCGTCGACGTCTACGGCTGGCTGACGCCGGGCGAGATGATCAACGGCCTGGCCCTGGCCGAGACCACGCCGGGACCGCTCATCATGGTGGTGCAGTTCGTGGGATTCCTCGGTGCGTACCGCAATCCCGGAGATCTCGACCCGTGGCTCGCCGCGATCCTCGGAGCAACGCTGGTCGTCTGGGTGACGTTCGTCCCGTGTTTCTTGTTCGTGTTCCTCGGCGCCCCGCACGTCGAGGGATTGCGTCACAACCGGGCGCTCTCGGCCGCGCTCACGGCCATCACCGCAGCCGTCGTCGGCGTCATCGCCAACCTGTCGGTCGCCTTCTCCCTCCACACGTTGTTCCGTCGCACCACCACACACGACTGGGGTCCACTCCAGGTGGTCGGGCCGGTCTGGTCGACCGTCAGCTTCCGAGCGATTGCCGTGACCGCGCTGGCTTTCCTGCTCGTCTTTCGCTTCAAGCTCGGCGTGCTGCGCGTCCTCGCCGTGTGTGCCGTGGTTGGCGCAGCGTTGTACCTCGCCGCCCAGTGAGCTGTCGCTCCCGCCAATCGATCGTCTGCACAGGGAGCGATCGGTAGGAGCTCGCGCCCCACCCGGGCGGGCCGGCGCCTCGCGATACCTTCGAGCGCGTGGCCCGAGCAGAACACGCCCGACGGGTCGATGCTGCACTCGGTCAACGTCGACCCGCGTGACCCTGCGCACATGTAGATCGCCCTGTCGTCGGGCGGCGTGTTCGAGACCACCGACCGCGGCGGAGACTGGCGACCCCTCAACGCTGGCTGCCTGTCGCCGATGCATCCCGATCCGACGTCCGAGCCCGAGTTCGGCCACGACCCGCACTGCGTGCGTGCGCATCCCGAGCCCGCTGCGCTCGTACACCGGCCAGGCCACCGTGGCCGAGGCCCGAGGGACGACCGTCGACGAGATCCTGAGCGACCTCGACCGGCAGTATCCCGGTATCCGATTCCGGATCGTCGACGAGCAGGGACGACTCCGGCGCCACATGCGGGTGTTCGTCAACGACGAGATGACCCGCGACCTCGCGACGATCGTCATGTCCGACGACGAGGTCACGCTCCTTCAGGCGCTCTCTGGCGGGTAGCTGCGATCTCCGACGCCACCGGCGCAGCGACGCCTGGTTGGAAACGGCGCAGGCGCAGGCTGTTGGAGACCACGAAGACCGATGAGAACGCCATGGCCGCGCCGGCGATCAGCGGGTTCAGGTACCCCGAGGCGGCGAGCGGGATGGCCGCCACGTTGTAGGCGAAAGCCCAGAACAGGTTGCCCTTGATGATCGCCAGGGTGTGTCGGGACAGACGGATCGCGTCAGCCGCCGCGTGGAGATCGCCCGACATGAGGGTGAGGTCGCTCGCCTCGATGGCGACGTCGGCACCGGTGCCCATGGCCAGGCCCAGGTCGGCCTGAGCCAACGCAGCGGCGTCGTTCACGCCGTCGCCGACCATGGCGACGACCTTCCCGCGGGCCTGCAGGCCCTTGACGACATCGACCTTGTCTGCGGGGAGCACCTCGGCGACGACGTCGTCGATCCCGACGGCGGCCGCAACCGTGCGGGCCGTCGTGGCGTTGTCGCCGGTGAGCAGTACGGGCGTGAGGCCCAGCTCTCGCAGACGCCGGACGGCCGCAGCGCTGGTGTCCCGGGGCGTGTCGGCCACGCTGAGCACGGCCCGAGCCTGTCCGTCCCACGCCGCCAGCACCACCGTGCGCCCCTGGGCTTCGGCGTCGGCGCTCGTGCGGGTCAGATCGTCGGGCACGGGGATCGAGCGCTCGACGAGGAGGGCCATGCGTCCAGCGACGACCGCACGGCCCTCGACGACACCTTCGACGCCCAGCCCGGCCCGGTTGGCGAAGCCTTCGACGGCGGGCAGCGGTCCCTGCTCGAGCGCGGCCCGGGCGATGGCTCGCGCCACCGGATGCTCGCTCGCGGCCTCGAGCGCCCCCACGATCCGCAGAGCCTCAGCCCGATCGACATCGAGGGGGGTCACGATGTCGATCAGCGTCATCACCCCGGTGGTGACGGTGCCGGTCTTGTCGAGCACGATCGTGTCGACGCGTCGGGTGCTCTCGAGCACCTCGAGCCCGCGGATGATGATGCCGAGTTGGGCGCCCCGACCCGTCCCCACCATCAGCGCCGTGGGCGTCGCCAGACCCAGCGCGCAGGGGCAGGCGATGATGAGCACGGCGACCGCGGCCGAGAAGGCCATCGAGGAGCTCTCGCCGCGGGCCAGCCAGAATCCCAAGGTGGCCAAGGCCAGCCCGATCACGACGGGGACGAACACCGCCGAGACCCGGTCGGCCAGACGTTGGATGGCGGCCTTGCCCGACTGGGCCTCGCTCACCAAGCGGCCGATCTGCGCCAGGGCGGTGTCGGCGCCGACCCGGCTGGCCCGCACGACGAGCCGGCCGCCCGCGTTCACCGTGGCGCCGATCACGCTGTCGCCGGGCCCCACCTCGGTCGGCACCGATTCGCCGGTCACCAACGAGGCATCGATCGCCGACGTGCCCGACTCGACCACACCGTCGGACGCGACCTTCTCCCCCGGGCGCACGACGAAACGGTCACCCACGGCCAACTGCCCGACCGGGATTCGACGCTCCTCGCCCGACGGGCTGAGGACCGCGACGTCCTTGGCGCCGAGCTCGAGGAGCGAACGCAGCGCCGCTCCGGCACGTCGCTTCGCCCGGGCCTCGAAGAAGCGCCCGGCGAGCATGAAGGTGGTGACGGCCGACGCCACCTCGAGATACAGGTACTCGCCATCGGATGAGCGCGACAGCCCGAGCCCCGTCGACATCTCCATGTCGGCGCGGCCCGCGTCTCCGAAGAACAACGCCCACAACGAGTAGCCGTAGGCGGCGAGCGTTCCCACGGAGATCAGGGTGTCCATGGTGGCTGCGCGGTGGCGGAGGTTCTTGGCCGCGGCCCGATGGAACGGCAACGCGCCCCACACCACGACCGGGCTCGTGAGCGTGAGCACGAGCCACTGCCAGTTGCGGAACTGCAGGGGCGAGATCATCGACAGCGCCAGGGCCGGCACGGTGAGGACGGCCGACACGACCAGGCGCTCGAGGAGCTCTGCGGCATGTCGCTCGGCCGGGGAGTGGCCCGGCGCCGGGTCGGGCCCGTCGACCGTGGCGGGCCGCGCCGGGGACACGGCTCCGTACCCGAGCGACTCGACCGCAGCAACGAGGCCCCGCGTGTCGAGCGCCGACGGGTCGAAGCGGACGCGGGCCATCTCGGTGGCGTAGTTCACCGTGGCCTCGACACCGGGCTGCTGGTTGAGATGCTTCTCGATCCGAGCTGCGCACGAGGCACAGGTCATGCCCGTGACCACCAGCTCGACGGTCTCCGTGACGG
>VFJJ01000017.1 GCA_009886115.1 Actinomycetota bacterium
CAACGCTCTGGGCCTGAGCGCCAGGGCCTGAGCGCCGAGCGCCGAGCGCCGAGCGCCGAGCGCCGAGCGCCGAGCGCCGAGCGCCGAGCGCCGAGCGCCCGGGCCGCAGCCGGGGCGGTCGCCTCTGACGCCGGCTCAGGGTGCCTGGGCCGGACGGTTCAGGCCGTAATAGGCGGCGGCGTTGGCGCCGAGCAACCGCTCCTTGGTCGCGTCGTCGAGATCGGTTCGAGCCCGCACGACCTTGGTGCACTCGGGGAACAAGCTGTCGGAGTGCGGGTAGTCGGACGCGAACAGCAGAGCGCCACTCCCGAGGACCTGGATCGCTCCCGGCAGCATGGCCTCCTGCGGCTCGGCCGACACGAAGCAGCGTCCGGTGGTGAAGAACTCGATCGGGTCGCGCAGCAACAGCGGCATCTCGGCGCCCCGCCGTTCCCAGTGCTCGTGCAGGCGCTCGACCCAGTACGGCGCCCACCCGCATCCCGCCTCGAGGAAGGCGACGCGCACCCCCGGAAACCGGTCGAGGACCCCGCCGCAGATGATCGAGCCCATGGCCAGCATCTGCTCGAAGGGATGGCCGACCGCGTGCACCATGAAATGCGTGTCGAAGCGCTCGGTGCCCGCGGCCTGGAGATGAGAGCCGTTGCCCCAGTGCACGGCGATGGGCACGTCGAGCGCCTGAGCCTCGGCCCACAACGGATCGAATGCCGGGTCGTCGAGGTTGCGCCCGTTGACGTTCGGTGGGACCGTGCCGCCCAGCAGGCCCAGCTCGTTGACGCTCCGCCGAAGCTCGTCGACCGCAGCCGACACGTCTCCCAGAGGCAGCGCCGCCATGGCTCGCAGGCGGGTCGGGGCGCCAGAGCAGAACGACGCGTAGTAGTCGTTGCACGCCCGAGCGAGCGCGGTCGCGAATCCCGTGTCACGCACCGAGGTGACCGCGAGCCCGAGGCTGCCGTAGATCACCTGCACATCGAACCCCTCGAGATCGAGATCTGCGAGACGGGCCAGGGGGTCGGAGGCTCCGGGTCGGCTCCCGCCGAGCTTCACGCCCTCGACGCCCTTCGAGTGCGCCTGACGCAACCGCGTGTCGGGGTACAGCTGGCCCTCCATCATGATCCGGCTGAGCCCGAGCGTGTCCTTGACCAGGATGGGTCGCCGCGACCGGTACGTCGGGTCCATGAGATCGGCGATGGCATCGAGTGGCTCGTTGACATGGCCGTCTGCATCGATCACCAGGCTCATCGTCCCCCCAGTGCTGCGCTGTCGTTCTTCATGAGTTCGTGGAGCCGCCGGCCGGCCGCCGCCGGTCGAGTCCGGCCGCTCGCCTTCGGACGAAATGAGTATACTGAGTCTTTCTCGATGCTGCCCTGGCGCTGTGACGCCACGGAGCCGGAGCGAGGGGGAGTGGTGGACTTCGACGGTCGCGTTGTCATCGTCACGGGAGCGGCTCGAGGGCTGGGTCGGGAGTACGCATCGTTCTTCGCTACCGAGGGAGCGAGCGTCGTGGTCGCCGACATCGCGGCCGACGCCGCCACGGCGACCGCGGCCGACATCGCGCTGACCACCAAGGGGCGCTTGATCGCGGTGGGCGTCGATGTCGCCGACCCGACGAGCACCGTGGCGTTGGCCGAACGCACCGTCGCCGAGCTCGGCCGCGTCGACGTGCTCGTCAACAACGCGGGCATCTGGGGTGATCTCGAACGCATGTCGCTCATCGACACGCCTGACGCCTACTGGGACACCGTGATGGGCGTCAACGTCAAGGGCGCGCTGCTGTGCACCCAGGCGGTTGCGCCCACGATGCGGCGACAGCGTTCGGGTCGGATCATCAACATCTCGTCGATGGGCGCCTACATGCCCAGTGGCGTGTACGGGGTGAGCAAGCTCGCGCTGAACCAGCTCACCTATGCCCTGGCGTCGGAGCTCGGCCCCGACGGGATCACGGTGAACGCCGTGGCTCCGGGCGCGATCGACAACGAGGCCACGCAACGTCAGGTCCCGCCGGCGGGCATGGAGAAGATGATCGCGGGCACGTTCATGAAGCGCGCCGGCACAGCGAGCGACGTCTTTGGGATGATCCGGTATCTCGCCAGCGATGCCGCCGCTTGGGTGACCGGTCAGACGTTCCTGGTGAACGGCGGCTTCAACACGCGGCTGTGAGCGGCTCGACAGGAGATCGCATGACCACCCCGATCGCGACCACGATGTCGGGCGGAGAGGCGGTGGCCGTGGCCCTGGAAGGGCTCGGCGTCAGCCACGTGTTCGGGATCGTCAGCGTGCACAACGTCCCCATCCTCGACGCGATCGCCCGCTCGGGCGTGATCGAGCTCGTCGAGTGCCGACACGAGCAAGGGGCCGTGCACGCGGCCGATGGTTACGCCCGGGCGACGGGCCGGCTCGGTGTGGCCGTCACCAGCACCGGACCAGGCGCCGCCAACGCCATGGGCGGCCTGTTCGAGGCCTACTTCGCGTCGTCGCCCGTCCTCATGATCACCGGCCAGGTCGAATCAGACAGTTATGGCCGGGGGAAGGGCGTGCTGCACGAGGCCGAGAGCCAGCTCTCGATGCTGCGGACGGTGACCCGTCGCTCTGAGCACGTGCGCCGTCACGGCGAGATCGTCGACGTCATCCACCATGTCGTCGCCGACATCCTCTCGGGCCGGCCGCGCCCGGGGGCCATCGAGATCCCGATCGACCTCCAGTACGCACACGGCGAGACCGTGGTCCGGCCCCCGTTACCCGTGGAGCGGCGAGCCCCCGACGAGGCTTCGATCGGGCGGGCCGTCACGCTCGTGCGCGAGGCGCGCCGACCACTCATCGTCGCCGGAGGAGGAGCCGTGGGTGGCGACGCGGGCGAGGCGCTCGTCGCGCTCGCCGAGCGCCTCGATGCCCCGGTCCTGACGACGATCGAAGGTCGTGGCGCCATCGCCGAGGACCATCCCCTCGCCATAGGACCCAACACCGACCTGTCGTCCATGGACTCCCTGTGGGCCGACGCCGACGTCGTCCTCGCCGTGGGCACCCGGTTCCAGCAGAACAACAACGTGCACAAGGCGCTCACGATCCCAGGCCGGCTGGTCCACCTCGATGCCGACGTCGAGACGATCGGTCGGATCCATCCGGTCGACGTCGCCCTCGTCGGCGACGCCCGCCTCGGGCTCGAGGCCATCATCGATGGTCTCGACGGCCTGAGCGGCCGGGGTGACGCAACGCCCGACCCGGCATGGGCCGACGGCGCCCGGGCACTCCGGGCCCAGGCCCAGGCCGAGACCCGAGACTCGATCGGCCCCGACCTCGAGTCGATCATGGACTCGATCCGCAGCACGTTGCCCCGGGAGGCGATCGTCGCCAAGGACGCCACGGTCTCGGCGTACCTCTGGGGCAATCGGATGCTGCCGGTGCTGGCCCCGCGCACCACCCTCCGGCCGGTGTCGATGGCGATCGGCCCTGGCGTTCCCCTGGCGATCGGCGCGGCCGTGGCGACCGGGCGGACGACCGTGGTGATCCAGGGCGACGGAGGCCTGATGCTGAGCCTGGGAGAGTTGGCGGTCGCGGTGCAAAAGGAGCTGCCGCTCGTGGTCTGTGTGTTCAACGACCGGGGCTATGGGATCCTGCGCTTCCTGCAGGACATGACGATGGGCGGTCGGAGGACGGGCGTCGAGCTGGCCACGCCCGATTTCGCCGCGCTGGCCCGGGCCGTCGGCATGCAGGCAGCCAACGTCACCTCGGCTGCCGAGTTCGCGGCCTCGTTCAGTGCCGCCGTCGAGTCCCGCCGTCCCTGGCTCCTCGACATCGATCTGACGGCCTTGGCGCCCATGCAGATCCGACCGCAACGCCCGAGCACGCGCCCACCGCAGGCGCGATAGCTGCGCCACCCCGAGTCTGCGCGCGTTCGCACCGGGGGTGCGCGAGACCGCGAAGCGCTGGTGATGTTCCGGGTCATTTTTGCCTACGCCATCCGCAGGTAGCGCTCGGCGTTCTCAGACATGAGCTTGCGCATGCTGGCTTCGGGGATGTTCCAGCCGAGGACCTCATCGGTCGACTCGGGGAAGTAGCACTGGTCGTGCGGGTAGTCGGACTGGAACATGATGGCGCCGTCGCCGATCACCTCGATGATCGACCGCACGATCGCCGGGCCCTCGTAAAGGTCGACACCGCAGAACACGCGGCCGCTCGCGGTGTACTCGAGCGGGCTCTGCTTGCGCGGGGCCAGGGTTGCGTGCAGGTAGTCGGCCTGGCCCTCCAGACGCACGAGCCACGCCGGGAGCCACCCCGCGCTGCATTCGGCGAATCCGATGCGCAGGTTCGGGAACCGGTCGAAGAGGCCCGAGAGCAACGCGTACCCGAGCAGGCGCTGTGCACCCCACGGATGCGCTGCCGCCCGGGCCACGGCGATGTGGCCCCAGATGTCGCGATAGCCGGGGAAGTACGGCGGCTCGTAGAAGAACGAGTGGTGCAGGATCGGAAGGTCGGCATCGTCCATCGCCTCCCAGATCGGGTGCAGATCGGGATCGTCGATGGGCAGGCCCTCCGGCAACACCACGGTGACCGCGGCGACGCAGCGCTCATCTGCCAGCCGGCGGATCTCGGTGGCCGCCCACGTCGGATCCCAACCGGGCGCCAGCACCGTTGCCTTCAGGCGTGAGGGGTCGGGCGAGCAGTAGTCGACGATGTACCGGTTGTAGGCCGCGTGGATCTCGGTGGCGAGGTCGTGGTCGATGACGCTGATGGCGTTGGCGAAGGTGCCGGGGATGATCACGTCGACGTCGCGGCCCTCGGTGTCCATGTCGAGCAACCGGCCGGCCGAGTTCGTCCCCGAAACCCCGGGCTGGGGCTGGCCCCGGAAGTTGCTTCCCGTCTGGCCCTTGAGCGAGGGGGTACCGCCCCGCTCGGCCGCGGCGGCGTCGCCCTTCTCGCCCATCGCCCGCTTGTAGGGATAGGGGCTGATGCTCAAGCCGGTGCCGTCACGGCCCTGGAACTCGTACGGCGCGAGCTCAGGTCGGCGACGTCGGAGCGCGTCGGATCCGTAGTCGTACAAGATGTCGGCGGTCGGTCCGACGTGCGTGTCGGTGTCGATGATCCGATAGCCGTTCCTCATGGTGGGCCCTTCGTCATGTCGTCGTGATCATCCGGCGGCGCTCGAGCCCCGCATCACCCCGAGGTGCGGGTCGTCGGGGTGTTCGGCCTCGATCCCCAGTGTCCGCAACGTCCGAGACACGCAGGCGTAGAACGCTGCAGTCAGCACCAGCTCCACCACGGCGCCGGGATCGAACCACTCGCCGAGCGCGGCGACGGTCTCTCCGGTGGCCTCGACGCCGGAGGTCATCTCGTCGGTCAATGCCAGGACGGCCCGTTCGACGGGCGAGAAGACCGACGCCGAGGCCGATCGCCAGTGGGCCAAGGCACCGAGCTGTTCCTCGGTGATCCCGAACCGGACGGCTTCGGGCCAGTGGGCCTGCCATTCGTACGACGCCTCGGTGACCTGTGCGAGCCGCATGATGATGAGCTCCCGCAGCCCACGGTCGGTTTGGGCCCGCTGGCGCAGGGGCCAGGCCATCGCCGTCCACGCCTTGAGCATCTCGGGGGCGTTGCCGAGGGTCCGGTAGAGCACCGGCACCGGGCGCCCTGCGCCGCGGAAGAGGTCGAAGACCTCAGCCAACACCGGGTCGGTGGAATCCTCGGGAACCAGGGGGATGCGCACCATCACACTCGACGATCTCCGTCGGTCTCGGTCGGAATTGAGCATACTCTATTGCCATGAGCGATCTTCTGGAGGGCGTCCGTGTGATCGAGTCGGCGGTCCTCCTCAACGGCGACACGCTCGGCATGCTCCTGGGTGATCTGGGGGCCGAGGTCGTCAAGGTCGAGGCCCCCGATACCGGCGACTATCTGCGCGACATGCTCGGCCAGATCGGGCCGCACCAGAGCCCAGCGCACCTGCAGGTCAACAAGAACAAGCGCAGCCTCACGCTCGACCTGCGTCGCGCGGAGGGCTTGGACGTGTTCTGGGATCTCCTCGCCACCGCCGACGTGTTCGTCGATGGTTTCGCCGGCGATGCCTGCGACCGCATGGGAATCGGTTACGACGCCCAAGCGTCGCGGCGCCCGGCGATCATCTACTGCCAGGTCTCGGGTTACGGCCGCCGGGGTCCGTATTCGGCCATCCCGACGCACGGCCAGATGATGAACGCCCAAGCGGCCGCAGTGCCGCTGCGCGTCGACTCCGACGGCTTCATTCGCGCCGTGCCCAACACGGAGTCGATGGGAGGCACGACCATCGGCGGCGACGGCACGTCAGCCGGCGCCGTGCACGCGGCATTCCACGTGGCCGCTGCGCTCGTGCGTCGACAGCGGACCGGACGGGGATGCTTCCTCGACGTCTCGGCATCCGATTCAGTCGTCGCGCAAGGCTGGATCGCAGCGGTCTACGGATGGAACGCCGACCGGCTGACCGACCGCACAGGTCTCCGGGCCCCCGGTGAGGAGACCAACACGGGGGCCAAGTACCAGTACTACGAGACGGCCGACAATCGATTCGTGCTGTTCTGCGCGATCGAGCCCAAGTTCTGGCGGGCGTTCTGCCGGGTCTTCGACCGCGCCGACCTCGCCGACATCCAGCGTGAGGACGCCGCCGTCGACTTCGCCCGTGGTGACGACGCGCTCCGTCACGAGCTCCAGGCGTTGTTTCGCACCCGGACCCAAGCCCAATGGGTCGAGCTCGCGATCGATCACCGCCTCCCGATCGGCCCGGCTCACCAGGGCGTCGCCAGCCTGCTCGACGATCCGCACGTGCGGGCCCGCCAGATCGTCGTCGACGGATCGCATCCGACCGCCGGGCCGTTCACCTATGTCGGCGAGCCGGTGATCGTCGACGGAGAGCCGTACCGACTCCGCCGGCCCGCACCCGGTCTCGGCGAGCACACCGACGAGATCCTCGCCGAGCTCGGCTACGACGAGGTCCGCATCGCAGGGCTCAAGTCGGCCGGTGTGGTGTGACCGGTGACGCCAGCCCGCGCTCGGCCGAGCCCGTCCCGGCATCTCGCGAGACCCCGAGCCCGACGAACGAGTACAGGGAGCTGTGATGCGGTTCAGCGTCTGGCCGTTGAACCACCATCCGATCAGCGACATCATCGACGTGTGCGCCCACGCCGAGCGCACCGGCTGGGACGGCGTCTGGATGGCCGACCACCTGATGCCGTCGAACCCGCCCCTCGACGCCGGCGTCACCGAGTGCTGGACGGCCATGACCGCGATCGCCGCGGTGGTGCCTCGGGTGCGTGTCGGCTCCCTCGTGCTGGGTAACACCTTCCGGCATCCGGCGGTGCTGGCCAAGATGGCCGCAACCTTGGCATCACTGGCCCCGGGCCGGTTGGTGCTCGGCATCGGCGCGGGTTGGCAGGAGAACGAGCATCGGGCCTATGGCATCGACCTCCCCGCTCCGCGGCTGCGCCTGGAACGGCTCGATGAGGCGTGTACCGTCGTGCGCCGCCTTCTCGACGGCGGCACTGCCAGCTCGGAACCCACCGCGCACTATCGGCTCGACGAGGCCCACCTTGCCCCCCGGCCCAGCGTTCGGGTGCCTCTCCTGCTTGGCGTCAAGGGCGACCGAGCGCTGCGCCTGGCTGCCAGGCACGCCGACGAATGGAACGTCTGGGCCAGCCCCGAGACCTTGGTCGAGCGGACGGCCGTCCTGCTGCGCCACTGCGAAGCGGAGGGCCGCGACCCGTCCACCATCAGCCGTTCAGCGCAGGCCATCGTGGCGCTGCCGGCGCCGTCAGCCCCGCCGGCCGACCGCTGGGCGAGATCGGGGATGCCACTGCTGGTCGGCTCGATCACCGAGATGCAGGACCGGCTCGGCGCCTATCTCGCAGCCGGGCTCGACGAGATGATCGTCCCCGATTTCGCCCTCGGAACCGGCGCGGCCCGACTCGACGCGCTCGACCGCTTCCTCATTGACGTGGCGGCCCCGTTTCGAGGTTGAGACCACAGCCTCCCGGCTCGCGGCTCCCGGCGCTGCTCAGCCGCGGCGTCGGCGTATCAGCGCTCCGGGCAGGGCTCCGGTGTGCTCACCGTTGTCGAGAACCACCTGTCCGCCGACGATCGTGGCGAGCATCCCGGAGGCCCGCTGCGTCAGGCGGGTCGCTCCCGCAGGGAAGTCGTGGGCGACCTCGGGCAGGCGGGCACCCACCGCAACGGGGTCGATCACGTTCAGGTCGGCGACGAAGCCCTCGCGCACCAGACCCCGATCGGAGAAGCCCCACAGCGTCGACGGGACGAGCGTCAGCATCCTCACCGCCTGCTCGATCGTGAACACCTGGCGCTCGCGCACCCACGAGCTCAGCAGATGCGTCGCCAGGGAGGCGTTCATGATCTGGCTCACGTGCGCTCCGGCGTCGGAGAACGTCATCACGGTACGAGGGTGCTCGAGGATCTGCTGCACGTCGTTCAGGTTGTCGTTGCTCGTCACCTGGAGGAAGAAGGTCGCGAATCCCGACTCCAGCCCGAGGTCGATCATGGCCTCGACCGGATGCACACCCCGATCGGCGGCCACCCGGGCGAGCGTCGGCGCGTCGCGCTGGGCCCGTAGCACCACGATCCTTTCGAAGATCGGCTTCGTCGCGACTTCCTTGCCCAGCCGGAAGTCGCCCTGGCCCACCGCGGCAACGAGTCGCGCGCGAACGTCGGGGTCGCGCAGCGCCTGCGCCTGGACGGTGAGCGGCAACCCCCTGACCTCGGTCCACGCCGGGATCTGGTCGAAAGGCAGCCAGGTCGCGAAGTTGAACAGCGCGCCCGACGCCTGGCAGCTGGTCTGACCCCAGAGCTGTCCGCCGTCGAGCGCGGCATCGTCGAGCAGCCGGAGCAGCTCCTGCCAGCGCTGAGGATCACCGAACGTCGAGATCCCGAAGGTCGTGGGCACCCCGGTGCTCACCGCCAAGGCGCGGAGCCGGCTCATCGACTCGGCGCGCGCGGGTGCGTCGGTCGAGGCCATCACGGATTCGTTGGCCAGCTCGAACAGCCCGCCTCCGGCCGCTCCCATGGTCGAGACGAGGTGCTCGATCTCGTCCCATGCTGCGACACGCGACGCCACCGGACGCCCGGCGGGTGTGGTGTGATGCTCGCTGCGCGACGTCGTGAACCCCACCGCTCCCGCGGCGAGACCGTCGCGCAGCTCGCGTTCCATGGCCACGAGGTCGTCGGGCGTCGCCAACTCCTCGAAGGCCCGCAAACCCATCGCATAGGTGCGCAGCGCCGAGTGGCCGATGTTGGCAGCGACGTTGATCCCCTTGGGGAGCCGTTCGACGACGTCGAGGTATTCGCGGAAGGTCTCCCACCCGAAGCGGACGCCAGCGGCGAGCGCTTCGGCGGGGATGTCTTCGGCCTTCTCGAGATTGTCGATCACCAGCTCCCGTTGGCCCGATCGCGACGGAGCCAGGGTGAAGCCACAGTTCCCCGTGACTACGGTCGTCACGCCGTGCCAGCACGACGACGTGCCCAGGGGATCCCAGAACATCTGGGCGTCGAGATGGGTGTGGCCGTCGATGAACCCCGGGGTCACGATGTGTCCGTGGGCGTCGATCTCCCGCGCCCCGCGACCGTCCACCCGACCGATTGCGACGATGCGACCGTTGCTGAGAGCCACGTCGGCCGGTCGAGCCGGCATGCCAGTGCCGTCGACGACCGTTCCGTTGCGGATCACGAGGTCGTGGGAGCTCATCCTGTGCACGAGCCTCCTCTGGACGCGGCGCCGTGTTTCGTCGATGATCAGGATACTGAATCCGGGCCGTCACGTGCGGCGGGTCCGAAGCTGCCGGGTGCTCGGGAGCGTTCCTCGGTGATCGTGACCGCTCCCCGACGACCAAGGAGATCCGATGACCGACGAGGGAATCATCGACACGCACGTCCACTTCTGGGACCACGCCGTCGAAGGCCTCGAGTGGGCCTGGCTCAAGCCTGGCTTCACGTTCCGGCGCTGGGAGGCGTCGGCGGACATCGACGCCACCCGGTTCTCGGTTTCGGAGCTCGACCAGGAATCGGCTGGAAGCGGCATCGTGGCCATCGTCCACGGGCACTGCGCCGACCCGATCGACGATCCGGCGACCGAGACCGCATGGCTGGAGTCGCTGGCCGAGCGCCACGGCACTCCCGAGGCGATCGTCGGTCGGTGTGCGCTCGCCGATCCCGGCGCCGTCGGCCTCCTGCACCGTCACGCGTCGTACTCCCGGTTCCGGGGCGTGCGCGATCACGGAGCGATGGGCCACCTCGACCGCGACGAGATCGCGGCGGCCATGGATGCCATCGCCGAGATGGCGTCGTCGGTCGAGGTCCGCCGCGACCATCGCGAACTCGCCGTGCTCGACGACATCGCGGCGCGCTGGCCGACCGTCACCGTGGCCCTCACCCACGCCTGCCTCCCCCTCGAACGCACGAGCGCACAACGAGCCGAGTGGTCCGAGGCGATGCGCGGCCTCGGCGAGCGTCCGAACATCGTGTGCAAGATCTCGGCCGTCGCCGGGGCGTCCGATCCCGACTGGACGATCGAAAGCATCCGGCCCTGGATCCTGGGCTGTGTCGAGGCCTTCGGGCCCGACCGGTGCATGCTCGGCTCGAACTGGCCGGTCGACCGACAGTTTTCCACCTACCCCCGGCTCATCGACGCGTACCGACACGTGCTCGCCGAGCTCGACCCCGTCGAACGAGCTGCCGTCATGAGCGGCACCGCGAGACGGGTCTATCGGATCACGCCGCGCGCGACAGCTCCTGACGACGTTGCTCACTCGGGCCCGAGTGCCGAGGAGCGGGAATGATCGAGACCCCGGTGACCGACGAGTCCGGCCGCAGCCCCGAGGGCCGATCGGGCGCCGGGGGCCCGCCCCGGTTCTTCGCGCTGTTCGAGTCGACGACCGGTTCGCTGTTCGCCGGTACCTGTGGCAACGGGATCTCGAGGTCGAACGATGGAGGCGGTACCTGGGAACCCATGCGGATCGGCATCGAGGCAGGCGGCGGGACCGTCAACGCCTTCGCCGCCGCTTCAGCCGCCGCCGCCGCTTCAGCCGCTTCAGCCGACGGTTCGCTGCTCGCAGCGGCCGGGTCCGCCGGAGCGCTGCGATCGCACGACGACGGTGCGACGTGGGAGGAGCTCGGTCCCGATGATGCGGTCGTGTACGCGATCTGTTCTCGCGGTGACCGACTCGTTGCTGGTGTCGATGACGGGCTCCGCGTCCGTTCGGGCGACGGTGTCTGGTCGAGGCCCGCCGATGGCCCCGAGTGCGCGGTGTATCGCTTGGTGGCGATGGGTGACGGCCGGGTCATCGCCGCGACCGACAGCGCTGGCATCTGGATGATCAACGATCGGGACCACTGCACGCCCTTGGGGATGAGCGCCTGGCCGATCTACGCCTTGGCCGATCTCGGCGGTGGCGTCGTGCTCGCCGGGACGCGTGGCGGGGGCGTGCTGCGGACGGTTGACGGGGGACGGTCGTGGTTGCCGAGCAACGACGAGCTACCCGACCTCGTCGTGCACGTGCTGGTCGATGCCGGCGACGGTGTCGTGCTGGCGGGCACCGGACGCGGTGTGGCCCGGTCGGTCGATGGCGGGTCTCGATGGACGCCGCTCGGCACCGGCCTGGTCGACCACCGCATCTTCTCGCTCGTGATCGCCCGTGACGGCGCGGTGTTCGCCGGGAGCTACGACGGGGTGTGGTCGTGGCGAGCGCCCGACTCCGCCTGGGTCGGCGTCGACACCGGCTTGGGAGTCGGGGAGACCTTCGCCGTCGGCATGGCCGGTAGCGGCGACGTGCTCGCGGGCTCGCAGGGCGAGATCTACCGGTCGTCCGACCGGGGAGCGACGTGGAAGCGCTCGAGCGGCATGATCGACGCGGGCAACGCCTACGGGTTCTGCGTGACGGATTCGGGCGATGTCCTGGTCGGCACCGACGATGGGGTCCGGCGCCTGTCGCGCCGTGCCGGGCGCTGGGTGCACGACGGCCTGGCGGGCATGCGGGTGTACCGGTTGCTCGAGGCCCGGCCCGACCTGATGCTCGCGGGAACGCTCGGCCATGGCGTGCAGCGCCGGGAGCCGCACGGCGGCTGGCAGCCCGCCAACGTCGGCCTCGGGCATCCCATGGTGTTCGACGTGATGCGCGCTGGCCAGTCGGGAGATCTCTTCGCGGGATCGGGCGACCTGGCCAACGGAGCCAAGACCGGGGGGATCTTCCGGTCGAGCGACGAGGGATGCTCGTGGGAACCGATGGACGTCGAGCCCATCACCGTCTACAGGATCGTCGAGGCCTCCGACGGCGTCATGGTGGCGGGCGCCCAGCGCTCGTGCATCTTGCGTTCCTGGGATCACGGTGCCACCTGGCAGGCCTCCCGGCCCCGCGGCTGCCAAGACTCGAAGCTCTACTGCCTCTTCGTCGACGGGTCCGACCTGCTCTACCTCGGATCAGGCGCTCGGCTGCTGTGCAGTGACGATCGCGGAGACAGCTGGCACGTGATCGGAGCCGGGCTCGACGGGGTGACCGTCTACGGAATGGCGGTGCACCCGAGTGGCGTGCTGCTTGGCGCCACGAGCTCAGGGGTCTACCGAAGCGAAGATCGCGGCCATACCTGGCAGGCATCGCCGTGGCCTCGGCGTGACGGCGGAGCCACGACTGCGCTGACGGGCGTCTGAGCGGCGCCGCGCCGCGGTCACCGCCCGTCGCACCCGCGTGATGGGTCGGACAGGCCTGGCCGGGCCCCGGGGTCACGGGTTGGGATCGTCGTCGACCAGCTCGTCGTTGGGGAGCCGCAGCGACACCAGGAAGCCGAGCACGGCGATCGCGCAGGCCACCGCGAACACGAGCACCGCCGCCTCGGCGACCGAGTCCCTGACGATCGTCGCGACCACGTCAGGAAGCCGGGCGATCGCTGCCGGAGAGTCGAGCAACGAGTCGACCGCCGTTCCCGGCGGCAGGTCGGCAGATGCTTCGTCCAAGCCGGCGGCGACGCGGGTGTTGAAGACCCCCCCGAACGCAGCCACGCCCAGCGTGGAGCCGATCTTGCGGGTGGTCTGCGACACGGAGGTCGCAGCTCCCAGACGCTCGCTCGTCACCGCGTTCTGCACGGCCACGAGGGTCACCGGCATGATCAGGCCCAGCCCCAATCCGACGATGCCCACGTACAGCGACGGCACGAAGGTCGCGGTCCGGGTCGTCATCGTCGCGAGCGACCCGGTCCCCACCACCAGCAGACCCGAGCCGATGACCGCCAAGCTCTTGAACCGTGCGGTGCGTGACATGACGCGCCCGCCGACGGTGCTGGCGACGAGAATGCAGCCCATCAGCGGGACGAGCGTCATGCCCGACCGTGTCGCGCTGACACCCAATGAGACCTGCAAGAACGTCGGGGCATAGACGGTCACACCGAACATGGCGATCCCCGACATGAACCCGATCGTCGTCGCCGTTCGGACGGCGCGTTGCCCGAACATCTCGATGGGCACGATCGGCTCGGACGCAGCCCGCTCACAACGTACGAAGAGCACGAACCCACCGAGGGCCACGGCGATCAGCACGACGACGGCCGGCGACGTCCAGGCGAGCTTCTGGCCTCCCCACACTGCCACGAGCATCATGCTGATCAGCGTCACGACGAGTAATGCACCGCCACGGAGATCGGCGCCCCGTGCGGCGCGCTTCTCGTCGGGTGGCAGGTTGCGGCGGATGATCGCCAACACGACCCCGGCGAGAGCGACGTTGGAGTAAAAGGCCCAGCGCCAGCTGAGGTGGTCGACGAAGAAGCCACCGAGCAACGGACCGATGACACTGGTGACCGCGAACATCGAGGCCACATAACCCTGGTAGCGCCCTCGCTCGCGCATCGGCACGATGTGGCCGACGAGTGTGAACGCCAGCGTCATGATCGCTCCGCCGCCGAGGCCCTGGATGCTACGGCCCGCGATGAGCATCGCCATCGACGTGCTCAGCCCGGCCAGCAGCGAGCCGGCAGCGAACATCACGATCGCCACTTGGAACAGGCGGGTCGTGCCGAAGAGGTCGGCGAGCTTGCCGGCAAAGGGGACGACCACCGTCGATGTGAGCAAGTAGGCGCTGACCACCCAGGAGAGATGGTCGAGCCCACCGAGCTCGCCCACCATCGTCGGCAGCGTCGTCGTGACCAGCGTCTGGCTGATGGCGGCCAACGCCATCCCGATCATGATGCCGATGAAGATCGTCCGGACCGTGGACGCGTCGTGCTCGGTTTCGTCAACTGTCATTTCATTTCATATCCCGTCAACGCTCATCGCGGATGCGCGAGTCGGGACGTTGCTCCGGGCGATGGCCCGGTCGTCGGTCCCGAGGTAGCTCGCGATCACCGTGCGATCGGTCCGTATGGCCTCCGGGTCGCCATGGGCGATCACGCTTCCCGCCTCGAGGCAGTACACACGGTCGCTGATCGAGAGGATGAGCGACATGTCGTGCTCGATCACGATCATCGAGACGTCGAGGTCGCGGCGGATCGAGAGCAGGAGGGGTCCGAAGGCCTCGGTCTCGCGTTGGGCGAGGCCCGCGGTCGGCTCGTCGAGGCACAAGACCTTGGCGTCGAGGGCCATGAGGTTGGTGAGCTCGACGATCCGCCTCGTCCCGGTCGACAGGTCGGCGATGAACTCGTTGGCGTAACGACCGAGCCCGAAGAACTCGATCAGCTCGTCGGCTTGGACCCGGCGGGCGCGCTCGAGGCGCCGTGCGCTCGGGAGCGCCAGCGCCGTCGCCACGACCGGGGTGCGGCCCCTGGCCTCGAGCGCGACCTGGATCGTCTCTCGCACCGTGAGCTCCGGAAACAACTGCGCTGTCTGGAACGTGCGGCCCAGGCCCAGCAGGGCCCGTTCGGGCACGCTCGCACGCGAGACGTCGGTCCCCAGCAGCTCCACCGTCCCGCTCGATCGCACGTAGCCGCCGATGGCGTTCATGAACGTCGACTTACCAGCTCCGTTGGTGCCGATCAGGCCGACGATCTCTCCCTGCTCGACGAGGATGGTGGCGTCGACGAGCGCATGGTTGCCCCCGAAGCGAACGGAGACGCTCTGCGCCCGCAACACGACCGGACGCTCCTGCGGGCGCTCCTGCGGGCGCCCTTGCGAGGGGCCATCGGCGGTCGGAGCCGCGCGAGACGAAGACGAGAGCGAGGAGGCAGGACGGCGGGGCTCGATGACGTCGTCGACCCCTTCACCGACGGCGGGGAGCCGGCGTTCGGCCCACTCGAAGAGCACCTTCCTTGCCGAGTACCCGATCTGGGCGAAGCCCCCGGGGAAGTACATCACGATCAGCAGGAGCCCCACGCTCGAGGTGAAGAGCGGGACGAGCCCGTTGTCGGGGAAGAACGCGGGCAGGCCGATGATCCACAACGCGCCGATGACGGGACCCACCAGCGATCCCACACCGCCGATCACCACCATCCCGACCAGGCGCAGCGAGTCGTCGACGAGGAAGTACCGCTCGGTGAAGGGGACGACCTGCAGCAGGCCGGCGAGCAGCGCGCCGCCGAGCGCGGCGACGCCGCCGCCCAGAGCGAAGGCCACGAGCTTGGTACGCGCCGGGGCGATGGTGTACGCCGAAGCGGCATCGGGGTTGTCGCGAACGGCGATGGTGGTTCGACCGATCCCGCTGCGTCGCAGGCGCGCCATCACCCCGAAGACCACCACCAGGCTGGCGACGCACAGGTAGTAGTACGCCCGCTGACCGCCCAGCTCGAGGCCGAGCACCGTGCCGCGCCTGAACGACACCGAGTTGGCGTTGCCGTCACTGAGGATCGGCCGGCGGTACAGATATTGCTGCGCACTCACGGCGAGCACGAAGGTCGTGACCGCCAGGCGTAGACCGCGCACGCGCAACGACCCCATCCCGATCAGGGTGGCAACCATCGCCACGATGACCGCAGCGAGGAGGATCGACGGCAGGTAGGGAAGGGCCGGGGCCTGGAAGTCGATGATCCAGACATCCATCTCGATGCCCCGGGTCAAGGCTGCGGCCAGCAGGGCTCCGAAACCGGCGAACGACATCTGCGACAGCGAGAGCTGACCGGCCCAGCCGGTGATGACCGTCAACGACATGGCGCAGATGGCGAAGCAGGCGATGCTGGCGTAGAGCAGGTGCCGGCTGGGGCGCGTGACGATGAGTGGCAGCACCAACGCGGCCACCAGGATCGTGGCGCCGACCATCCGTGAGAGGTGCCGGATCCACCACAGCTCCTGCAACCGTTCGGACGGGCGGCGGACCTTGGGGGCGAAGGCGAACACCCCGTCGTCGGGTCTCGATCGGCTCTGGAGGTAGATCGCGCCGATCACGAGCATGAAACCGAGGAAGTCGAAGAGGCCCGGCTCGGCCAGGAAGTTGAACCGCAGCACGGCTTCGGCGATGCCGCTCAGCGCGCCGAAGGCGACCGCACGAGGAAACGACCGCATGCCAGCAAGGACGAACGCCACCATGGCCCGGGCGAGCGTCAACGGGCCCAGGCTCTCGAGGCCGCCGACGCTGCCGCCCTGAGCCGACAGCAGGATGATCGACAACGTCGAGAGAAACCCGGCGATCGTCCAGACGAAGGTCGAGACGATCTTGGGATTGACGCCGGACAGGCGCGACAGCGCCGTGTTATCGGCCGATGCCTCGACCGCCTTGCCGAACGTCGTCCGCCGTAGCACCCACGCCAGGCCCACGGCGAGGACCGGGACGACTACCACGATGCTGAGTTGCGATCCGGTGACTCGCAGGCCCAGCACGTCCTTCCACACCGTCCCGATGGCCTTGGGATAGGTCGCTCCGGGCTGGTCGACGTCGGGGTACGACTGGCTGACCCCTTGCGCCAGTTGGGCAACGCCGACGGTGGCCACGAGAACGATCACCCGCGGAGAGTTGAAGAGACGCCGAACCACGATGAGCTCGATGATCGTGCCGAAGAGCGTCCCGGCGCTCAGGCACAACACGAGGGTGACCCAGAACGGGAAGTCGTAGTTCAAGACCACGACCGGCAGGAGGCTGGCTCCGACCAGGCCCATGTTCCCCACCGCGAAGTTGACGACCCGGGTCGAGCGGTACACCAGCACCATGCCCATCGCCAGCAGGCCCGTCACCAGACCATTGACGAGACCGTTGAACGCGAGCTGCGACGTGATCCACGTTGCGAGCACGCAGCGCCGCCTCAGCGGCCCTGGGCGCCGAGGAACACGGCGCGAGCGAGATCGTCTCGTTCGGCGAGCTCGTGCGCCTGACCCTCGAATCGGATGCGGCCCTTCTCGAGGAACACGGCCCGGTCGCTGACCGACAAAGCGACGTTGAGCGACTGCTCGACGATGATCATCGTCTGCCCGGTGGCCTTGAGCGTGTCGATGATCGTCAGCAACGACTGCACGGCCGTCGGTGCCAGGCCGAGCGAGAGCTCATCGATCACGAGCACGACGGGATCGTGGAGCATCACCCGGGCCAGTGCCAGCATCTGCTGCTGGCCGCCCGAGAGGTCACTCGCCCGCTCCGTCGATCGGGAGGCGAGAGCGGGGAAGAGCTCGAGGGCGCGGTCGATCCGACGCTCGACGTCGTGGCGGTCGTGGCGGTAGCGGTACGCCCCGACGACCAGGTTGTCGCGCACGGTCAGGTTGCGGAAGACACCGCTGCCTCCCGGCAGCATCTGGATCCCCATCTTGGCGCGGTGCTCAGGGGTGGCAAAGGTGATCGTCCGTCCCTCGAGGCGAACGACGCCCCGCTCGGGCGTGACGAGGCCCGTGACGACCTTGAGGATGGTCGACTTGCCTGCGCCATTGGTACCGAGCAGGGCCAGCGTCTCGCCCCGGCGAACCTCGAACGAGACGTCGAACAGGACCTGCACGTCGCCGTAGCTGAACTGGATTCCGTGGAGTTGGACCACGGGCACCGAGCCGGGGTCGGCGGCGAGCCGGCGGTGCTCGACCATCTCTTCGCGCAGATCGGCGACGGTGAGGGCCAGATCGGATCGGATGAACCGGGCGCTGCGGAAGATCATGAGACCGCCGATGATGTTGGCCGGAATCGCCAGCACCAAGACCGCTGTGCGCGTGCTGTACGCGTCGGTCAACCAGGCCGAGAACAGCGACCCGCCGATCGCTCCCACGAGGAAGATGTGCATCGTGATCAGCGCCAGTCCCAGACCGCGAAGCCGGTACGGGACCACGGCCTGGATCAGCGGGACGACCATGCTGAACGCCGCCACGGCGAGCAGGCTCTGGATCACGCCCACGATCGCGAAGGACACGACGTTCGGCATGAGGAACTGCACGGGGGTGACGACCGCCATCGGGATGATGCAGCGCCCGATCATCCGCAGCGAGCTGGCCGGATCGCGCCGGTACGACCGGTCGAAGGAACGGCCGAGGAACGGCAGGATGGCCAACCCCGCGAAACCCGCGACCGACGTGACGATGCCCCGCTCGAGCGGGCCCGCCCCGAACTCATCCTCGAGGTGGAGGCTGGCGAGGACGGGGACGGTGAACAGGCTGAACCCGAGGGTCGCGAACCCCACGATCATCGTCTTGAGCGTCCGGATCCGCATCAGCCGAGCGAACGCCGCCTCGATGGAGATGGGCGCCGCGTCGGGATCCTCGATCACCTCGTGCAGGACGGTCTGCTTCTCCCACTGCCCACGCGGAGGTTCGGGTATCCGGAAGGCCAACAACCCCACGACCGCCACGGGGACACCGAGGAGCAGGAAGGGCGTCCGCCATCCGAAGGTCGCGCCGAGCGCACCGACCGCGAGCGGGCTGATCGCGCCGACGGCCCGGCCCACCATCGACGTCGTCGCCGCGATGCGCCCGCGCATGGAGATCGGGTACGTGTCGGCAATGAGCGAGCCGTGAACCGGAAGGGTGTTGGCCTTGGCGATACCGGCACCGAACCGGGTCCAGAACAGCATGAAGGCGTTCACGGCCAGACCCGAGAGGAACACCATCGCGCTGAAGAACACGCTGGCGAACCCCACGATCGTCGAGCGTCGATGGCGATCGGCCAGGTATCCCATGGGGACGGCGCCCAGCACGAAGAACGCCGCCGAGGCCGACGTGATGAACACGATGACCCCGTCGCTCACGCCGAACGCGTCCCGGATGTCGGGGGCGAGCACCGTCATGGTCGCCGCCTCGAGCTCGTCGAGGCTGTTGAGCACGAGGAGCACGAGAAACGTGAAGGCTCCGCAGCCCGCGAGTCCGTCCCGCAGGCTCGTGTCGTCACTCCCCCCGACACCTGGCAACAGGTCGTCGGCGACGGGGTACTCGTCGGCGACGACGCCCTCGTCCGCGGCGCTGCCGCGATCCTCGTCGAGGACCGCGGCAGCCAACGACGCCGTGGAATCAGCCATCAGCCGATATCGACGGCCTCGCCGGCGATGAAGTCCTTCTTCGTCGCGTCCCAGCGGTAGAGCGAGACGACGTCATTGGCGTCGTACTTGTCGGCGCCGAGTGACGCGAAGGGGAGCATCGCGATCTCGAACGACCCGATGTCGGCGACGGCGGCGGCGAAGCTCTCCGTCGTCAGCTCGGGCCCCGCTCGTTCGGCGATCAGCGCGAACGTCCCGATCTGCTGGCACGAACGGGCGATCCTGACGAGGTTGTCGAGCTCGCCCTCCTGCGGGAAGAGCACGGCCTGCTCGTCGGGATGGTTCTCGTTCCAGCGATCTACGCAGACCGTCGTGGCCTCGTGGCCCTGCTCGAGCAGGACCTCGACGGGCGGTTCGGCGACGACGAGTGTGCGGGCGACCTCGGCTTCGGTGGCGCCGGAGTCGAACCGGGACAACGACAGGATCGACGGGGTGCTCGTGGCGAAGGTCGCTTCGAAGCCGGCCCGGTTCGCCGCAGCGAGCAGGCGGTCGAGCCCGGCGGTGTCGAACACGAAGTCGACACCCTCGGAGATCCACTTCTGGACGACGATGTCGAACTCGGCCGCATCGGCGACGGCGTCGTCGGTGGGGGCCGCGGTCACGGTCTGCGACACCGCCTCGAATCCAGCCTCCTCGAGAGCGTCGTTGACGATCGTGTTGCCGCCCTCGGTGTTGCCGATGATGGCGATCGTCTTGCCGTCGAGCTCACCCGCATCGGCGACCACGCTCACGAGAGCCTTGTCGAGCCGCTCGGGGAGGGCGTTGCTCGTGATGATGGGCAGCTCGGAGCGGGCTACGACGTCGCTGGTGAGATCGGACAGATACCCGATGAACGGCGTGTCGCCCGTCTCGGCGTAGCAGAGGGCGCTGTCGGCGGGTCGCACGAACCCGACCACCGCGAACACCTCGTCGTCCTGGGTCAGCTTCACGCACGCTTCCTCGTAGCCCGTGGGGCTGAGCGGGTCGACGGGCACGAAGACCGGTTCGATCATGCGGCCGAGGATGCCGCCGGCCTCGTTGATCGCGTCGATCGCCGACTGGTACTGGGCCTGGTTGTCGCCCCAGTTCAACAGCACGCCCGTGTTCTCGAACAGCGTCTCGGTGTCGAGCATCACGACGCCGATCTTGATCGAGTCCTCGGTGACGCCTCGGTAACTGGCGGTGAGCGGCGGGACTGTCGTCGGCGGAATCGTGGTCGCCGGCGCGGCAGTGGCCGGCGGCGCAGTCGTGGCCGGCGCCGTGGTGGTGACCGAGGCCTCGGTCGGAGCGGTCGTTGTGGCCGCGACGTCCGACGACGAGTCGTCGTCGTCGTCGCCACACGCGACGACCAGCGTGCACAACGCCGAGATGGCGACCAGCCGGCCCCACGCGCTCGTCGCTCGGGTACGGGAAACCTTCATCGTGACCCCCCTCGGTCTCGTGATGCTCCAGTCCCAGCAATATAGCATACTGAATTATCGAGTGCCAGGAGGCCCGATCGCTGGGCCGGTGGCCCGCCGAGATGGCGGTCGCGTTGCTCCTGCGCCCGCCAATGAGTGTGCTCTATCGTCGTCGTGTGTCGGCTCGAGCCTGGGAAGGACCATCCATGGGTGATGTCGTACGGACCCAGCACCATGTGACGTACGAGGCCGCGGCCGAGTGCCTCCAGGCCGGGATCGCCAAGGCGCGCGAGCTCGGGGTGCGGGGCGCCATCGTGATCGTGGACGCGTACGGCGAGATCGTGACGGTGGCCAAGCTCGACGGCGCGAATCCCAAGGCCTGGCGGGGCGGGCTGGGCAAGGCACTCGTCGCCTCGGGAATGGGATTGTCGACGGGCGACTTCATCGAGAAGCGCCTCAAGAACGACGACGTGCTGTACCGGGCGCTGTCGTCGAATCCCGACACCTTTCTCGTCCCGGGCGGCTTTCCACTGCTGTACGACGGCAAGCCCGTGGGCGGGGTTGGTGTGAGCGGCGGGCACTACACCGACGACGCCAAGGTGTCCGAGGCCGTCGCCAACCGCTACACCGAGCTCGTCGCCGAGCACGGTTCCTGAGTTGCTCGTGAAGGGGCAGAGATGACCGACTGGGACGCTCGCATCGCCGATCTGGGAATCACCATCACCGAGCCGCTGCCACAGGGCGGGCTCTACAGCAGTGTCGTGATCGACGGGACGGTTGCCTACACCGCCGGCGTCGTCGCGGTCGACGGTCCACCGTGGAAGCTGGCCTACGCCGGCTCCGTGGGTGACGAGCTCGACATCGACGCCGCCCGGGCTTCAGCCGCGCTGGCCATGCGTTGCTCGCTGGCCAATCTTCGGGGCGCGCTCGGCGGGAGCCTGAACCGGGTCGAGCGGGTGTTGCGGTTGACGGGGTACGTGCGCTGTCTCCCCTCGTTCTTGCAACCTCCGGCGGTGATGGACGGCGCCTCGCAGGTGCTCGCCGACATCTTCGGCGCCGAGCTCCTCCCCGTACGGACGGCCATCGGCGTCTCGGCCCTCCCCGGTGGCGCCAGCGTCGAGCTCGACACCATCGTCAAGCTCCGCAGCTGAGCCGGCCCAGCCCGGCGTGACCCCGTCGGACGACTCGTTTGACGCAGACGCGGATGATCCGACCCGCCGGCCGAGCCGGGCGCCGTCGAACTTCGAGACTCACTCGATGACGATGGCCTGTTCGGGGCAACCCAGGGCGGCACGGCGGGCCTGGTCCTCGAACTCGGCCGGGACGTCGGCGACGATCGTGTAGGCGTGGCCGTCCTCCTCGCGGAGGCCGAACACGGCGGGCGCGGCGGTCGCGCAGAGGGTGTGGCCCTGGCACTGCTCGTCGAGCACTCGGACTCTCATCGACGATCCCCCATCCCGGCGTGCGCGATAGTTGCAATAATTCAGTATGCTATATTCCGGGCTTCGGCCCCCGATGCCGATTCACGGACGCAGGGCCCCGAGGCACACGAGGTGGACGATGGCCGCGCCTGCACACGACTACGACCTCGTCAGCGTGGACGACCACATCATCGAGCCGCCCACGGTCTGGGCCGACCGGCTGCCGGCGCGCCATCGCGAGGCGGGCCCCCGGGTGATCGAGGCGGACGGGCGCGAGTACTGGCTCTTCGAGGGCGAGCGCGTGGCCACGATGGGCCTCAACGCCGTGGCGGGCAAGCCGGCCAAGGACTTCGCCATGGACCCGGTGCGCTACAGCGACATGATCCCGGGCTGCTACGACCCGGTCGCCCGGGCCCGTGACCTCCTGCGTGACGGGGTGCGGGGCAGCCTGTGCTTTCCCACGTTCCCCCGCTTCGCCGGCGTGCGCTTCCTGACCGCCGATGACAAGGACCTCGCGGGCCACTGTGTCACGGCATACAACGACTGGATGATCGAGGAATGGTGCGGCGCAGTGCCTGGCCTCTACATCCCCATGATCATCGGGCAGCTCTGGGATCCCGAGGCCATGGCCGCCGAGATCCACCGCTGTGCAGCGCTGGGAGCCCGGGCGGTCACGTTCCCCGAGAGCACCCACGCGTTCGGCCTGCCCTCGTTCCATACCGATCATTGGGACCCGGTGTGGCGAGCGCTCACCGAGACCGACACCGTCTTGTGCATCCACATCGGCACGAGCGGCAACACGAACATGCCCTCGCCCGACGCCTCGTACACCGTGGCCATCGCGCTGGGCCCCATCGCCGCCCAGATCACGCTCATGGATCTGCTGCTCAGCCGCATCCCCCGCGAGTTCCCGACGATCAAGATCGCGTTGTCGGAAGGTGGGATCGGCTGGGTCCCCTTCGCCCTCGAGCGCGTCGACCGCACCTGGGACCGGCACCGGCACTGGTCGGGCCTCGACGATGTGCCCCCTTCGGAGCTGTTCCGCCGGAACTTCTGGGTCTGCTTCATCGACGAGACGATGGGCATCGAGGCCCGCCACCACATCGGCGTCGATCGCATGATGTGGGAGTGCGATTATCCCCACGCCGACACGCCTTGGCCCAACAGCCAGGGCGACGTCCGCAAGGCCCTCGCCGGCGTTCCCGCCGACGAGGTCGCTGCCATGACCCACGGCAACGCCGAGCAGCTCTTTCGCTGGCACGTCAAGCCCGACGTCGACGCGATCCTCGGGCTCGCATGAGCATCGACGCGCCTCGCCGCCCCGATCCCCCGGACGGGCTCGGCGTCGACTTCGATCACCATTCACCAGAATTCGCCCGCGACCCTTGGCCCGTCCTGGCCGATCTCAGGGCGACGTGCCCGGTGGCTCATAGCAGCGAATACGGTGGATTCTGGGTGATCACCCGCTACGAGGATATCAAGCAGATAGCTCTCGACGATGAGACCTTCTCGTCAGCTAACTCCATCATCATTCCGCCCAAGAAGAATACTGGACAGCGGAGTATTCCCATCGAATGTGACCCGCCGGAGTTCCTCGAATACCGGCGGGTGATGCACCCGATGCTCTCGCCGACGGCCGTCGATCGGCTCGAGCCGGCGATCCTCACGTTCGTGCACCAGTCGATCGACCGGTTCATCGAGCGGGGCGAAGCCGACCTCGTCCACGAGCTCGCCGACCCCGTCCCGGCCATGACCACGCTGTACAAGCTGGGTCTGCCGGTCGCGGAATGGGAGCGGTTCTCCGATCCGCTGCACCGCACGGTGCTCCTGCGCCAGGACAATCCGCAACGCGCTGGCGTCATGGACGGGCTGCGGTGGATCCGCGAGCGACTCGTCGCGACCATCGCCGAGCGACGGGCGCACCCCCGCGACGACATGATCAGCTACCTCGTCCAGGCGAGCGTCTTCGACAGGCCCGTCACCGACGAAGAGGCCTTCGACATGGCGATGCTCGTCATCCAGGGCGGCTTCGACACGACCGGGTCGTCGATCAGCAGCGCGCTCCGCTACCTCGACGAGCACCACGACGCGCGCCGACGGCTCATCGCCGATCCGTCGCTCATCCCCACCGCCGTCGAGGAGCTGCTGCGCTACGAAGCGCCGCAGTTCGCGCTGGCCCGTACCGCGACACGCGACGTCGACGTGGCCGGCCGGGCCGTCAAGGCCGGTGACCGGCTGCTGCTGGTCTGGGCCTCGGGCAATCGTGATGACGCCATGTTCGACGACGCCGACACGGTGGTCCTCGACCGGTTCCCCAACCGGCACATGACCTTCGGGCTCGGAGCCCACCGCTGTCTCGGCTCCACGTTGGCCCGGCGTCAGATCGTCTTGTCGTTGGGCGCGGTGCTGCGCCGTCTGCCCGACTATCGCATCGATCGTGAGCGAACCGTCAGGGCCGAGACGATCGGAGTCACGTACGGCACGTTCTCGATGCCGTGCGACTTCACGCCCGGACCGCGCTACCTCTGAGATGCGCAGCTGGCCGGGAAACGATGAGTAGCCTCGCTCGCGTGAGTGGAGCCGAGACGAAGGTCAGGCCAACGCCGGGCCAGAAGCTCGGCGAGGTGCTGGCCATCCGCATTGAAGACGAGATCATGGCGGCGGGCTGGCCCGTGGGTCGCGTCATCGGCTCCGAGGCCGAGCTCATCGAGCGCTACGGCGTGAGCCGGGCCGTGTTCCGTGAGGCGATCCGCATCGTCGACCACCACGGCGTGGCCGAGATGCGCCGAGGCCCCGGCGGTGGGCTGGTCGTGGTGGCACCGAGCCTCGACGCCGCCGTCCGAACGGTCTCGCTGAATCTCGAGTTCCTCGACATCCGCCCGGAGCAGATCAACGAGGCCCGTCTCGCCATCGAGCTGAGCTGTGTGCGAACGGCGACCGAGCGCATCAACGACGACGGCCGTAGCGCCATTCGAGCGTTCCTCGATCAGGAGCACGACGCCATCCTCCACGGTCGCGAGTCGGGCCGGGCGAGCGACGATCGCGTCACCAACGACTTCCATCTTCTGATCGCCGATCTCACCGGGAACCCGGCCATCCAGATGTTCGCTCAGATCCTCGCTCGCGTCACGAGCCGGCACTCGCCGCGCGCCGAGTCGATCGAGGCCGTGGCCGACGAGGTGCACCGGGTGCACACGCTCATCGCCGAGCCCATCATGGCCGGCGACGTGAAGACGGCCGAGCGTCGGATGACCCGCCATCTCCACGCCGTCGTCGAGTTCCTCGACGCCTGAGCCTCGGTCACCAGGAGCGTCTGCGATGGGATCATCGTCGGCCACCGAACGGCTCGAGTTCGTCGACTGTCACGTCCATTTCTGGGACCACTCGCGGGCCGGCCTGCGTTGGCCCTACCTCGAGCCGGGCTTCGACCATCCCCGCCTCAAGGAGATGCATCGCCTCGACGCGCCGCGCTTCAGCGTGCCCGAGCTGATCGCCCAAGCGGGTCACGAGGTGTACCTGCGCAAGCTCGTCCACGTGCAGTCGGCCACCGAGGAGGCTCCCGGCCTGGAATCGGCCTGGATCGAGTCGGTTGCCGACACCTACGGGACGCCCCATGCCATCGTGGCCCGGGCGTCGCTCGTGGCGCCCGACCTGGCGACGGTGCTCGAGGCGAACCTCCGCCATCGGCGAGTGCGAGGCGTGCGGGACATGGGTTCACCGGCGACCATCCGGACCGAAGCCTTCGCCAGAGGTTTCGAGCGGGTTGCCGATGCCGGCCTGAGCGTCGAGGTCCTGGTGCCGTATCCGCTGTTCGATCGGGTCGCCGAGCTGGCCGCCCTCCGGCCCGACGCGATCGTGATCCTCGGACATGCCGGTCTGCCCGAGCATCGCGACGCCACCTACCACGCGGCGTGGTCGGAGGCCTTGGCTGTGTTCGGCGATCGACCGAACGTGGTGTGCAAGATCTCAGCGCTGGCGAGCGGTGCCGACCCGAGCTGGACGGCCGGGTCGATCCGACGCTGGGTCGAGCGCTGCATCGAGGTGTTCGGTCCCGACCGGGCGATGCTGGCGACGAACTGGCCGATCGACCTCATGTACGGGACCTATCCCCGCCTCGTCTCGGCCTATCGCGACATCACCGGCGCGCTCCCCCAGCCCTCGCGTACGGCGCTGTTCGGTGCGACTGCCGAGCGCGTGTATCGCATCTGACGGGTCGGGCGACGATGACCTGGGCCGAGCGTCGAGCGAGATGCCGTCTGCGGTCCAAATGAGTATCCTCATCAGGTGGCGCATGAGCGGTCGACGGGAACGGTTCTGGTTGTTGGCGACGCCTCCCGCGGAAGCTCGACCGATCGGATCGCGGCTCGCCTGGCTGCCGCTTCGGGCGGGTGCCGATGGGTGGAGGCGACGGCTGAGCAAGCTACGACGGCCTTGCGCCGACTGGTTCCCGACAGCGCCCGGGTTCCCGGGGTCGCGGTCGTGGGGATCGGCGCGGCCGGGGTCGCCGCGCTCGATGCCGCAGCGACGGTCGGGCGAATCGCGGGACTGGCGCTCATCGGTGTGCCGCTCGACGCCGACCGGGTTGCCATCGTGTCGGAGTGGCCCGAGGTCGCGGTGCTCGGTGTCGCAGATCCCGACGACCGTCCGGGGCTTGCTGGGGCGGTTGACGCCTACCTCGCGTCGCAGCATGCGGCATCCGATCTGTTCGTCGGACGGGTCGACGACGAGTCGGTGACCGCCACTGCGACCTGGCTGGAAGCGCGCCTCGGATCGATTCCGGAGGTCGAGGAGGTGGTCGTCAGCAGCTCCGACGGCTGGGAGATCCACGGCACCCGGTGGCTCCCCGCATCGGCGCGGCCGGTGCCCGGCGTCGTGCTTCTCCATACCGGCCGCAGTGACCGCACGGCGTTCGCCCGGTTGGAGCGACTGCTCGTCGACGCCGGGATGGCCGTCCTCAACATCGACTGGCGCGGCCGCGGATCGAGCACCAACCTCGGCTCGTACAGCGCGCTCCCGGTCGAGGTCCGAGACGTGGCCTGGCGCGACGCCGCCGCGGCGCTCGACCATCTCGCAGCTCATCCCCGGGTCGACCCGGAGCGCCTCGCCACGCTCGGCTCGGTGCACGGAGCCGAGCACGCGGTGCGAGCGGCGCACCGCGATCTGCGAGTGAAGGCGATCGTGATCCTGACCGGCTACCGCCCCGCCGAGGCCGAGGAAGCTCCCCACCTCACCAGTGGCGTCGTCGATGTGCTGTACGTCACCAGCGAGGGCCATGCGATCACCACCGCGGCGATGCGCTCGCTCTACGACGCCTCGCCCGGACGACGCACCCAGTTCGTCATCTATCCCGGTGCGCCCATCGGTTACCAGCTCTTCGAGCTCGATCCCACCCTCGAGCCGCGGATCGTCTCGTGGCTGGGGGAGGTCCTCGCTCGATGACCGGCACAGAACGAGAGGTCCGCTTCCCAGCTGCCGATGGCTGGGAGCTCGGCGGCATCCTGACCGTGCCCCGCGACGACGGTCACCACCGGGGCCTCCCGCCGGGAGCGGTGTTGGTGCCCGCCTCACGACACGAGCGCGACGCTTGGGGCTCGACATCGGCTGCGCTCGCTGAAGCCGGTGTCGGGTCGCTCCGCATCGATATCCGGGGCCGGGGCACGAGCCGAGGCGCGCTCGACCATGGTGCCATGGGGCCGCTCGCCCGACGGAAGGTCGCGCTCGATGTCGCGGCCGCCGTGTCATTCCTGGCCGACCTCGAGGCCATCGACGGCACGCGTCTCGCCGTCGTCGGTGAGCAGGACACCGCGGTGGCTGCAGCCGACGCCGCAGTGCGCGACTCCCGGGTCGTCGCCCTGGCGCTGCTGTCGGCCCGCAATACGAGCGGTCACCCGTGGCCGCATGCCGGCGCCAACCGTGCTGTGCTGAGCCTGGTGTCGACCGAAGACCGTGAAGGTCTCCGGGCCACGGTCGACGCCTACCTGAGCGGGGCGCCCGGCAGCCGCATCGAGGTCTTCCGAGGACTCGGTATCGGGATCACGATGGCATCTGTGCGCCAGTTCGAGCATCCCGACGCCGAGGCCATCGAAGTCCTGATCGGCCGTTGGGTCGCTGATCGATTGCGCCAGCCTGGGGCCACACCGCCCCCGCCCGACCATTGAGAGGACGCCGGGAATGCGAGATGGTTTCGAGTTCATCGACACCGACCAGCACGTCGGTCCGAACATGGAGACGCTGCACACGCACGCCAGCTCCCGTTTGCTGGCGCGTTGGGACGAGCTGGTTCCGTATTTCGTCCCGGTCACCGAGGGCCACCACCTGAGCATCGACCCCATCCCCTTCACCCGGAACCTGAACGTGGGCACGACCGGGGCCCAAACGACGGCGCAGGGTGCCGGGGCCGAGATACCGCTGCGTAAAGCGGTCAAGCACAACTTCGAGGTGCATCCCGCCCCCGAGGTGAACAACGAGAACTGGGAAGGCCGACTCGCCGACATGGATCGTGAGGGTGTCGACATCGCGCTCATCTTCCCGGCCACGTTCTCGACGGCCGCAACCGTGCTCGACGTCGAGATGCAGAGCGAGCTGAACGCTGCCTACCACCGATATCTCGTCGGCTACTGCGGGTCGGAACCCGATCGGCTCAAGGGCGTCGCCCTGGCCAACGCCCGCGACCCCGAGTCGTCGGCTGCTGAGCTGCGCAGCATCGCCGACGAGCCCTGGCTGGCTGCGGTCGCGGTCATCCTGCCCGAAGGGCTGCCGATCGACGATCCGTCACTCGCCATGATCTTCGACGTCATGAACGACGCCGATCTCCCCCTCGTGCACCATTCGTTCTTCTACGAGCCTCCGTACTTCCCCGGGTATCGCGACATCTGGGGAAACCTCGCCATTGCCCGGATGGCGGCGCATCCGTGGGGCGCGCAACGCCTTGTGGCCCACGTGGCCTTGAGCGGCATGTTCGACCGCTACCCGAACCTGCGGATCGGTTTCGCCGAGTGCTCGGGCGGGTGGGTCGGGGGCTGGCTCACCCGGCTCACGTATCAGGCCGACTACCTCGCGTCGCGGCTCCCCGAGATCAAGCGGACACCCATCGAGTACGCGCAGGACGGGAGGATCTTCTGCGGTATCGAGCTCGACGAGGGCGCCCAGTCAGCCGTCGGGGTCGCCGCGGTCGTCGGAGACGGCGTGCTCATGTATTCGTCCGACTACCCGCACGGCGGCTGCCGGTTCCCCCGTTCCACCGACATCGCTCTGGAGTGGCGCGAGACGCTCGGCTCCGACTCGTTCCGCAAGCTCACCAGCACCAACGCTCGCCGCCTGCTGCGCATGTGACGCAGCCTCCAGAACACGGGAGACCCCGATGCAACTCGTCTATTTCACGGCAACGCTGCGCGACGCCGCACTCATGGACACCCACCGGGCCATGGTGGCCGACATGCGCCGGCTCGCCGAGTCGATCCCCGGTTTCGTCGAATGGCGCGAGTGCCAGGAAGACCTGCTCCTGTGGGGCAACATCGTCTTCGAGACCGGCGAGGCCGTTCTGGCCTGGAAGAGCGACCCACGCCACGGCGCGATCCACCAGCGCGGCGAGGAGTCGGTCTACAGCTCCTTCTCCACCCAGGTCTTCGAGACGGTGCGCGAGGCCCGTTGGTCGATCTCCGAGCGCTGACCCGGGGCATCGAGCCGGGCGGATTCGCTGGCGTCCGGGTGATCGGTGGATGATCGCTCCATGTCGACTCCTGAGCACCGCGGACCGCTGTCGCACCTCAAGGTGCTCGATCTCTCGCGCATGTATCCCGGCGCGTTCTGCACCCTGTTACTGTCCGATCTTGGAGCCGACGTGCTCAAGGTCGAGGGGCCGGGGGCCGGCGACGGGATGCGGTTCATGACGGCCGACCCGTTCAAGGCCGCCCACGTGGCGTTGAACCGCGGGAAGCGCTCGATCACCCTCGACCTCCGCAACCCCAAGGCCCCCGAGGTGTTGCGCCGTCTCGTCGCCCATGTCGACGTGGTCGTCGAGTCGCACCGTCCCGGAGCGCTCGACAAGCTCGGGATCGGGTACGAGCAACTCCGCGAGGTGAACCCCAGGCTCATCTGGTGCTCGCTCACGGGTTTCGGACCCGACGGCCCCCACGCCCACGCGCCGGGCCACGACATCACCTATCTCGGGTATTCGGGGCTGCTCAGCCTGCTCGGCGGGGGCCGAGGAAAGCCGCCGATCCCCGACATCGTCGTCGCGGTTCCGTTGGGTGGGGTGTTGGGCGCGGTGGGGATCCTCGCCGCCGTGGTCGGTCGCGAGCGCACCGGCACCGGCACCAGGGTCGACGCCAGCCTCGTCGACGGGGCCATGTGGCTGATCTCCGAGGACATCGCCCGCGCTGCGACGTCGCCCGGTCCGGGCTGGGGAACGTTCGCTGCCCGCGAGATCTATCGCTGTGCCGACGGCCTGATGGTGACCGTGGCGGCGTCTGAGGCCAAGCCCTGGGCGCTGCTGTGCGAAGCGCTGCGACTGCCCGATCTGGTGGCCCACGTCCACGGCGTCGACGAGGAAGCCACCACGGCCCGACTGGCCGAGGCGTTCGCTGCGCAGCCCGCGGCGCATTGGGTCGTGACCCCGGGCCTGGCCGGCGGCGTGGGCCCCATCAACGGGCCGGCCGACCTGGTCGACGACCCCCACGTCGTTGCCCGCCAAGGCCTCGTGAACATCGAGGGCACCACGACCCCGGTGCTGGCGAGCCCACTGCGCTTCGACGGCGCCTCGGCGGCCGAGTCGTCGCACGGCCTGCGACCCGCTCCCGGCCTGGGTGAGCAGACCGAGGCTGCCCTCGCCGCAGCAGGCTTCAGCGCCGAGGAGATTGCCGCCCTGCGCGCCGACGGCGTCGTCTGATCAACCCCTCCCGTTCTTTGTGTCCCCGACCGTTCTGGGCGCGGTCTCAGCCACAAAGAACGCCGGAGGGTGCCAGAACTCCATGGTGCGACTCCTCGTGAGGTGTTATCGGCGTTCGACGAGCTCGACCGCGTTGCCGTCGGGATCTTCGACGACGGCGACGCGCAGGCCGGGCCGGAGCTCGGTGACGGGCATCTGCCAGGTGCACTCGTGGCAACGATCGGCGATGCCGTCGATGTCGTCGACGTCGAACGTGATCCAACGGATGCCGGTCGCAGCCGTGAACGGCCCGGGCGGTGACTGCTCGGCTGGTGGGCGCGAGCCTGCGGGGAGCTCCATGATCTTGAAGACGCCGCCACCGCCGGCGTCGAACATGTGCAGCACCCGGCCCTCGATGACGGGCAGCGCGCCCGTGTACGGGAGGCCGATGCGGTCACGGTAGAAGCTGATGGAGAGCTCCAGCTCGTTGGGAACGATCCCGACCTGCATCGGTCACCCTCTTCGTGGCTGCGGGTCGGGTGCGGCGGCTGATCGGGGGCTGGGGGACGGGCCCTCGAACAGCGCCCGCACGGCGGGCTGGCTGATCTTCATCGACGGTGTCCGGGGCAGGCTCTCGACGAGCAGGAACCGTACCGGGATCTGGTAGGCGCTGAGACGCTCCCTCAGGAACGCCTCGAGGTCGGCCGGGGTGGGAGGCGGAGTTGCGGGGACGGCCTCCCACGCGGCAACCGGTACCTGACCGAGGCGCTCGTCGTCGAGGCCGATCACGCAGGAGTCGCTCACCCCGGGATGCTCGTTCAAAGCGGCGCGGACGGCGTCGGTGGACACCTTGAGCCCACCGCGGATCACGACATCATCGGCTCGGCCTCGTAGCCAGAGGAAGCCGTCGGCGTCGAGGATGCCCTGGTCGGTGGTGCGCACCCACTGTCCGCCGGGGAGTTGCGGACCGCGAACCTCCAGCAACCCCAGGGTTCCGGGCGCCAGTGCCGCACCGGTCTCGGGGTCGACGATCCGAAGCTCGATCCCGGCGTTGGCCGTGCCCACGCTGCCGCGCTTGGCGTCGCCGAAGCGCTCCCAGTCGCGCAGCGTCCATCCGGTGACGCCACCGGCGAATTCGGTGGCGCCGTACACCACGAGCACCGGAACCCCGTAGCGCTCGAGGAACGCGTCGGCCAGGGCCGGGTCGAGGGGAGACGTTCCCACGAAGCAGGCCTTCACGCCCTCGAACGTGGAGCGCGGGAGATCGGCGTCGTACACCATCCGCAGCGCCGTGGGCACCAGGCTGATGGCCTTGGAGTGGTGCTCGGCCACGATCCGGCTCCAGGCGGTCACCTCGAACCGTTCGAGGAGGCTGATCGCCCGGCCTTCCAGCGTGGCCTGGATGGTGGCCCGCACGCCCGAGATGTGCAGGAGCGGGCTCCACACGATCGCCACGCCACTGCTCAGGCGTACCTCGGGGAGAGCATCGTCGCCGGCGTCGGCGCCGCCCGGAGCCGCGACGGCGTTGCCGCCCTGGCCGCCCTGGCCCGCGTTGCCGGCGTTGCCGGCGTTGCCGGCGTTGCCGGCGTAGTGCCTCACGCTCGCCATCTCGGCACCGATGCTCTCGTAGAGCAGGGGCACGCGCTTGGGGGTGCCCGTCGTTCCGCTGGTGAGCATCTGGACCGCCACGCCGGCGGTCGCCATGTCGCCCGAGCCCCCCGAGCCTCCGGGGCCTCCCGGAGTTGCTCCGGGGTTCGGGGCGAGCACCTGCTCGTAGGCGCGCTCGTCATCGTCGGTCGCGGCCAGGAGGACGGCCCCACGAGCCTCCACCGCCGTACGGACGTGCGCGTCGGCGGCGTCGGCCTCGCTCGCGATGACCGCGCCCAGACCGAGGCCCTCGATCTCGGCGCCCAATGCCGCCTTGGGAATCAGGGCGCTGAGCGTCACGATGCAGCGGCCGGTGGCGAGCAGCGCGATGACCGTCCGCACGATCTCGGGACGGTTGCGCATCACCACACCGACGGGCGCTCCGGCGCCGATGCCGTGGCCCAGCAGGATCGCGTCGAGCTGCTCGACCGCCGCCGTGTAGTAGCGCCATGGCCGCCAGCGCCCGTCGAACTGCAGCGCACGGGCATCGGGATCGAGGGCCAGCACCGCCCGCACACGTTGCGGGATGTCGATGATCTCGGTCACGTTCACCTCGCTGTCGGCCCGGTGGGAATCTAACGTCCAGGCTGTTTCCACGCCCCACGCCGGCATCGGTGGGGCGGCCCTGGAGGAGCCGCCGTGGAGCTCGTACTGGGATACCCGGAGCCGATCGGACCCGAGCCGATTTCTTCGCGCCCGGACCCCGCGTGCGCGACTCAGGCGGAGGCGTACGCGCCGGCGTCGGGGCGTTGGGTGCGCCGTCGGAACTCGCTCATCGTGTGGGGCCACTGGGTCACGATCCGCCCCGAGGCAGCGCGGTAGTAGCCGTTGCACCCGGCCTGCCAGACGGCGACGCCGTCGAGGTCGTGCTGGAGCTCGGTGTTGTAACGCTCCATGACGTCGGGACGCACGTCGATCCAGGCCAGGTCGTCGGCGTCCATGCGCCGGAGCTGCCTCACCATGTAGGCCACCTGGTGCTCGATCATGGTGATGATCGATCCGTTGTTGGTGTTGGGGCCGTAGAGGATGAAGAGGTTCGGGAACCCGGCGGTGGTGATGCCGAGATACGCCTGCGCGCCGTCGGCCCAGGCATCGTCGATCGTGACGCCGCCGCGTCCGGTCACCGCGATGGCCGAGAGGTAGCGGTCGGTGGCGAAGCCGGTCGCCAGCACGACGGTGTCGACCGGTCGGCTGCGCCCGTCGACGGTCTCGATCGAGTCGGTGGTGATGGCCGAGACCCCGTCGGTGACCAGCTCGACGTTGGGACGGTTGAAGGTGGGGTAGTACTCGTTGGAGATGAGGGGACGCTTGCAGCCGTAGGGCTCCGTGGGTGTGAGCTTGCGGCGAAGCTCGGGATCTTCGACCAGGGCGATGTTCTGACGTCCGAACTGCTCGGCCATCTGCAACGCCTGCGGGTTCGAGAACGTGATCACGCCTTCGATCATGCGAAAGACCTGCCACCGATGTTGGGCGACCGCGACTGGATCGGTGACGAACCGCTCGACTTCCTCGGTCGTGTAGGGCGTGTCGGCCTTGGGGAGCACCCAATTGGCGGTCCGTTGGAAGAGATGGACCTGCCCGGCCTGCTTGGCGATCTCGGGCACGAACTGCACGGCACTGGCGGCGCTGCCGATCACCCCGACCGTCTCGCCGGTGAGGTCGTGGTCGTGGTTCCACCGAGCCGAGTGGAAGATCGTGCCGGCGAAATCGGCGAGCCCCGGAATCTCGGGGACGTGCAGATCGTTGAACATCCCGATGCCGCTCACCACGATGTCGGCCTCGACGCGCTCACCGCCGTCGGTGACGAGCACCCAGTGTGAGCGATCGTCGTCCCACGTGGCCGACGTGACACCCGTTCCCAGCCGAAGGTGAGGTTCGAGCTCGTAGGCCGCGACGCAGTGCTCGAGATAGGCCTTGATCTCGGGCTGGGTGGCGTAGGGGCGGGTCCAGTCGCGCTTTTGCTCGAACGAGAACGAGTACAGGTGCGACTGCACGTCGCACGCCGCGCCGGGATACCGGTTGTGGTACCAGGTGCCGCCGACACCCGCCGCCCGCTCGAAGATCGCGACGTTCGAGAAGCCGGCGTTCTTGAGCCGGATCGCGGCGCACAGTCCGCCAGGACCGGCCCCGATGATCGCGATGCTCCGGCTCCGAGCCCCGTTCGCCGCCGACCCGTTGGCGCTCATGGCGCTCAGCCGCCGAGCACTGCTGCGGCGAACGCCCGCATCTCCCGGGCCATGTCGGGGCCGCCTGGCGTGTACATGATCTCGGTGGCGCCGGCAGCCGCGGCCGACTCGGCCCGGCCTCGCACGTCGGCGGCCGAGCCCACCCAACCCACGGTGGCCAGGGCCGCGCCCGCGGCGTCGAGCACGGCCCGGTCGCGGTCCATGACGTCGGTGACGTGACCCTCGTGCACGGCCAGGTGCCGTTCGCCGTCGGGTCGTTCCGCCTCCACGCCCGCTTGCCACTCTGACCCGAGGGGGAAGTTCGCCAGCGCGTCGGGGAAGGCCTGCCACACGCCGTGGTAACGCACCACGTACCAGGGCCCCAGGGCATCCTTGACCCGGGCGTCGCCGAGGGTCTCGCCGTCGTCGAGCACGGTCCCGGCGGTCATCTGGACGTGCCAGTCGAAGCCCCCGTTGTCGGCCGATGCGCCCATCGACATGAGCCCGTCGACGACCGAGGCCTCGTTCAGCTCTCTGGTGATCGCCGTTCCCTTGGCGCCCAAGGCCGACAGGAGCAGCGGCGTCTCGATCGGACGGGCCAGCGCCCAACGGGGATGGTGGATCATCTGGCACCGCTCGCCGTCGATCTCGACCACGTCTCCTCGCAGCAAGCCTCGGAGTTGCTCCATGTAGCGCCGGGTCGCCGCCCACGACACGGCCTTCTTGTTCAGCACCCAACGCGCCGTGGCGCCGGTCCCGAATGCGCACGCCAGACGCCCGGGCGCGAGACGCTCGATCGTGGCGATCGCCGAGGCCGTCGTCATCACGTGGCGCAGGTTGGGGACGAGCACGGCCGTGCCGATGGGGATGGCCGTCTGCTCGGCCACCCGAGCCAGGGTGATCCAGATGTCCTCGTACAAGGCGGCCGAGTCGTAGAACCAGATCCGCTCGTACCCAGCCGACTCGGCCACACGGGCCATCTCGACCGAGTCCGGTCCCGGCGGCATGCCCACACTGATCTTCACCTTGGTCATGCGCTGCACCCTCTCACACTGCCCCGCCCCGCCGCCGCTTCGCGCAGCGTGTCGACGCCGGTTCAGTTCACCCGCCGGCCAGGAGGGCGGCCAGCTCCTTGGCCTCGGCCTCGGTGAAGGACCCGCCGATGCTGACCTCACCACCCAGGATGGGCGAGGTGATCACGGGCGCGCTCAGCACCGATCCGTCGACGACGATGGCCAGCTGCTGGCCGATGTGCTCGGCGGTGTACGTGGCGAACATGGCCTGGTCGGCCTCGTTTAACTCGATGAGGATCTCCCAGCCGTTGTCGAATCCGTTGTCGTGGGCGACGGCACTCGAGAGATCGGGTTGATCGAGGACGCTCGCGCCGAGCACGAACCAGGTCGCGCCATCAGCAGCTGGCAGCAGGAGATACCCCGCGACCTCGTCGGGGCGCGCACCCTGGTCGGCGATCTGCTCGACCACGGGCCGGAGTTGGAACCCCGCATCCACAGTCGTGTCGATCGTCGATCCGGTTGAGGCCGGAATGGTGGGTACGACGCCCGGCGCGACGCCCGACGGGGCGCCGTCGGTGGGGCTCACGAAGTTGCCCTGGAGCACGGCAGCAGCTCCGGGCGGAACATCCAGCGCGACGTCGTCAGGCACGAAGGCGATGGTGACGACGTCGTTGTCGTTGGGGACGTACGTCGCCAGATCCCCTTCCTGCTCGACGGGGCCCTGCGTGTAGTCCCCGAGCGCCGGGTCGTATCGGGCGACGGCCCAGCGGAGGGCTCCCTCGCGGCCACCAAGGTTGGGACAGGCGTCACCGTCGACGAACGTCGCGGCATCGACGGACGTCTCGCTGGGATCGTCGTCGGCGGGGCCCAACACCACGAGACCCGTTCCCGATACGGTGATCCGGTCGGGATCGAGCTCGTAGCGAAGGGTGGGTTCCTCGGACACCCCGACAGGCTGCTCGACGGGCGGGGGGTCGAGGAGATGCTCGACGGTCGCGTTCTCGAACGAGCCCGCCTCGGTGTACGGATGGATGTGGAACAAACCGTCGCCGTGGCTGTGGAGACCGACGGTGCTCTCGTACGCGGGAACGACCGGTTGCCAGATGCCGCAGAGGTTGACCCCGTAGGCAGCGTGCCAATGGTCCCCGTCCTCGAAGCTCGGACCGACCAGACCGGTGGGTGTGCCGTAGGTGACAGGGCTGTCGCTGCTGTCTTCGCTTGTGCTGTCGTCCCTGCTGCTGTCGTAGCTCGCGGCGATGCCGATGCCGATGGCGGTGCCGGCGACGACGATCGCGACGACCGCGCCGATGAGGATCCGTTGCCTGACGGGCCGACGAGGCAGTCCGGGTCGGGCATCCGGCGGGAACGGGTCGAATCCCGAATCGGCCGGTCCCGCCGGCGGAGGCGGTTCCGGCACCAGGCCCTCATCGTCCACGACGCTCCTTCACTGGGAACCGTGTATCTGCTCACGCGGCGGCTTCGCCGACCCGGACTGCGCTGCGATGTGGGGAGAGTCTCGCATGGCAGGGAGCTGGGCCGTGACCGGGTCGAGTCGCACGTGCGGGGGGTCAGCACTGCCGTCTCGAGGTGAAGGTGCGGCCGGCGGGGCTGGTGGCTTCGTAGGTGGCGTCGGGGAGGATCTTGGCGGTCCAGCTTGGTTGATGGCGGAGCCAGTGGTGGCCGTGACAGAGCAGGCGCATGGCGGCGATGTCGGTGGTGCCACCGTCGATCCAGGCCGGTTCGTGGTGGGCCTGGCAGCGGCTGGCGGGGACGTCGCAGCCGGCGGGCCAGGCGCAGAAGCGGTCGCGGGCCACGAGCGCGTTCCACTGCTCGGGCGTGCAGGTGCGGGTTGCCCGCCCCTGGTCGAGGATCACCGACGAGCCGTCGGTGATGATCCGATGCACGTTGGCATCGCACAGGATCTGGCGGATGGCGGCTTCACCGAGCGGGAGCCCGTCGATGGTCTCGGCTCGACCGGCCTGGCCGAGGAGGAACGGGAGGTCGACGATGATGTTGACGTGGGGCCGGTTTCTCGGGGCCTTCTGAACGATCAGGCGATGATCGAGAAAGAACCGGCAGATGTGGGCGAGCGCCTCGGCGCGCCGTTGCGACATGAGGACGTGACGCTCGTCGTCGGGCACGGGCCCGGGAAGCTCGCCGATCGCCATGTCGAGCGCGGTGTCGACCAGGTTGCCGGTCTCGGGGTCGAGGTTGCCATCGACGCGCCACTGCCCGTCGAGATGCGACGAGAGGTGCAACGCCTGAGCGGGACCGTCGGGCTCGGCCGGGTCGTCGATCGTGCGCTTGGCCACCTGGGCCCAGCGGTGCATGAGCATCGTGACGTGGCGCACGCTGTAGCCGGAGATGGTGGGCACGAGCTCGGCTTCGTCGACTGCGTACACACCGGCCAAGGCCTCGTTGGCGCCGACCGTGTCGACGACCGCATTCACCTGACCGGCGGTGAGCCGACCGGCGTTCCACGCGGCTTCGGTGCACGGCCACTGACGCATGCGCCGGGCCGTGCGGACGGTTCGGGACGCCTCGGCCGAGTCGAGACGCACCCGGTTTCGAAGCCACGACGGGGCCGTGACCGCACCGTCGACGACGTAGCTGCACTCGGCGTCGAGCCGGCCGACCGCGCCGGTGAGGATCGCGCTGAGGTGGTCGCGGAGCGCGAAGCCAGCGGCGATCTTGTCGGGATCGGCGGTGGTCGCCAGCGCGCCCAGAAAACGCACACACTGCTCTCCGAGCTGCTCGACGGGAACCTCGGTCGACTCGAACACCAGTTCGTATGATATCTCGAATCCCCAATGAACACAAGGGATTTAGCGAGATTTCCTGCCCTACCTTCAACATCTCTGGTGCCTCTCGGATCGGATACGCCGCCGAGCCCGGGCGACGGCCCGGCGCGGCGACCCGGCGCCACGGCCCGCGCGGCGGAGCGGCCCGAGAATCCGTCGCGCTCGACATCGTTGGTAGGTTCTCGCCGGTGAGCGCAGCGGGCGGGCTGATCATCGGCGTCGACACCGGGGGGACGTTCACCGACACGGTGGTGACCGGAAGTGAAGGCACGATCGCCATCGGCAAGGTGCTGAGCACGCCGGGGCGACCCGAGCAGGGCGTGCTCGACTCGCTGCGAGCCGCCGCCTCGGCCATAGCGGCATCTGCAGACGCCGGCGTCCGCGCCTTTGGGAACGTCCGCTCCGCTTGGAGCGCCGGCCCCGCTCCGGCCCGCCTCGGGCGCCGCGACCTCGACCGCGCTGACTTCGACCGCACTGACTTCGACCGCCGTGACCTCGAGACGAGTGGCATCGAGGCACTGCTCGCACAGACCTCGGTGCTGGCGCACGGGACGACCGTCGGGCTCAACGCGTTGCTCACCCGCAACGTGGCCCGGGTGGGGCTCGTCACCACGGCCGGGTTCGAGTCGACCCTGGCGATCGCCAAGGCCAACAAGATCCTGGGCCTCGACGAGCGCGCCCGACGCACGCCGACCATGTGGGACAAGCCCGAGAGCCTGGTCGGCCGGCGACACGTCGTCGGGGTGTGCGAGCGGATCGACGCCAGCGGCGCTGTGGTGGTGCCGCTCGACGACGACGAGGTGCTCGCCGCGGTCGGCCGCCTCGTCGACAGCGGGATCGAGTCGATCGCGGTGTGCCTGCTGTGGTCGATCGCCAACGCATCGCACGAGCGGCGCATCGGCGAGCTCGTCGGGCGGGCCCATCCGCACGTGCGGGTCGCCCTCTCCAGCTCTCTCGCTCCGCGGCTCGGCGAGTACGAGCGGATGTCGACGACGGTGCTCGACGCCGCCATCGGCCCTCTCGTCGCCAGCTACCTCGACCGGCTCGAGACGATGCTGCGCGACCACGGCTTCGCCGGCTCGTTGCTCGTCGCCCGGATGGACGGGTCGGTGCAACCCGCGGCCCTGCTGCGCCATGCTCCTGTGAACACGCTGCAGTCGGGTCCGGTCGCCGGGGTGGCGGCGGCTCGAATGCTGGGGTCGGTGCTCGGGCACCGCGATGTCATCACCGCCGACGTGGGCGGAACGAGCTTCGACGTCGGGCTCGTGGTCGGCGGCGAGGTGCAGTACCTGTCGCGTCCGATGATCGACAGACGCCCCTTGGCCTTGCCGGTCGTCGACGTCACTTCGATCGGCACCGGCGGGGGCAGCATCGCCTCGATCGACGGGCGGCTGCGGTCGCTGCGGGTCGGGCCCGAGAGCGCCGGAGCCGATCCGGGGCCGGCATGCTACGGCCGTGGAGGGACGCGCCCCACCGTCACCGATGCCGCCGTCGTGCTGGGGTACGTCGATCGCCTGAGCGGGGGGCTCATCCTCGACGCTGGCGCAGCGAGGAAGGCGATCGAGGCGGCCATCGCCGATCCGCTCGACATGAGCGTCGAGGAGGCCGCAGACGGCATCCTCCTGGTCGCCTGCGAGCAGATGAAGGACCTCGTCCGCCGGGCGACGGTGCAACGCGGGCACGATCCACGCACCTTCGCTCTCTATGTCTACGGAGGCGCCGGACCCCAGTACGTGGGCCGCTTCACCGATGATCTCGGGGTTGCCGAGGTGGTCGTCCCGGCGCTGGCGTCGCAGTTCTCGGCGTACGGCGCCGCGGCCAGCGAGCTGGAGATCGCGGTGTCGCACGACGTGCCCCCGGCACCGGTCGTCGATCGGCTCGAGCGTCTCGCCGAGCTGGGCGCCGAGCTCGAGGCCACGGCCCGGGCCCAGTTGGCCGAGGCCTTCAGCGTGCTTCCCGCCGGAGCCGACACCCAGGTCGATGTTCTGCGCTCGGTGGGCTTGCGCTACTACCGGCAGGTCAACCTGATCGAGGTGCTGGTGCCGCCTGGCGTGATCGACCGCGCGGTCGTCACCGGGCTCGTCGACGACTTTCGCCGGCGGTACGAGCAGGTCGTCGGAGCGGGAACCTCCAACGACGAGACACCCGTCGAGCTGGTGCGGGTGAGCGTTTCGGTGTCGTTCCCCGCGCCGAGGGTGCGGCCGTCGCGCCCGATCGGCTCCGCGGCTTCGACGGCGGCGGCATCGACGACGGTGGGGTCGCGGCGGGCCTGGTTCGACGGCGGCTGGATCGACTGCCCGGTGCACCGGTGGGACGATCTCGTTGTGGGACGGTCGATCGGGGGCCCGGCGTTCATCGAGTCGGACGAGACGACCATCGTGGTCTACCCGGGTCTCGTCGCCACGATCGACGGTGGAGGCCACGCCCGCCTCGCCCGCTCGACCAGCGCCGCCGGCACGACCGAGGCAGCCCGCTCGACCGAGGCAGCCCGCTCGACGAGCGACGCCGGCAATGCGGGCGCCTCCCGCCAGAAGAGAACGACACCGCGATGACCGTCGACCCGTTCGTGCTGGAGATCCTGCGACACCGGCTCGACTCGATCAACGACGACGCGGCCACGATCCTCATGCAGGTCTCCGGATCGCAGATCGCCGTTGAGGCCAACGATCTCAACACGGTGATCATGGCGCCCGATGGACGGGTGCTGGCGTGCGGACGGTACGTGCTCGTGCAGGTCGCGTCGATGCACCTGTTCGTGAAGCATCTCGTCGACAACTACTCCGAGAACCCCGGTATCTCGCCCGGCGACCAGTTCATGACCAACGACCCGTATGTCGGCACGTTGCACCAGCCCGACGTCGTCGTGGTGGCACCGGTGTTCGTCGACGACCGGCTGATCGCCTGGTGCGGCTCGGCGATCCACGAGTCGGACGTGGGCGGCCCGACCCCGGGCGGGATGAGCTACGACGCTGCATCGATCTTCGACGAGGCCATCCCCATGGCCCCCAGCAAGATCGTCGAAGGCGGGCGGCTCCGACGCGACGTCGAGCAGGAGTATCTGGTGCGCTCGCGAACCCCCGAGCTGAACCGCCTCGACCTCGCCGGCCAGATCGCTGCGAACCGCATGACCGTGGGCGCCATCCTCGGGCTCGTCGACCGGTACGGGGTCGAGACCGTCGCCGAGACCATCGACCTGCTGCTGGGCGCCGCCGAGTCGGAGTTCCGCGACCGCCTCCGGGCGTTGCCCGACGGGCGATTCCGGCACACCGCGTACGTGGAGTACCGCCCGAAGTCCTTGGCGCCCGATGCTCGTGAGCAGATCTACGCGGTGCGCCTCACGTGTGAGAAGCGGGGCGATCGCCTGGTGCTCGACTTCAGCGAGAGCGATCCGCAAGCGCCCGGCGCGATCAACGCCACCTACCCCGCGCTCACGAACTTCTCGATGGCCGCGGTGATGCTGTACCTCGCCGGTGGCCTGGCCTGGGTGCCGGGAGGTATCTGGCCGGCGCTCGAGATCCGCAGCCGACCGGGGACGGTCGTGCACGCCACCTGGCCGGCTGGTGTGGCGATGAGCACGGCGGCCACGTGTCAGGCCATCCGCATCTGCGTGAACGCCTGCGCGTCCCGCATGCTCGACGGCGCCGACGACGAGCTGCGGGCCTTGGCCATGGCGAGCTGCCAAGCGGCGGGCGGTGGTGGCGGGATCGTGTCGGGCACCGACGGTGCCGGCCGCCCGTTCGCCACCATGACCCTCGACGAGCTGACCGGAGGTGGAGGTGCGCGTTCGTTCGCTGACGGCGCCGACTCGTCGGGGTACACGACCTCGCCGGGCGCCGCGTCGGCCAACGTGGAGGTCAACGAGAGCTACCTGCCCTTGCTCTATCTCCGGCGGATCGAGCTGGTCGACAGTGGCGGACCGGGCCGTTACCGCGGTGGGGTCGGCGCCGAGCACGTGCTGCGGGTGCACGGTACGACGCATCCGGTCTCGGTGCTGTCGTTCGGGCAGGGCCTCCAGCATCCTGCTGCCATCGGCATCGCGGGCGGCGAGCCCGGTGCGGCGAGCGGTTTCGCGCTCCTCGGCGCGGCCGAGACCGACGACGTGGTGGGCCCCGAGCTGAGGGCGGGGAGCACACCCGCGGCGGTCGGCGTCAGCCACCGACCGACCGTTCGTTTGGTGCCCATGCCCACCGGAGGGATGACGTTCTCGGGTGACGAGCGGATGCTCACGGTCGCGCAGGGCGGTGGCGGTTATGGCGATCCGCTCCTCAGATCGCCGGGAGCCGTCCGCGACGACGTCCTCGACGGGCTGGTCTCGATGGCCCGGGCCCGGTCCGACTATGGCGTCGTGCTCAGCGTCGACGGAACCGGTGGGGTGACGGTCGACACGCCAGCCACCGACGCCGAGCGCCTCGACCAGCGCCGGCTTCGGCTCGGCGGCGACCCGTCCCGCCGGGCCGCCTCGCCGCGCGGCGGGGGACCGCTGATCGCCGGAGCCCTGTCGAACGGCGGCAGCGCTCTGCCCGGCGCCGGGAGCACCGAGGGCGCTGGCAGCTCAGCGCCCGTGGTTGGTGAGCGGCTCGGGGCGTCGCTGCGAATCCACGAGGGCACCGTGTGCTGCGGCCACTGCGCCGGGTCGTTGGCTCCGATCGGCGCCGACCTCCACGCGGCTCTGCGCCTGGGCGAGCACCCCGTCGATCGCCGAGCCGTGCACGGCCTCACCTATCCCGGGGCCGAGCAGTTCGTGCTCCGTCATTTCTGGTGCCCGCACTGCGCAACGCAACTCGACGTGCAGATCGGGCGGGTGGGCGAGCCCCCCGTCCGAACGGTCGAACCCCTGGCGTGACCATCGCCCCGCCACCGTCGCCCCGCCAACACCCCGTGACGAGCTGTGCCGTTGCACGGGATGGTCGGTGATCGGTCAGACTGGAACGCTGCTCGGGCCCCGAGCACCTGTTCGACCTGGAGGCCATCGTGACTTCTGCGATCGACCCGCGCCCGTCCGACCTGGCCACCGACCTCGGACTCGACGTGCGCCCGCTGTCGGGCAACATCGGAGCCGAGATCTTCGGGGTCGACCTCACCCACACGCTCGCCCCCGCCGTGGTGGCCGAGATCAGGGCCACCCTGTTGCGCTGGCGGGTGATCTTCTTTCGCGACCAGCATCTCACCCAGGCCCAGCACATCGCGTTCGGGGCGTGCTTCGGGGAGGTCACCCCGGCCCATCCCACGCTGCCGGCGAAGTTCCCCGAGCATCCCGAGATCTTGTTGCTCGACAACGAGATGAGCGGATACGGCAGCGTCGCCATCGACAACCGGTGGCACACCGACGTCACCTTCGTGCCCAACCCACCCATGGGCTCGATCCTGCGTGGCGTGGTCGTGCCTCCCTACGGTGGCGACACGCAGTTCCTGAACATCGCGCTCGCTTACGAACGGCTGTCCGATCCCGTCAAGTCGATGGTCGACGGTCTCCGTGCCGTGCATCACAACTCGCTCCCGATCGCTCGCGGCGAGATGACCTCGGAGCTCCAATCCCAGTTCCAGTCTCGTGAGATCAAGTCGGTGCATCCGGTCGTGCGCGTGCATCCCGAGACGGATGAGTTGGTGCTGTTCGTGAATCCCACCTTCACGAGCCACATCCTCGACATCTCCCGGCAGGAGAGCCGGCACATCCTGGCGATGCTCTACGAGCACATGGCCCATCCGGCGCACACCGTCCGCTTCCGCTGGCAGCCCGACAGCGTGGCGTTCTGGGACAACCGGGCCACGTGTCACCTCGGCCCGTCCGACACGCCGCCCGGCATGACCCGTTCGATGCAGCGCATCACGCTCGCCGGCGACGTCCCGGTGGGGCCCGACGGCTTCACGTCGTACTCGCTGCTGGGCGAGGCTTTCGCCTGACCGTCACGTACCACCCCGGACCACCTGCCCACAGCGCAGGCCGCGGGCAACGCCATCCGCACAGCACGCCATACCGTCCGTGAATCGCCGGCCCTTGGAGCACCCATGAGCACCGAACCCGATCCGGCGTACAGCGAGCTGCCGAAGGTCGGTCCCTACGCCGTCGAGATCGGAGGTGCGCTCATCTCGATGGTCGAGCCCCATCCGGGCACCGAGATCGCCTACAACCGTTGGTACGAGGACGATCACTTCTACTCGGGCGCGCTGGCGATGCCGTGGATGTTCGCGGGGAAGCGCTTCGTGGCCACCCGCGATCTCCAGCTCCTGCGCTACCCCGAGCAGTCGCTCATCGCGCAGCCGATCACCGCCGGGTGCTATCTCCACCTCTACTGGATCACCTTGGGCCGCCTCGACGACCACATCCGCTGGACGAGCGCCACCAACTACCGGCTCCGGGCCGACGATCGGATCCACCTCGAGCGCACCCACGTGTACACGTCCTTCCAGGACTACCTCGGGGGCTCGACCGCCGAGGCCGACGGGCCCCGCGACATCCACGCCCTCGACCGCGGTTATCCGGGTGTGGTCATGGAGATCATCGACGCCCACCCGGGCACGAGCCGCGAAGCGCTCGATACGTGGATCGTCGACGACTACGTGCCCTGGGTGCAGCGAGGTCCCCACGGCCCCGTCGCCCAGACGCTGCGCTTCGCACCCCAGCCGCTCCCCGACGACAAGCAGCCCGACGTGGCCGACATCGAGGGGGTCGAGCGGCGAGTCACGCTCGTGCACTTCCTCGATCAGGACCCGCGCCTGCGATGGATGACCCGGTTCTCACGCCACGGTGAGCGGGTCGACGCAGGAGGCCTGGGCCGGATGGAGCTGTGTGCCCCGTTCGTGGCCGTCGAGCACGGCAGCAACCGCTACGTCGACGAGCTCCGCGACTGAGGCTCGCGCTCGCCGGGACGCTCGACGCGGCGGCCACCCGTCGGGGCCTGCCGCAGTGTCGCGGGTCAGACCACGCCCGACTCGGGCTCGGGCTCGGGCAGGTCGAGCCCGTACCAGCGGATGGCATTGCCCCGCACGATCTTGTGGACCACGTCGGCGGCGAGATGGCCGAAGTGCTTCTCGGCCACTTGGAGGCTCTGGGGCCAGGTGCCGTCCTGGTGCGGATAATCGGTCTCGAACATGATGTTGTCGTCGCCCACCCGGTGCAACAGCTCGACACCGGTGTGATCCTTGAAGAAGCAGCTCGCGACCTGGCGGTAGTAGTAGGTCGACGGGGGCTCGGGCGTGTGGTCGCGTGTGTGGGCCCAACCGCGGTGGGTCTCCCAGATGTCGTCGACCCGCTCGATCACGTAGGGGATCCAGCCGATCTGGGCCTCGGCGTAGAACAGCCGCAGGTTCGGATGCCGCGCCAGCACCCCCGAGAACAGGAAGTCGACGAGCGACGCCGCGCTGTTCGTGAAGATCGTCGTCGACTGGACGGCTTCGGGGGCGTCGGCCGAGGTGATCGAGGTCTTGGTGCCCGAGCCGATGTGCATGCTGAGCACCGTGCCCGTCTCGGCGCAGGCGGCGAAGAACGGCTCCCAGTACCCCGAGTGGATGCTGGGCAGGCCCAGCCAGGCCGGTATCTCGCTGAAGGCCACGGCCCGCACCCCACGGGCGGCATTGCGCTGCACCTCGGCCACGGCGAGGTCGACGTCCCACAGCGGGATGAGGCACATGGGCAGCAGACGTCCGCCACTGGTGCCGCACCACTCCTCGACCATCCAGTCGTTGTAGGCCTGCACGCACAGGAGCGCGAGCGCCTTGTCCTGGCCGTGGAGGAAGCGCTGCCCGCAAAAGCGGGGGTAGTTCGGATAGCAGAACGATGCCTGGACGTGGTTGAGCGTCATGTCGTCGAGACGGGCCTGGGTCTGCCAGCAGCCGGGGCGCATGTCGTCGAAGGTGATTCCGCCGATGTGCACCTCGTCGGGCGAGTAGCCGGCGGCCGCGATGAGCCGCTTCACCGAGTACTTGTGGTCCTCGTAGAACCACCACGCCACGTCGGGTCCCTCGGTGCCCGGTGCCTCGATGTAGTTGCCGCCATCGAGGATGGGCGTTCCCGTCGGTGCGAGCACGATGCGCGGGCCCACGTCGCGGTAGCGGCTCGGGAGCCGGCTCGACCACAGAGCGGGGGGCTCGACGACATGGTCGTCGGTGCTCACGATCCACGGGATCGGGTTGGCAGCAGTGCTTCCGAGGGGTGAACGGTCGGTCGTCGCAGGGTTGGTCATCGCGCACCTCGGGCTCGCCTGGCAGTCGGCGTCCACCTTCGCCGGTGGTGGCCGGCCCTGACAAATGGTGCGGCAGGGGCGACCTGTAGCGTGGGTTCATGGCGACGGGAGGGGCCCAGCCGGCGATGACCGCGATCGATGCGCGACTCCGGGTCGACGACACCATGAGCGACGGTGAGCTCGCCGAGGTCACTCACGCCTGGCTCGATGCCCATCTGCCTCCCGCCTGGCGCGCGGCCGGCGACCGGGGAGGGGTCGACGCCGTCAGGCAGGTCCGTGATCGGCGCGCCTACGAGGAGTGGTACCCGGTGTTCGGCGCCTCGGGCCTGGTCGTACCCACTTGGACCGTTCCCTACGGGGGCTTGGGTTTGCGGTCGGCGCAGGCCCGGGTCATCGAGACGGTCCTGGCGCCGTACCATCTCGGCCGGCTGAACATCCTCGGCCTCAACAACACGGCGTCTGCACTGTTCGAGCACGGTACCGAGGAGCAACGCCTCCGGTTCCTCCCGCCGATCGTGCGCAACGAGGAGATCTGGTGCCAGCTCTTCAGCGAGCCCGGCGCCGGCTCCGATCTGGCGTCGCTCGCCACCAGGGCGGTGCGTGACGGCGACGAGTGGGTGCTCCACGGTCAGAAGGTGTGGACGACCTGGGCCCATCTGGCCCGGTGGGGCATCGTCCTCGCCCGCACCGACCCGACAGCCAGCAAGCGCAAGGGCATCACCTATTTCCTGCTCGACTTGCGCCAGGCCGGCGTCGAGATCAGACCCTTGCGCCACATGGGCGGCACGGTCGACTTCAACGAGGTGTTCCTCGACGGTGCGCGCGTCCCCGATTTCCAGCGGGTCGGCGCCGCCGGCGACGGTTGGCGGGTCGGGAACTCCACCCTGGCCGGCGAGCGCCAGATGGTCGCCGGCTCCGGCTCGGGCGGGGTCGACCGGATCGGCGGGCAGGGCACCGACCGTCTCGTCGAGATCGCCAGGGCCCAGGTTGCGACCACGGGAGTGCGGCTCGACGCGGTGCTGCGCGACCGGCTCGTGGGCTGCGTCATCGAGGAGCGGATCCGGTCCTGGACCAACCTGCGAGTGCGCGCCGGCCTCAAGGCGGGGCGTCCTCCCGGGCCGGCCAGCTCGATCGGCAAGGTGATCCAGGGGGCGCTCAACCAACGAGTCCAGCTCGTCGCCGTCGAGATGCTCGGGGCCGCCGCCCTGGCCTGGCCGGGTCCCGAGTCACCGACCCCGTCCGACGGGGACTGGGCCGCGACGATGCCCGCCCAGCTGCGTGGCATGCTGCGGAGTCGGGCCAACACGATCGAAGGCGGTACCACCGAGGTGAACAAGAACATCCTCGGCGAGCGGGTGCTGGGTCTGCCTCGAGAGCCCGACCCGTGGGACGGCCGACCCTGGGAAGAGATCCCCCGAGCCTGACTCCCGCGGTTGTCGTGAGATTCTTGTCGTCTTCTTAAGTTGGATCGGAGGCCACCGGCGACCTGACGCTCCGGGGGACGACGAAGTCCGTCACCTTCGAGCTCCAGGCTCGGCGCAACGGCGACCTCATCGAGGTCAACGGCAGCATCCCGGTCGTGTTCGAGGAATGGGCCATCCCCTACCCCAGCTTCGGCCCGGCCCAGACCGAGGACAACGGGATCATCGAGTTCCTCCTGGTCTTCGAGCGCTCGCCGTAGGCACTGCCCCGAAACCTCGGTGTCTTGACACCTTGGCAGCGGCCGTCATAGACCGCAGGGTCGCCAGGTGGCGCTCGGGCCGTCGGGTCGGGGGCCGAGGTCGGGGAGAAGTCGATGATCGACGCAGCATCGGTCACCACGACGGTGATCGACTTCCCGCGGATGCGGGCGCAGCGCCGAGGCCGGCTTCAGGAGGCGATGGCCGCGGCCGGGCTCGATGTGCTCGTGCTCGCCGGCCCGTCGAACCAGGAGTACGCCGGGGTCAGCCGGGCCTACGCCGACGCCATGCGGGTCCACCACGAACCGGTGGTGGTGATCGTGCCCGCGACCGGGCTGGTGCATGCGTACACGCCGTTTCCGGAAGCGGCATACGACCTCCCCGACGAGCATGTGCACCGCGAGCTGCTCGTCGAATACCCCGAGGGCGTCGAGGCATTGGCCCGGGCTGTGCACGAGGTGGTCCCCGAGGCCCACCGGATCGGCATCGACGAGCTCACCAGCCCGATGCTGGGACTGCTTCCGGATCTCCTCGCCGGGATCGAGCTGGTCGATGCAGGGGTCGCCACCGGCCCGGCACGGCTGTGCAAGACCGCCGACGAGGTCGAGTGCCTCCGGGTCGCGCAGCGCATCAACGAGATCGCCATGTACGACGTCGAGGCCGTGCTGCGTCCGGGTGTGCGCCAGAACGAGCTGTCGGCCGTCTTCCTCCGCCGGGTGTTCGAGCTCGGCATCACGTGGAGTTGCATCGACCCGATCTGGAACATCACCCCGCCGTCGGTGACGCTCCAGACCCCCACCACCCATGGCGGGGTGGGCTTTCCGCTCTCGAGCAACGACCGCTTCGTGCGTGAGGGCGATCTCGTGCTGCCCGACACCGGGATCGTGTGGAACGGCTATCACTCCGACTTCGGCAAGACCTGGATCTGCAGCGTCGATCCCCGACCGTCTCCCGAGCTCCGCGATTGCTACCGGCGCTGGCGTGACGTGATCGAGACGGCCTACGCGGCGATCAAGCCCGGTCGCACCTGTGGCGACGTGGTCCGCGACGTGATGGCCGTCGAGCCCATCTTCGGGTTCCCCCACTTCTACCTGGCGCATGGCGCGGGCTGTGACTCCGCCGAGATGCCGTTCCTGGGTTCGGAGCTCGGCTTCGAGATCGAGGACACCATCGAGCTCCAGCCCGGGATGACCTTCGTGCTGGAACCGATGATCTGGCATGAGGGTCACGGCGGATACCGGAGCGAGGAGGTCGTCCACGTCACCGCGGACGGCTGCGAGCGTCTCAGCACATACGGCTACACGCCGTTCGAGTGACGGGAACGTCGGGGATGGTCGGTATGGCGGAGGCTGCTGAGGGGCGTGTGATGCTGACACCGAACCTGGGGACGGGCGCCCAGGAGGAACGCGATCGTGTCTCGTTCACCGAGCTGCGCGCGGCCCGACGGGCCCGGGCGTTCGCCGAGATGGAGCGGCTCGACCTCGACGCGCTCGTGCTCGGTCGCGAGGCCAACGTGCGGTACGTGGCCGGATCGCGTCGGCTGTGGACCGCGTCGTCACGGCCGTTCGGCCCCACGGCCGTCGCGGTGCGCTCGACCGGGCGGGTGCACCTGATGACGTTCTCGGCGAGTCTCGAGGGGGCGCCGGCCGAGGTGCCACTCGGCGACGTGTTCTGCACCAGCTTCAACGTGGGCACGCTGCTGGGCTCCCTCGGCTCGATCGACGGTCTCCGCGCCGCGAGGCGCGTGGGTGTCGACGGCTTCACCCTGTTCATGCGCGACCTGCTGCCGACGGTCGTGCCGTCGGCCGAGATCGTGGGCGTCGAGCCTGAACTCCGTGCGCTGCGCCGGGTCAAGCTTCCCGACGAGATCGTCGCGTTGCGCATCGCGGCGGCGATCGCCGAGGCCGCGCTCGTCGCCGCCGCCGATCGCGTGCGCCCCGGTGTCACCGAGAAGGATCTCCAGGCGGCCTACCTCGAGCGCATGTGTGTGCTGGGCACGTCGCAGTTCTCCCAGCAGGGCACGTTCACGGTGGTCGATCCGCCGGGGCGGTTGCGCCTCGTCACGAGCGGGCGCCTGCTCGACGAGGGCGACCTCGTGGCCCTGGCTGGCGGCGTGTTGTGGGCCGGATACGAGGGCACGCTCGCTCGTACCTGGCGTTGCGGCAACCGTTCCGAGCCCACCGCCGGGCAGCGCTCGCTGCACCGACGCTGGCGCGACGTCTCCGACGCCGTCGTCGCAGCCTGCCGGCCCGGCGCCACGGGGGCCGATCTGGTCGCTGCGCACGAGATCGCCGGGGAACCCTTGCCCCGTATGCCGATCGTGTATTCGATCGGTCTCGGTCACGAGGGCCCCATCGCGGGCTCGTCGCACGGCGTCGACCTCGATCGCCAGCAGGTCCTCGAGCCGGGGATGGTCGTCGCGGTCCGCACGTTCGTGGCCGGTGCCGCTGGCGGGGTGCTCGGCGAGGACATGGTCCTCGTCGGTGCCGGCGATCCCGAGCGTCTCACGACCCTGGGCCATGGCCCACTCGAGCGATGAACAACACCGACAGGGAGCGACGGCATGAGTGACATCGAAGCGGTCAGGCGGCTGATGGCCTTGTACAGCCAGCTGCTCGACGACTGCCGGTTCGAGGAATGGGCGCAGCTGTTCACCGACGACGCCGTGTTCTCCGTGTGGGGCAACGCCTATTCCGGACGTGCAGCGATCCGTGACGGTATCGGCGCCATGGCTCCCGAGAGGCCCGGCAAGCATGTGGCGTTCGCGACCGTGGTCGACTTCGCCACCGATGCCGACGGCGATCGGGCCCTGGCCTGGACCGATTTCGTGGCCCTCGCCGACGCCGGCCCCGGCGAGTGGGGCCGCTCGTACGCGGTCGCCACGGCGGCCCGGTACTACGACGTGCTCGTGCGCGTGCGCGGCGACGGCGGCGAGACCGGCTGGCGGTTCCACCGGCGAGACATCCGCATGGCCGGAGAACCGTTGCCCGAGGGTGCCACCGAGTCGCCCGCCCGCTGAAGGGTCGACCGCGCCCGGCTCGTCGGTCGGAGCAGGTCCGGTGGACACCGGTCCGGTCGAGGTACATGATCTACTCGCTCGCTCGTCGAGTGGGCAGAGAGGAAGTACGCCATGTATCTCATGACCCGTGTCCTGACGATCGCACCAGGCCGCCTGCGGGATGGCCTGAAGTTCGCGACGGACATCACCGAGTACGTCAACGCCAACTCCAGCGTCTCGTTCAACCTCGGCATGGGGGTCTTCGGCCGCCCCGTCGGAACCGTCGTGTGGAGCGGCATGTTCGAGTCGCAGGCCCAGTTCCTCGATGTCACCGCCGTCTTGTTGGCCAACCCCGGCTACCTCGAGCGGGTCGACGCTGCCGGCGGGTTGTTCACCAGCTCGCCGGAGGACGCCTTCCGCGAGATCGTCCACACGGCCGGCGATGTCAGCGGTCCGTTGGCCTACACCTCGGCCGTGCTGGCGACGATCAACGCGGATCGAGCAGTCGAGGCGATCAGTTGGTCGATCGAGATGGCCGACCTGGTGAACAAGCTGACCGGCGCGCCCACGATGTTCCTGACCGACACCTACGGGCCCTTCGGAGGCGTGGCCTTCATCAGCGGGGCCGCCGACGCCGCAGCGCTCGACACGGCCCACGCCAGCATCCGCGGGAACAGCGACTACCTCGCCAAGATGGCAGGCTCGGCGGGGATGTTCATCCCCGGCTCTGGACGTACCGTCCTACTGCAGCGCATCATGTGACGAGGGCTCGGGACCCGGCGCTGCTGGACCACCCTCAGGACCAGAAGCGCCGGGTCGAGGTGAAGGCGCGGCGGGCGAACTCGCGCGGGTCGGCTCCTCAGCCGATCACGTTGTCGGTGCGCAAGGTGGCGATCTCGTCGTCGCTCAGGCCCAACTCCTGAGCCAGCACCACATCGGTGTGCTCGCCCAGCCAGGGCATCCGGGTCTCGGGGCCCTCGGCCATCTTCGAGAGCTTGATGGGATTCCCCGGGGTGACCACGGGACGGCCGTCGCCACCGTCGGTGCGGGGGATCTCGACGAGCATGGCGTGGTCGATCACGTGCTGGTCGGCCGCGACGTCGGCGGGGGAGTGGCACGGCCCCACCGGTATCCCGACGCCCGCGAGCTCGTGGCAGGCCTGGCGCCGGGTCCTCGACGCCGCCCAGGCCTCGATGGCCGGCCTGAACACCGATTCGACGAGGGGCCCCCAGTCGCCGGGCTGGGCCATCGTCGGATCGTCGATCCACTCGGGACGGCAGACCGTCAGGGCGAGCGCATGGAACACCTTGACGCGGCTGCACATGACGATGAACCAACCGTCGGATGCTCGGAAGGCCTGGGTGAGGGCCGGCGATTGCAGCCCGCTCTGCACACCCATCGACCAGAAGTTCATACCCAGATCGGCCATGGCCACCATGGCGTCGTACATGGCGACGTCGACGTGCTGGCCGACGCCGGTGCGGTCGCGGTGGCGCAACGCCGCGAGGATGCCGACGGCCGCGAACACCGCGGTGCCGGTGTCGCCCAGCGCGCCCACCGGCGAGACCACGGGGGGCTCGTCGGGATGGCGCTTGAAGTCGTACAACGACGACATGGCTTCGGCCACCGGAGCGAACGCCGACCACGACGAGTACTCCGACTCCACCAGGTTCCCGAAGCCCGAGACCGATACGTACACGACCGGCGGGTGCACGGCCGCGATGTCGGCGTAGCCCAGGCCCATGCGGGCCATGGTTCCGGCCCGGAAGTTCTCGGCCACCACGTCGAAGCGGGGAGCGAGGCGCAACACCAGGTCGCGACCCGCCGGCGACTTCATGTCGATCGCGATCGAGCGCTTTCCCAGGTTGTTTCGCAAGAACGTGGCTCCCATCGGCCGGCCCTCGGGGTCGAGCATCGTGGGCAGCGATTGGCGGCCCGTCTCGCCCTGGCCCGGATGCTCGACCTTGACCACCTCGGCGCCCATCCGAGCGAGGAGCTGCGTGGCGTACGGGAGGGCCTGCTGCTGCTCGATGGCGAGGATCCGCACCCCGTCGAGAGGCTTGCCGAACACCGAGAGCTCAGGATTCACCACCTCACCAAGGCGCATCGCGAGAGCCTACGGACCTGTGGTCTCGCCGTGCCCGGTCCCTGGCGGATTGCCCGTCCGGACCCCGCGGTGGGAGATTCACCCGTCACTCCCCACGAGCAGGAGCCCCGATGGATCGCTACGGATTCGAGACGATCGCCACCGAGCTCCACGACGGCATCCTGAAGGTCACGTACAACCGGCCCGAGCAACGCAACGCCATCAACGCCGTGATGCACAAGGAGCTCCGGGCGCTGTACTCGCGTATCGACGCCGACGACGAGGTCGACGTGGTCGTCATCACCGGTGCCGGCAAAGCATTCTGTGTCGGCGGCGACTTCGCGCAGATGCAGGCGAACTTCGACGCTGGTGGGTATGCCGATGGCCACCCGTCGTTGTTTGGCGACGCCGCGGCCTTGGCCCGCAACATCCTCGGCGTGCGCCAGCCCATGATCGCCATGGTCAACGGCCATGCCCTCGGTCTCGGAGCGTCGCTCGCGCTCTTCTGCGACATCGTGTACATCGCATCGACCGCCAAGATCGGCGATCCCCACGTGAACGCGGGCCTGGTGGCCGCCGACGGGGGCGTGGTGCTCTGGCCGCTCCTGCTCGGGATCAACCGGGCCAAGGAGTTCCTCATGACCGGCGATCTGCTCGATGCCACCGAAGCCGAGCGCATCGGCCTCGTCAACCATGTCGTCGCGCCCGACGATCTCGAGGCGACCGTGATGGCCGCAGCTCGGCGTCTGGCCGACGGGCCGGCGATCGCCATCCGGTTCAACAAGCGGCTGGTGAACAAGGAGCTCGAAGACCGGGTGAGCCGCATCTACGACATGGCCCTGGCCATGGAGGCCATCACCTTCGAGAGCGCCGACCACAAGGGCGCGGTCGAGGCCTTCCTGGCCAAGCGGACACCGGTCTTCGGCAAGTTCCGCACGGGCGGCTGACCCCCGAGCATCACGGCATTCGCAGCCCGCTCGTCCCGTCAGCCCGCGGCTCCCGCGTACCGTCAGCCGGTCAGCCGGTCATGGCGCCGCCCGGGAGCTCGGCCGGATCGCCACCCAGGAACCGCTCCAAGGTGCGGTGCATCGTGATGATGCGGATCTCCTCACCCGAGAGGGTGAAATGGGTGAGGCCGGGCTGGCGCACGCCGACCTGGGCGTGCTTGAGCAACGCCAGGTCCTGGTTGAGCACGGCTCCGAAGTCGGCCTGATCGAGCGGCACCGTCGCGTCGAACGGCCGCGACCGTGGAGCATCGGCCGTCGGGCTGCGGGCGAAGTTCATCGCCACGAGCTCGGCCCGGTCGGTCGCCAGGCCGGGCACCGACACCAGGACCGACACGAGATCGGCCGAGACGAGCATGGTGGCGTTGGGGAACAGGTTGTACTGCTGCAACGAGGTCACTTCCTCGGTGCTGAAGCGGGTGAGGTCGGCACCCCGGCTGGCCCACTGATGAGCGCGGATGTGCTCGGCGATGACGTCACGCACGGATCGGCCGTCGGGGATCGCCGGCACCGCGCAGGGCTCGCTGATACCCATCCGCCCACCTTGGGTGACGATGAACGAGTCCCATACGGTCTGGGGCGCCACGTTGCGGCCCAGCCGCGGGCTGGGAACCCCGTAGGGCTGGCGCGACACGCTGTGGCGACCGAGCACCTGCTGGGCCGAGTTCACGTCGTCGAGGCACCCGAGCATCTGCGAATGCAGGCCCTGGACGTGATAGGTCTCCGAGAACCCCTCGGAGATGACCTTCCAGTTGGCCTCGATGGGGACGCTCACCCGGGCCTGGCACCGGAACTCGTCGAGCCCGGCCCAGGCCACGTCGGCCGGAACCCCGTCGAGCCACGATTCGAGCGGCTCGGCATCAGTGTCGAGGTTCACGAACACCAAGCGGCCAAAGGCGCCGACGGCAGCCGGCACGAGCGGCAGGTCGTCGTTGCGCAAGGCCCCGAAGCCCTGACGCGACGGCACTTGACGGAGTCGGCCGGTGAGGTCGTAGGTCCAGTTGTGGAACCCGCAGCGCAGCTCGGTGAGCCCGCTCCCGGCCCCGGTGCAGATCACGTTGCCCCGGTGGCGACAGGCGTTCTGGAAGGCCCGAAGCACACCGTCGTCGCCCCGAACGATGAGCACCGACAAGGGTCCGGCCCGGTACTCGAAGAAGTCGCCGGGCTCGGCCACGTGGTCGACGCTGCAGGCGATCTGCCACACACGGGGCCACAGGCGATCGGCTTCGACAGCAGCGAACGCAGGGCTCCGGTACCGGGCGGTGGGGACCTGGACCGGGCGCTGGGGTGGCGCCCCGGCTACCGCACCGGCCGAGGCGCCGGGAGTGCTGTCGACTGCGGTGCCGACGGCAGCGCGGGTCGAGGTGATGGCGGTCCCGAGGAACCCCTCGGGGTCGGGCCCGTCGGTCCGCGAGTGCGTGATCGTCATGGGGCGCACAGTAGTTGGGGCGCGCGCGAGCTGCTCCGGACCGCGATGGTGGTGGGACGGGCGAGCGGCGCGTAGGTTGCCCGTGTGACGCACCCGTCCCGACAGGAGAACGCCATGGCCTACAACCCTCTCGAAGCTGGCGGGGTCGACGACTACCCCGTGAAGGTCGGCAGCATGTTGCTCACGATGGTCGATCCCCACGTGGGGTTCGAGAAGGCCTACAACCGCTGGTACGAGCGCGACCACTATTACGGCGGCTGCATGATCGGCCCCTGGCTCTACGCCGGGAGCCGCTGGGTCGCCACCCGCGAGCTGAAGGACCTGCGCTGGCCCAGCGGCGACGAGACGATCGCCCGTCCCACCGACGCCGGCTCGTACGTGGCGATCTACTGGGTCGAGAAGGGCCACCACGCCGACCACTTCGACAACTGGGCCCGCACCCAGGTGAACGCGCTCTACGGCGCGGGTCGAGGCTTCGCCGAACGGCGCCACATCCACACCGTGCTCTACGACCACGTTGGCGCGGTGTACCGCGACGCCGATCCCGTGCCCGTCGATCTGGCGCTCGACCATGGCTACGACGGCATCGTCGCCCTCTGGTTCGACGGTCGCGACGGGGTGGCCGCGGCCGACCTGCACGCCCGGCTCGCCTCCGGGCCGATGCTCGAGCTGCTGGGCGGATCGTCGATCGAGATCGCGTCGTCGTGGACGCCCGCGGCCGGCGAGAACGATCCGCGCGACGTGCCCATGGACCTCGGGACCAAGGCCGGCGGCCCGGAACGCCTGTGCCAGTTGCTGTTCGTCCGGGGCGACGTGCGCGACGCGCTCGATCGGGTGCGGTCGTACACCACGGCGGTCGAAGCGGCCGGTCTGGCTGACACGCATCTGGCGGCGCCGTTCTTCACGACAGTCGTCGGCACCGACCGGTACGTCAGCGAGATCTGGTGACCGGCGTCGGGGGTTCACACGTCGTGGGCTCCGACCTCGACGGGGCCGACCTCGCGGCCACGGTCGGATGGCTGCGCGACCGAGAGCAGATCCGCGACCTCGCCCAGCACTACGCCCGTTCGGTCGACCGTCGCGACTGGGACGGGGTCCGGGGCTGCTTCGCCCCCGGCGCCCTCTGGGCCGGTTCGCTGGGCGAGAACGACGCCGCGACCTATGTCGACCTGCTCGCCCCCGGGGTCGAGGCCTACGAGGCCACGATGCACTTCATGGGCAACCAGTACGTCGAGGTCGCGCCGGGCGCCGACGTCGGCTCGGTCGAGACCTACGCCGTCGCCTGGCATCTGGAGCCCGCTGGCGCCGATCTGGCCGATCTCGTGATGGGCGTTCGCTATTGCGACGATGTCGTGCGCACACCCGAGGGCTGGCGCATCTCCCGACGCCAGGTGGCTCGCCAGTGGTACCGCGGACCCTTCCCCCGTCCCGCGACCGGCACGTGACAGCTCCGACCACCCCCGAGCGCGCCGTTGGGAGACAGCGATGACGACACCGGTGTTGGATGGCTTGCGGATCGTGGAGGGCTCGGCGTTCGTCGCCGCGCCGTCGGCCGGGATGGCCTTGGCCCAGTTGGGCGCCGACGTGATCCGCTTCGACCAGATCGGCGGCGGCATCGACTATCAGCGGTGGCCGCTCACGGCTGACGGTCGCAGCATGTACTGGGCTGGCCTCAACAAGGGGAAGCGTTCGATCGCCGTCGACCTCCGCCGTCCCGAAGGCCGCGAGCTGATCACGGCGCTCGTTGCTGCTCCCGGTCCGGGCGGCGGCATCTTCCTCAGCAACTTCCCGGCCCGAGGGTGGATGAGCTACGACGCGCTCAGAGCTCGGCGCGACGACCTGATCCTGCTCAACGTCACGGGCAACCGTGACGGCTCGACCGCGGTGGACTACACGGTCAACTGCGCGGTCGGGTATCCGTTCGTCACCGGTCCGGGCTCATCGATCGCCCCGGCGAACCACGTGCTGCCGGCATGGGACGTGATCACCGGGCAGATGGTCGTCGTGGGGCTCCTGGCCGCCGAGCGGCACCGGTCACGGACCGGCGTGGGTCAGCTCGTCACGATCGCCCTCTCCGACGTGGCCATCGCCACCGTCGCCAACCTGGGGCATGTGGCCGAGGCCCAGATCAACCACGAGGAACGCGACCGGATCGGCAACGACATGTACGGCGCGTTCGGGCGCGACTTCGAGACGATCGACGGGCGGCGCGTGATGGCCGTCGCCATCTCGTACCGCCAGTGGCAGAACCTCGTCGAGTCGATGGACCTGGCCGAGAAGATGGAGCGACTGGCTGCGTTGCTGGAGCTCGACTTCACCAAGGAGGGCGATCGCTTCGCCGCACGGGCGTCGATCGCCGCGATCATGGAACCGTGGTTCGCGGCCCGTTCCGTCGACCAGATCCGCAGCATCTTCGATGAGCACGACGTGTGCTGGGGCCCGTACCAGACGTTCCTCCAGCTCGTCGACGAAGATCCCCGGTGCTCGACCAAGAACCCGCTCATGCAGGAGGTCGTCCAGCCGGGCATCGGCACGTACCTCGCACCGGGTACCCCGCTCGACTTCTCGGCGTTTCCCCGTGACGCCGTGGCACCGGCGCCCGTCCTCGGCCAGCACACCGACGAGGTTCTCGCCGAGGTCCTGGGCCTTTCGGCCCCCGAGATCGGTCGCCTGCACGACGACGCCATCGTCGCCGGCCCCGATCTCTGAGCCCCGATCGACCAGGAGTGAGTAGTACCTGCTGGAGGGGGCACAACTCACTCTTGGTCGGGTGGGGGTGGGGGTGGTGGTGGTGGTCGCTTCGCGGTGGCGGCGCCGCGGTGGTGGCGCCGCGGTCGGCGGGTCGGCGGGTCAGCGACTGAGTGCGACGGGGCGCCAGTCGAGGACGTCAGAGTCGATCCCGTCTCGCTCGGTGCTGGCCTTGACGGAGAACGCGAGCAGACGCCCGTTGGCCACGTCGAGCGTCTCGAGGAGCTCGGTTCGGAACGCCAGGATGTCGCCCTCGAACACCGGGCCGACATGATCACAGCTGTGCCAGCCGACGATCGTCGCAATCGACGGGACGAGCCGCGACAGCGAGGCTTGGGCCAAGCCGATCGTATGACCGCCGTACACGAGTCGACGGCCGCCCTGACCGAGCGTCGCGTCGCGATGGACGGGTGCCAGGTTGTGCGTGAGTCGGGCCAGCTCGATGGCGTTCGAGACGGTGTCGCGGAGCTGATCGCGCTTCTCCTGTCCGACGGCCCAGGCCGGCGGTTCAGGGAGACCGGCGAGGTCCCACGTGCGAGGTGCGGCCTCGACGTAGTGCGCCAGATCGAGCTCGCTCGTCGTCGGTCCGAGCTCGTCGGCGTGGCCGGTCGGAGTGGTCCGGCGGAGGTTCACCATGGCGCAGCGTTCGTAGTCGACGACCAGCCCGCCGGCCTCGTCGACGGTCGTGATCCCCAGCAGCACCATGCCCCGGGGCGGACGGTCGGCTCGGCGCTGGTTCTCGCGGAGGCCGCGCACGACGACCGTCGTCGAGAGCGTCTCGCCGAGGTGCACGGGCCGGCGCAACACCACGCCCCGATAGAAGAGGTTGGCGATCACCCGCCGGGTGGCGACGGTGCTCTGGCCGATGGAGACGTGCATCACGAGCGCCGGGTTCACCACGGGCTCGCTGCGACCGGTGGTACGACTCGAGAGCGGATGGCTGAGCGGCACCCGGAGGGGATCTCCGACGATCGACTGGTAGACACCGACCTCACCGGCGCCGATGGTGACGGCCGGAGCGAACGGCAGGGTCTCGCCGACGGTGAAATCGTCGAAGTACGGCCCGTCCTCGGGGATCATGCGATCAAGCCTAGGCACGAGCGGTGCCGGTACCGATAGTGGTCGTGCGTCCGATCAGATGCGTTCGAACGCACGACCACTGCGGCTTCAGCGACGATCGTCAGTTGACTTAGTTGACTCAGTTGACTCAGTTGACTCAGTTGACGGTGACGGTCGCCGTCATCGACGGGTGGATCGCGCAGTGGTAGGCGAACGAGCCCTTGGTGGCGAAGGTGAACGAGAACGTCCCCCCGTTGCCCAACGGGCTCCCGACGCCGGAGTCGAAGCCGCCGTCGTCGGCCGTCACCGTGTGGGGGGCGCCGTCCTTGTTCGTCCAGGTGATCTTGGTGCCGGCGGGGACGGTCAAGGCCGAGAAGGCGAAGTCCTTGATGTCGGTCGCCACCGGTGCAGCCGCGGCAGGCGGGGGAGGTGCGGGCGCCGGTGCCGGTGCTGGAGCCGGTGCTGGAGCCGGTGCGGCAGGCGGGGGAGCCGCGGGTGCGGGTGCCGGGGTCTCGATCAGGGCACCGGATGCATCGAGGACGAACCAGACCCCGCCGACCGCTTGGCCGAGCACGTCGCCGACCACCTTGTCAGCAGCGAAGTAGTACAGCGGGAACCCGCCATAGGTGGCCTGGGTGTTGCCGTCGGCTCGGGAGACGACGCCGAGCTTGGTGCCGTCGATCGAGCCTGCCGGAGTGGGCACCGCGGCCACGATCACGGGAGGCCAGTTGGTCGCGCAGGCATCGACGCAGGTGGGTGGGGCGCCCGGGGTGTCGCTGGTGAACGCGTACACGGTCCGACCGTCGCGATCGGTCGCCACCGCTCCCAGCACCGTGTTGCCCGTCGTGATGATGGCGCCCGACTCGAGGCCCGGGGCGGCCAACGGTGCACCACTGGCGGGCGCGTCGGCCGCAGTCGTCGTCGCTTCCGCTGGGGCCGTCGTGGCAGTGGCGTCGGCTGCAGCTGCGGTCGTCGTCGTCACCTCGTCGGCGGTGTCGTCGTCGTCGCCACCGCAGGCTGCGAGCAGCGTGACGGTCGCGAGAGTTGCGAACAGCGGTCGCAGTCGATTCATCGGTCCTCCGTGGGAGTGTTCGGGAAGCGGTCAGGCTATCTCGGCACCAGAGGTTCTCGCGACGGCCGCCGGCAACGCTAGGTTTTCGCCGTCGAAGGCTCACCCACAAGGAGCAGCACAATGGAATTCGGGATCTTCATCCAGAACTACGTGCCCAAGATGCGGCGCGAGAAGGACCCCGACGCCGAGCACACGGTGATCATGGACGAGCTCGACCTGGTGATCGCAGCCGACAAGGCCGGCTTCAAGTACGTGTGGGTCACCGAGCATCACTTCCTCGACGAGTATTCACACCTCTCGGCCAACGATGTCGTGTTGGGGTATCTCGCCCGGGCGACCGATCGGATCCACCTGGGATCGGGGATCTTCAACCCCCTGCCTCAGGTGAACCATCCGGCGAAGGTGGCCGAGCGCGTCGCCATGCTCGACCACATCTCCAACGGCCGGCATGAGTTCGGGACCGGCCGAGGTGCCGGGAGCCACGAGATCCTGGGGTTTCTCCCCGGGATCGAGAGCACGTCGCAGACCCGCGAGATCTGGGAAGACGTCATCGGCGAGTTCGTCAAGATGTGGACCATCGAGGAGTACCCCGGATACCAGGGCAAGTATTGGTCGCTCCCGCCGCGGATCGTGCTCCCCAAGCCCTACAAGAAGCCGCATCCGCCGATGTGGTACGCCTGCGGGAACACGTCGAGCTACGAGATGGCCGCCCGACGCGGGCTCGGGGTGCTCGGCTTCTCGATCGGCGACATCGCCGCGCTCGAGGAGGTGCTGCAGGCCTACAAGCGTGAAGTCGTCAACGCCGAGCCCGTCGGGGCCTACGTGAACGACAACGTCATGGTCACCTCGGCGGCGTTCGTCGCCGATGACCGGGGCCGCGCGAGGCAGAGCGTGCTCGACGGATCGATCGCTTATCTCCAGAGCAACGTGTTCCGCTACCACGACACGTTCCCGCACCCCGAGGGCATTCCGAAGTGGCCCAACACGATGCCCCCGTACACCCCCGAGGTGCTCGACGGGGCCATTGCCGGCGGGACGATCTGCGGCGATCCCGACGACGCTCTCGCGCAGTGTCAGCGCTGGGAGTCGGCCGGGGCCGACCAGCTCGTGTTCGGCGTCGGCATGTCGACGCAAGAGGAGATGCTCGAGACGATCCGGCTCATGGGCGAGCACGTGATCCCGAAGATCGACAAGGACCCGATCCACCGCACGAGCCGCTTCCGAGACGCTGCCGCAGGCTGACACCTGATGTGCCGGTCATCGGCTTCGTGGGGAGCGATTCGCACCCCACGAAGCCGATGACGCACGGCGTCAGCTGAGATCGTTGATGAGGCGGTCGATCTCGGCCAGGCGGGTGGCCAGCAGGGCCCGCTTGCGCTGGGCGGCGACGAGATCGCCCTCGAGACGACCGATCGTCTGGTCGAGCTGGCTGAGCTGACGCTCGGCGGCTTGGACTCGACCGCCGGCTCCACGTCGGGCCGTGCCGGCCGTGCGTCGGGCCGAGCGCCGTGCCGCGGCCGCCGGAGCACTCTTGGCTGCCGTGGCGGGACGCTTCGCTGTGGTCACGCGAGCGGGACGCTTCGTGGCCGATGCCTTCCGCGCCGCCGGAGTCGCCGCGGGCTTGGCTCCTGCTGCGGGCGCCGCAGCTGCCGGCTTTCTCGCGCTTCGCTTGGCGGCTGCGGGCTTGGCGGCTGCGGGCTTGGCAGTCGCAGCTGACGTCGGGGGTGCGGCCGGCGCAGCGGTGGCCGTGCTCGTCGGCGCCTTCGCGCCAGCTCCGGCGAGGGGTGCCGCCGGGCGCTTGAAGCGCCGACCACGGACATAGCCACCGTCGACGAGCTCTCTCCAAGCCTGCTCGATCACCGTGCGACTCAGCCGCCCCTTGGGGCTGAAGAGCACACGATCGGCATCGGCTGCCTTCTCGACGAGATCGAACGTCGAACGGTCGGTCGCTCCGACGACGGTTCGCGACGCTGCGTCTGCGAGCAGTCGATACAGCACGCGGGCCGACTGGGATACCTGAGACTGAGCACCCTGTTTCGCCATCGGCGAATCACCTCTAACCTTGTTCCGGACGTTGTTGTCCCTGCAAGTCTACGGGTTTTCACCGGGAAACCCGGGGATCGATGCGAGTTATCGGCCCCCCGGCTCGGCGACATGTCCGGGCGTGACGGGTCCCGTGGGGCCAGGCGCGAGCAACCCCGGTCCTTATTGCTCACTCGGTGGACTCGCTCGGTGCTCCGACGTTGCTAGGTTCGCTCTCGGATGAGCTCGGACATGGCATTTCGCGACGAGGTTCGGGCCTGGCTCGACGAGCATCTCGTCGGTGAGTTCCTGGCCTTCGGCGGTCGCGGCGGGCTGGCCGACGACGTGGGCTACGACCTGCGCCTGGCGTGGGAACGGGAGCTCGCCGCCGACGGCTGGCTCTGCCCCGAATGGCCCGTCGAGCACGGCGGCCGCGGGCTCACGTTCGCCGAGCATCTCGTGTGGGCCCAGGAGTGCGCGGCGCGACGCGCCCCGTTCAAGGTGAACGTGGTGGCCCAGGAGCTCCTCGGACCAACGTTGTTGGCCTTCGGGAGCCAGGAACACAAGCAGCGGTTCCTTCCCCCGATCCTCGCGGTGAACGAGACCTGGTGCCAAGGCTTCAGCGAGCCCAGCGCCGGTTCCGACATCGCCAACGTAGCGACGCGCGCCGAGCTCGACGAGTCCGGTGACGGAACGAGCGCGTGGGTGATCAACGGTCAGAAGGTCTGGACCTCGGGCGCTCACCTCGCCGACTGGTGTTTCGTCTTGTGCCGCACCGAACTGGGCTCGGTCCGTCATCGGGGGCTGTCGATGTTGCTCGTCCCCATGCGACAGCAGGGGATCGAGGTACGCCCGATTCGCTCCATGGCTGGCGGCCGCGAGTTCAACGAGGTGTTCTTCGACGGGGCCCGCACCGACGCGGAGCTCGTCCTGGGACCGCGCGGTGAGGGTTGGCGGGTGGCGATGGGAACGCTCGGGTTCGAGCGCAGTACCGGCGACATCGCCCATCAAGCCAAGTGTGCTCGCGAGCTGGGTGAGATCATCGAGCTGGCGCGCCTCGTCGGGCGCGATGGTGATCCAGTCGTTCGGCAGCGCCTCGCTCGGTCGTGGACCGGGCTGCGCATCCTCCAGATGAATCTCCAACGCATGCTGGCCGGGCTGGCCGAGGGCCGTCCGCCCGGAGCGGAGGCATCGGTCATGAAGCTCGCGCAATCCACATGGCACCAAAGGCTCGGCGAGCTGGCGATGGACGTCCTCGGGACGCGCGGCCTGTGCTTCGACCTCGCCGACGAGCGAGACGATCTGCCTCGCTTGTTCCTCCTGAGCCGAGCCGAGACGATCTACGGCGGCTCGTCCCAGGTGCAACGCAACATCCTCGGCGAGCGGGTGCTCGGGCTCCCCCGGGAGCCGTGAGGTGCACCCCCAGCTGTCGGTCAGCGCCGTATCGTCGTGGGGCTGGAGCTTCGACGACGACCTGTCCTGGTGGGCGGCCGAAGGTGTGCGTCACGTCGGCCTGTCGTGGCGCAAGGTTCGCGATACCGGGATCGAGCGTTCGGCCGCCAACTTGGTGCAACAGGGTCTCCGGGTCGGCAACATCGTCGAGCTCGGCTGGCTCGACGTGCACGATCCGAGCACCTGGCCCGGGCAGCGCGCACAGCTCATCGCCGCCGTCGAGCTCGCTGCTCGTGTCGGAGGCTGTCTCGTCCTCACGACCGGTCCGGCGTTCGGCCTGTCGTGGGAGGAGGCAGCGAGACGGTTGGGCGAGGCCTGGGCGCCGGTCATCGACGCCGCGCGTGCGGCTGACGTCACGCTGACCGTTGAGAACACCGGACCGCTGCGGCTCGACCTGTCGTTCACGACGACCTTGCGTGACACCGGCGAGCTGGCCCGAAGGCTCGGGATCGGCGTGTGCCTCGAGGTGAACTCGTGCTTCGCCGAGCGCGCCCTCGCCGAGACGATCGCCCACCTGTGCGCCGAGGGGCGCCTGGCCCACGTACAGGTCAACGATTTCGTGGTTGGCAGCCTGTTCACACCCGATCGGGCCGTTCCCGGGGACGGCGATATCGCCCTCGAGGAGATCATCGCAACGGTGCTCGGATGCGGGTATCAGGGTGCCTTCGAGATCGAGATGGTCGGTCCCCGCATCGAAGGCGAGGGCTACGCGTCGGCCATCAGACGGGCGATCGCCCATCTCGATGTCCTGCTCGTCGGCGCGTCCGATCGAGGGCGAACCGACCCGCCTCAGGGCTCGGTGAGCGCCGGGATTCCCTTGACCCGCACGGGGCTCAGGTAGCTGATCGACGGCGGCCCGGCAATCAGGGCGGCCAGAGCGGTCACCATCGTCGCCACCGCCTCCGACCGCTGATGCTCCGAGAGGGCGTCGCGGTCTCGGTAGACCTCGTAGCACACCACCCGGTCGGGATCGTCGTCGACGGTGTGCACAGCGAACACGATCGTCCCCGATTCGCCCTCGGCGGCATCGCACAGCGCGCCGAAGGCGGTGAGGAGCTCGTCGCGTCGTCCGGGCTTCGCGGTGAGCACCACGGTGATGACGATGGGGTTCATGCCGGCATTGTGGCTCCCGGGGTACCCTGCGCGCCCAGCCTCTGTTTCACCGTCGACGGGACAACCGATGTCGAGCGCTCTCACCCCGCCGTCGATCATGCTCACCGGGAAGGTCGCCGTGGTCACCGGAGCCTCCAAGGGCATCGGCCGGGCGACGGCCGAGCGCTTCGCGGCCGCCGGCGCGTCGGTGATGCTGTCGTCACGCAAGCAGGAGGCCCTCGACGCCGTGGTCGACGGGATCCGCGCGGCGCTGCCCGATGCTTCCGTGGCGGCCTTCGCCGCCAACGCCGGTGATGCCGACCAGGCCGAGGCCTGCGTGGCCGCCACCATGGAGCGCTTCGGCCGTCTCGACGTTCTCGTGAACAACGCCGCGACGAACCCCTACTACGGGCCCACGATCGAGGGTGGCCTGTCGGCGCTCGACAAGATCCACCAGGTGAACGTGCGGGGACCGTTGGTGTGGGCCCAGCTCGCCCATCGGGCCTCGATGGCCGAGCACGGCGGGTCGATCATCAACGTCGTCTCGGTCGGAGCGCTGCGACACGGCGGCGGGATCGGGCTCTACAACACATCGAAGGCCGCGCTCTCCCATCTCTCACGGGTGCTGGCGTCCGAGCTGGGGCCGGGCATCCGGGTGAACGCGCTGGCGCCGGGGCTCGTGAAGACCGACTTCGCCCGGGCGTTGTGGGAGGGCAACGAGGAGGCCGTCTCGCGCTCGTTGCCCATGCGCCGCTTGGGCGAGCCCATCGACATCGCCAACGCCGCGCTGTTCCTGGCCTCCGACCTGGCGAGCTGGATCACCGGCCACACCCTCGTCGTCGACGGCGGCGCCCTCGTTCAACTGACCCGCTGACCAACATCCCCTGCGACTCAGCTGTACAAGCGGTCGAGGTCGATGAGGACGGTGTCGGTCCGGCGGCGGGCAGCGCGGCCGAGCTCGGCGGTGAAACCCGAGCGGGCGACGAGCACCCGGCACACCTGCTGGCTCCCATCCGGGCCCTCCAGGCGATCGGCGATGTGATCGAGACGTGCGAGCTGGTCGACCCCGATCGGCGTGCTCCCGGCCTTGACCTCGCCGATCGCCACGACCCGGTCGGAGCGACTGCGCGTGTCGTCGACGGCGACGATGTCGAGCTGGAGGCTGTTGGCGCCCTGACCGAAGGTGCTGGGTCCGACCAGGGTCGGCTGAGCGTCGATGGATCGTGCTCCGCTCCTCCCCATCAACCATTCGCAGGCCAACCACCCGAGATGAGGCGCGTAGATCTGGCTGGCGACCGTCGCTCGAGCGTCCTGCCAGACCTCACGCCCCTGGCCCCTCACCAGACGGCGCTCGTTCGCCTCGATGAGCACCCGATGCGTTCGAACGATCGGTTCCGTCAGAAGGATCGTGGAGCGGTTCCGGTGCAGGGGATCTCGTCGCAGCTCGATCCACTGGCCCTCGGCGAGGACTCGGAGGGGGAAGGTCAGGGCGCTGTCGGCCCGACCGAGCGCTCGGGCCAGGGAGCTCCGACGACGATGCCCGTCGGCGATCGCGCCCAGAACGCCCCAGTACAGGCTGCGGTCACCGAGCGCCGGATCCTCCTCCGTGACGATCCTCCCCTCGCGAAAGAGCGGGCTCCGCGGGTCGAGGACGTGTTCGACGGCCCAGGAGTCGACGTTCCCCCGCCTGGGGGCTCCGCCGACCATCGACCGGTATGCGGGCGTCCCGCCGATGAGGGCGTGGAGCGCGAACGCGGCCCGTGGGTTGTCCCCCATACCCCAGAACGTGGCCGAGGTCGGATGATCGAACGGGCCCACCTGCAGCTCGAGCTGGGCCCGCCCGCGAAGGGGCGCGTTCGCGTTGAGGAGCGACGCCATCTGGGTGAACACCGATCCGCACACGATCAACCGGCACGAGCCGCTGCGCTGGGCCCTGGGCGACAGGTGCGCCTGGATCAGCGACGGCAGCTCCGGCGTGGTCTCGACGAGGTAACCGAACTCGTCGAGAACCACCGGCTTCGGCGCCTGCGACCCGGAGGCGAACGTCGCCCGGATGGCGTGGTCCCAGGTGGGGAACCTGATCGGATCAGGCGAGGTGATCCACGCCGTCCAAGCCTCCGAGAACGAGACGAGGTTCTGCGCGCTCGACTGTTGACGGGCTTGCCAGTAGAAGCCGCCGGTGGCGTCGGTCAGCGCTTCGAGGAGGGTGGTCTTGCCCTGCCGGCGGCGACCGAACACCACCGCCAACGCGGAACCTGCCCCGGTTGCGAAACTGGCGAGGCGGTCCCACTCGTCGTGGCGATCGAACAGCCACTCGGGCTTCGACAGTTCGGGCATGGGACTTACTGTAGTTGGAGTTGCATATCTTCGGCCCCGGCCCCGGCCCCGGCCCCGGCCCCGGCCCCGGCCCCGGCCCCGGCCCCGG
>VFJJ01000012.1 GCA_009886115.1 Actinomycetota bacterium
ATTTGTGCAGAAATCGTCGCCGAGCGACGATTTCTGCACACAGAACGTCAGACCGGGGCTTCGACCCTCCTGCGGGGCCGGCGCATCGGGGGTTGATGGTCCCAGAGATCGGCGAGCAGGTCGCTCTTCAACGACGCCAGCGACGGGTCGTCCCACCGGTTGATGCGTTGGAGCGGATCGTCGACGAGGTCGTAGAGCTCGCCCTCCGTACCGTCGTGGCTGTACCCCGGCTGGTAGGTCGTGCACACCCATCCCTGCCGGGTGATCGTGCGCAGGTGCACCGCGATGCCGAAGAGCTCGCTGTCCCACTCGGTGAGCACGCGCTCGAAACCCCGGGCATCTGCGTCAGCGTCGCTCGACGGCAACGGTCGGCCCTCCATCCACGGCGGGACGGCGAGACCGGCGATGGCGCAGAAGGTCGGAGCCAGGTCGATCAGCCCGACCGGTCGCCGCACCGTGGCCGGAGCGGTCGCAGCCGTCGGCGCCGGGCTCCAGATCAGCGGCAGCCGCATCAACCCGTCGACGTGGTACGGCCCTTTGAACAGCAGACCGAAGTCACCCTGGAGCTCGCCGTGATCGGTGGTGTACACGACATCCAGATCGTCGGCCCACCCCCGGGAGGCGATCGCGCCGAGCACGCGGCCGAGGGCCTCGTCGATCAGCTCGCACTCGACGGCGTTGCGGGCGTTGACTTCCCGGACCTGATCGATCGTGAGCGTTGCGGGCACCCACGCCGCCGGTGCCTCGTAGTTCGACACCACGGTGCCGTCGTACCAGGCCCGCCAGTGCCGGGGCTTGGCGTCGAGCACCCGCTCGCGCTCGGCGGCATCGGCGAGATACCCCGCCGGTGCGGGCACGTCACGCCACGGCACCCGAGCCAACTCCGAGGCCGGCGGGTCCCACGGATGATGGGGATCGGGGAAGCTCATCCAGCAGAACCAGTCGTCGTCGGCGGCGAGCGAATCGAGCCACGCGATCGTGCGGTCGGCCACCCAGTCGGTGTGGTAGCAGTCCCGCGGGACCGGATTGTCGTGCACCTGCGGCGCTCCGGTATCTCCACCGCCGATGGCGTTCACCTCCAACGACCCGTCGAGCACCGGGTAGAACATCGCCACCATCTCCGGGTGGGTGCCGGCCAGCCACCGCGCGTAGTGGAGCGGGCCGGCGGCGGTGTGGGTGGCCGCTTCGAAGTGCTCGAAGCCCCGATGGAGCCCGTGCATGCCGTCGCGGGCGAAACGGTTCTCGGCGAAGCGCCCGAAGGGGTCGAGGAAGGGCTCGAAGTGCGGCTTGCCGATGATCGCCGTCCGGTAGCCCGCGTCGTGCAGCACCGCCGCGACCGACGGCGCCTCCACCGGTAACGGAACGCCGTTCATCCAGACACCGTGGGTGCTCGGCGACTGCCCGGTGATCATCGTCGAGCGCGACGGCATGCACACCACCGACTGCGGATGCGCTCGTTCGTAGCGATAACCCCGGGCGGCCAGACGATCGACGACCGGCGTGCGGCTGAGCGTGCCGCCGTTGCAGCCCAAGGTGTCGTAGCGCTGTTGGTCGGTCGTGACGAACAAGATCTTGCGACCCATCAGGTGTCCTCCGTGACTGTGCCCACGGTGTCCACGGTGCCCACGGTGCCCGCGGTGTCGTCGCCGATGTCACGCAGCGGGAACCGTCGGCCCAGCTCGTCGAGCGCTCCGGCAGTGCCGGCACCGATCATGAGCGCCATCGTGCGGGGATCGGCTTCGGTGGAATACACGACGAGGCACGACGAGTCGTCGAGCGCGATCACGTCGATCGTCCCACGATGGTGGCGAAACAGCGGTGCCGTCACCCGGTACTGGAACCGCCGCTGCAGGGAATCGTTGACGAGGATCTCCTCGGGGAGCACCAGCCCCGCACCGGTCGTGATGACCCGGGTCGTGCCGGTCACCTCGCAGCCCACGATGCCGGGGAACCATTCGTGCAGCCGCGCCGGATCGCCAACGAGCGCCCACACCTCGGCGGCCGGACGGGGCAGTCGAGCCTCGTGGCGGATCGAACCCAGCGTCATGGCAGACCCATGTCTCAACAGTATCGGCGTCTCCCACCGAGACGTGGCGTGACGGGTGGGCGCGTAGTCTCGCGGCCTGCAGGGCCCGGCGACCTGACGGGCGACGGTACGGACCGAGCCCCCGAGCGGAGGATCCCATGAGCGCCTTGAACCCCAAAGATGTCGTGATCGTCGATGCCGTGCGCTCGGCCGTCGGCAAGCGCAACGGAACGCTGGCTCGGACGCATCCGACCGAGTTGCTCGCCCGGGTGCTCACGGGACTGCTCGAGCGGACGGGTCTCGACCCGGGAGCGGTCGGCCAGGTCGTCGGCGGATGCGTGAACCAGGTGGGAATGCAGGCTTCGAACGTCATCCGCACGGCGTGGCTCACCGCCGGCTTGCCCGTCGAGGTCGCGGCCACCACCACGAACGTGCAGTGCGGATCGGCTCAACAGTCGCACACCCTGGCCCACGGCCTCGTCGGCAGCGGGATCGTCGACATCGCCATCGCCTGCGGCGTCGAGAGCATGAGCGGTGTCCCGATGGGATCGACGATCCCGCGCGACCCCGATGTCGGCTCCCCGCGCAGCGACCGGTACGCCGAGCGCTACGAGGTCACGAGCCAGTTCCAGGGCGCCGATCGCATCGCCACCGATTGGGGGGTGTCGCGTGATGCGCTCGACGCATTCGGAGCCCGGTCACAGCACCTGGCTGCCCAGGCGTGGAACGAGAGCCGTTTCGACGGCCAGATCGTGCCCGTCGAGGTCGCCGTCGTCGACGATCATGGAGCCGTCACCGGTGCCGTCACCTTCGAGCGGGACGAGTGTCTCCGGGCCACCTCCCTCGCGGCGTTGGCCGGCCTCCGTACGAACTTGTCCGACCCCGACGCGCGTCACACCGCCGGGACGTCGTCTCAGATCGCCGACGGCGCCGGGGCGGTGCTGCTCACCACGGCCCAGCGAGCGGCCGAGCTCGGGCTCACCCCGCGGGCGCGCGTCGTGGCCTCGTGCCTGGTGGGGAGCGATCCGGTGTACATGCTCACGGGGCCCATGCCGGCGACCCGTGAGCTCCTGAAGCGGTCGGGACTCGACCTCGACGACATCGACGTCTTCGAGGTCAACGAGGCGTTCGCCTCGGTCGTGCTGGCCTGGGCCAAGGAGCTCGGACCAGACATCGAGCGGGTGAACCCCAACGGTGGCGCCATCGCCCTGGGCCATCCGCTCGGAGCGACGGGCGCCGTGCTCATCACCAAGGCGCTCGGCGAGCTGGAGCGAACAGGCGGCCGGTACGGGCTGGTCTCGATGTGCTGCGGGGGCGGGCTGGGTACCGGCACCATCATCGAACGCCTGGGGTGAGGCTCGGCGCCTGTTGCACGCAGCGCCGAGCGCGGCCACGTGCGACGCCAGGCAGCGCCGGGGGGCCTCAGGCGCGCGTCAAGCGGGCGGATCGCTCACGTGGGGGAACAATTCCTTGAACGCCCCCTGGGTGATGCGCTGGCGCACCTCGGGAGCCACACCGTCGACGAGCTCGTGCAGGGTCTTTTGTGAATGCCCGTACGTGCCTTCGATGTGCGGATAGTCGCTGCCCCACATCACGTTCTGGTACCCCATCGCCCACATCGCAGCCGGTGCTGTTTCGTCGTGCTGGAACGAGGTGTACACCTGCTCGTACAGGTACTCCTTGGGCAGACGGGCCAAGGGAGGACGGACGAACATGGCGTGCTGGCGGTAGGCCTCGTTCATGCGGTCTCCGATGAACGGCACCCACGAGGCCCCTCCCTCCGAGACCAGGACCCTGAGCCTGGGGTGGCGCTCGAGCGCGCCGCTGGCCACGAGCTTCATGGCCGCGTACTGACCGCCGTAGGTGGTCTCCACGTAGTTGAGGATCGCGCCGCCAGGCCCCCGAAAACGCGACGCCTGATCGCCGCCGTCGGTGCCGATGTGGAAGCCGACGACCATCCCGGCCTCTTCGGCCGCGGCCCACAAAGGTTCCCAGGAAGCGTCGTTGTAGTCACGCGTGCCTGCCGGGTGGCCGGTGGGAAGGCTCACGAGGTGCAGCCCGACCTCGGCCGCGTGCTGTAACTCGGCCACTGCGTCGCCAACGTCGAGCATCGGCATGAGCGCGGCGGGAACGAGACGATCGGGAGCTTTGGCCTGGACCTCCGATGCCAGCCATTCGTTCTCGGCCCGGGCAGCGTCGCGGATGAGCTGCGGGTCTTCGATGAGCGAGCACCAGAGACCGATCGACTGGTACATGACCTCGGCCCAGATGCCCTCGCCGTCGAGATCCTCCAAACGCAACGAGATGTCGCGCGAACCCGGGGGACGGTGTGACATCTCGGCGATCGTCTCGCCGGTTGCGCCCCGGGCCGTGAAGATCTTCGGGAGCGGGCGGCGAAAGCTCGTGCCGTCGACGGTGACGAGCTCCTCGTTGTCGCCGATGGATTCGGTGCGCGGCATGCGATCGGCTTGCTTCTTGGGCAGGATCTGATGCCACAGATCGGCCGGCTCGAGGAAGTGTGAGTCTCCGGAGTGGGCCCAGATCTTGTCGTTGTCCATCGCATGACCCTTTGCCTAGCCACTCCCGATGCGTCGGGGTGAGCCAATCCCTCTCGATCGTACCTCGGAGAATTCCCGGGCCGGAGTTGTGGCTCAGGTGAGGGGCGTGGAACGTTGTGACCCCGATCACCCGATCGCCCCTTCACCCGATCACCCGATCGCCCCTTCACCCGATCACCCGGTCACCCAGCGACAGGAACGCCATGGCCAGCGCGGCCGACGCAACCAGCGACGAGGAGCTCGTGACCCGCTTCCCAGGGTTTCCCGTCGACTTCGACAGCGCTGCGCACTATCGGGGACGGTTGACGCGCCGGCTCCTGGTGAACCGGTGCGACGCCTGTGGCATCTGGCACCAGCCCCCGAAGCCCGTGTGCCCGGCGTGCTGGTCGAGCGCCGTGGAGGCCCGCCGAGTTTCCGGCGCCGGCACCGTCCATCTCGTGGTGTTCTTGCACCAGGGGCCACCGGCGACCGGCGTCGACTACGCGACGCCGTACCCCGTCGTGACGGTCGAGCTCGACGAGCAACCAGGGCTGCGACTCACGAGCACCATCGTGGGCAGCCGCAACGATGCCATCGTCATCGGTCGCCGCGTCACGCTCGACTGGATCGAGCGTGACGGCACGCCCCTGCCCGTGTTCCGCCTCGTCGACCAGCAGCCGCGCTCGACGGACACCGCAGGCGATGCAGGCGCGGCCCGATGATCAGCGCCCGCAATCCCATGAAGGACAAGGTCGCCATCGCCGGCGCGGCGACCACGGGCTTCACCCCTCACAACAGCGGCCGCAGCCAGGCGTCGTTCGTGGCCGAGGCGAGCATCCGGGTGCTGCACGAGTGCGGGCTCACCGCCGCCGATGTCGACGGCATCTGCGGCTCCACCCCTTCGGCGGCAAGCGTCCAGAAGATGCTCGGCATTCCCGATGTCACCTGGTTCGCAAACCCCTCGATCCCGTTCGTCAACCATCTGGCTGCGGCAGCCAGCGCTGTGCACAGCGGCCTCTGCGAGACGGTCCTCGTCTACCACGGCGCGTATCGCCTGCCCTGGAACACAGCGTCGTCGCTGCGCGACCCGTTCCGGCGGCGCTCGACCATGGGGCTGGGCCTCGGCGGGCCCGGCCCTGAGACCATCGCCGGGGCCGTCGGTTACACGGCATGGGCATCGCGCTACATGCACGAGCACGGCGTACCCAAGGAGCACTTCGGATTGGTGGCCATCAACGACCGCACCAACGCCGCGCAGAATCCCGCAGCGGCAATGCGTGAACCGATCACGATGGACGACTACCTGACCGCTCGCATGATCCGCTGGCCCCTGTGCCTGTTCGACATGGACGTTCCCGTCGACGGCGCCGACGCCTTCGTGGTCACCACGGCCGAGCGGGCTCGTGATCTCCCCCACCCGCCCGTGCTCGTGCACGCCGCAGCACTCGGGATGATCGACCTCAACGAAGAAGACCAGACTCCCGGCCTCGGCCGCCACGGCCAGCACGTCACCGTCGAGGCGCTGAAGGCCAAGAGCGACTTCTGGATCGATGACATCGACGTCTATTTCCCCTACGACGGCTTCACGATCATCACGCTCAACTGGTTCGAGAACGCCGGGTTCTGCGGGCCCGGTGAGGCCGGGGCGTTCATCGAGGAGCACTGGGACGCGGCATCGAACCGCATCCTCATCAACGGGCGAATCCCTGTGAACCCCCACGGGGGCTCGCTCTCCGAGGGAGCCACCCAAGGTTCGGGCCATGTTCGGGAGGCCGTGCACCAGTTGCAGGGGCTCGCGGGCAGCCGCCAGGTGCCACACGCCCGCCGGGCCCTGGTCACCGCGGGCGGGTTCTTCTTCAACGCCCAGGGCGTGACCCTCAGGCGCGACTGACTCCCCGGCGAAGCCCTCGACCCACCGCTAGCGCTAGCCCTGCGTTCCGCACACGACCCATGGAGGCCACGAGTGAAACCAGCGCCGTTCGAGTACCACGCACCGACCACCGTCGACGAGGTGACAGGGTTGCTCGCGAGCCACGGCGGCGAAGCCAAGGTGCTCGCCGGGGGCCAGAGCCTGGTCCCGATGCTCAACCTTCGCCTGGCCCGGTTCGAGGCGTTGGTCGACATCGGCCGGGTCGATGCGCTGCGGACGGTCGCACGTGTGAACGGCCATCTTCGGATCGGTTCCATGGTGCGCCAATGCGATGTCGAGGAGAGTGCCGAGATCGGCGCCGCTGTCCCGCTCCTCGCCCGGGCCACACCCCACATCGGGCACTTCCAGATCCGTAGTCGTGGCACGGTCGGCGGATCGATCGCGCATGCCGATCCCGCGGCCGAATACCCCGCGGTGGCGCTGGCACTCGACGCCGACCTCGAGATCGCCGGCCCGAGCGGCACACGTGCGGTGACCGCTTCCACGTTCTTCACCGGGACGTGGGCCACGGTCCTCGAAGCCGACGAGGTCCTCATTGCTGTCCGCTTCCCCGTGTGGGGCGAAGAGTCCGGGTTCGCCGTCGACGAGGTGGCCCGCCGCCACGGAGACTTCGCTCTGGCCGGTACTGCGGTGGGCATCCAGCTTCGAGCCGGTGTCGTCGTCAGGGCCGCCATCGCGCTGTTCGGGTTGGCTTCGACGCCCGTACGAGCGGCCGCGGCCGAGGCGGCGCTCGTCGGCTCTGCAGTCGCCGGGCTCGATCTCGTCGGCATCGGGCACGCCGCCGTCGCCGGGCTCGATCCGCCCGAGGACCTGCACGCGTCCAGCGCGTTGCGCCGGCGGATCGGCGCAGCCACCGTCACCCGCGCTCTCGGGCGCGCCCTCGAGGAGGCAGGAGTTGCCTGAGATGAGCACACACCTCGTCTCGATGACTGTCAACGGCATCGAGCGCCACGCCAGGGTCGAGCCCCGCAAGACCCTGGCCGACTTCCTCCGCGACGACTGCCGACTCACCGGAACGCACCTCGGGTGCGAGCACGGGGTCTGCGGGGCCTGCACGGTGATGATCGACGGCCGGGCGACCCGTTCGTGCCTGGTGTTCGCGGTGCAGACCGAGGGGGGCCGGGTCACCACCGTCGAGGGGCTCGCGCCCGACGGCGAGCTCAACCCGGTCCAGGCTGCGTTCGAGGCCGAGCACGGCCTCCAGTGCGGGTTCTGCACCCCGGGGTTCGTGGTGTCGGCCACCGCCCTGCTCGAACGCAACCCCAGCCCGACCGACGACGAGATCCGTGAAGGCCTCTCCGGGAACCTCTGTCGATGCACGGGCTACCAGGGCATCCTGCGGGCCGTGCACCGGGCGGCGCAGAGCATGGGGGCGAGGCAGTCATGAGCGCCATCACGACCCGCAAGGCCGGCCGTTTCATCGGCCAGTCGGTGGCCCGCAAGGAGGATCGGCGCCTCCTGACCGGTCACGGCCTGTACGTCGACGACGTGTCGTTGCCGGGAATGCTCCATGCCGCCTTCCTGCGCAGCGACGTCGCCCGCGGAACGATCACCCGTCTCGATGTCGACGCGGCCCGTGCCCTCGACGGCGTCGTCGCCGTGTACACCTGGAGCGACCTTCACGGCACGTTCGGCGAGGCCTGGCACACCATGCTCGGCGAGGAGCTCCAGGTTCCGCCGCCGTTGGCCATCGGCGACGTGCGCCACGTCGGCGAGCCGATCGCGCTCGTCGTGGCCGAGAGCCGGTATCTCGCCGAGGACGCCATCGAGCTCATCGAGGTCGACATCGACGCGGGCCGGGCGGTCGTCGACTTCAACACCGCTGCGGCCGACACCACGAACATCGTCCATCAGGCCTGGGGACTGACCTCGAACGCCATGGTCGAGGTGCCGTTCACGCCGCTCTCCCCCGACCTCGACGAGGTCTTCGCCAATGCGGCCCACGTCGTGGAGTGCACCGTCGAGCAGAACCGATATCTCTGCGTCCCCATGGAAGCGCGCGGAATCCTGGCGAGCTGGACCCCCGGGCGCGACGAGATGGACATCGTCGCGTCGTGCCAAGGCGTGCACGAGACCCGGATCTTCTTCAGCCGATACCTGCAGATCCCCGAGTCGAGCATCCGGGTGAGCGCCCGCGATGTCGGCGGGGGTTTCGGCCAGAAGATGTTCGTGTTCCGCGAGGAGTGCGCTGTGGTGCTGGCCTCGCGGATGCTGGGACGGCCCGTGAAATGGGTCGAGGACCGCCGCGAGAACCTCCTCGCAGCATCGCACTCCCGCAACGAGACGGGACGGGTGCGCCTGGCCATCGACGCCGACCTCACCATCTCGGCCATCACCGTCGACCACGTCGCCGACGTGGGCGCCTACCCGCCCTGCCCGGCGATCATCGACCCCATGCTCCTACCCGGTCCGTACAAGATCCCCCGCCTCGGGTTCTCGATGGCCATGGTGTGGACCAACACCATGGGGAAGGGCGCCTATCGCGGTCCGTGGATGTTCGAGACGACGGCCCGCGAGATGGCGATCGACCATGCCGCCCGGACGTTGGGCATCGATGCCGTCGAGCTCCGCCGCCGCAACCTGCTGGCAGCGTCCGACCTCCCCTTCACCTCGCCGGGCGGCAATCTCTTCAAGGAGATCACGCCGCTCGAGACGCTCGAGCACGCACTCACGATGCTCGACTACGACGCGTTCCGCCGTGAGCAGGTGCAAGCCCGGGCCGAGGGGCGGCTGCTCGGCCTCGGTGTGTGCGCTTACGTCGAACCCACGTCGATGGGCGTGCAGAGCCTGGCGTCGGAAGGCGCGACGGTCAGGGTCGAGACGAGCGGCAAGGTCATGGCCTTCCTGGGGACCACCTCGCACGGCCAGAGCATCGAGACCACCATGGCTCAGGTCGTGGCCGACACGCTCGGGGTCGAGTACGACGACGTGACCGTGGTGCAGGCCGAGACGCAGTCGACGCCGTACGGGCCGGGCACCGGCGGCAGCCGCACTGCGGTGATCGCCGGCGGAGCGGCCCGCGAGGCCACGTTGGCCGTACGCGACAAGGTGTTGGCGGTCGCGGCGCACGCCATGGAGGCCGCCGTCGACGATCTCGACATCGACGGTGGTTCGGTCTTCGTGCGGGGCACCCCGGTCAAGTCGATGACGATGGCCGAGGTGGCCAAGGCCGCGTACCGCAACGCCCACCTGCTCCCGCCCGAGGTCGGCTCGGGGCTCGAAGCCACCGTCCGCTTCCGGCCCAACACCTTTCCCACATGGTCGAACGCCACGCACCTGTGTGTCGTCGAGATCGACCGGGCGTCGTGCATCGCCCGGGTCGTGCGCTACATCGTGTCGGAGGACTGCGGTCCGATGATCAACCCCACCGTGGTCGACGGGCAGATCTCGGGGGGCGTGGTGCAGGGCATCGGGGGCGTGCTGCTCGAGGACTTCGTGTACGACGGGGACGGGAACCCGCTGACGACGACGTTCGTCGACTACCTGCTCCCGACGACAACCGAGATACCGGTCGTCGAGATCGGCCACGTCGTCACCGAGTCGAGCACGAACCCGGGTGGTTTCAAGGGGATGGGCGAAGGCGGAGCGATCGGCGCCCACGCCGCCGTCGCCAACGCCGTCGGCGACGCGTTGGCCCACCTCGGGATCAACGTGCTCAAGACCCCCTTGGGCCCCAACGACATCCATCGCCTCCTCGTGGAGGCCGGCGCCGATTGACCGAGCGCGCTCGAGCGCGGACGGCGAGACCGTGGGCGTCCGTCAGAGGGGATCGGAGGAGGTCTGCCCGTCGTCGGAGACGTGCTCGGACCACCGGGCGCCATCCCAGTAGCGCTGCTGATGACGGCCCGTGGGATCGGGGTGCCATGCGCCCGGGGCCGAAGCGGGCGCCGCCTCGGGTACGGCCGGAGCCGCCTCGGGCGCAGCCGCAGCGACGTGGGGAGCAGCGGGAGCACCCTGGGGAGTGGGTACCGACGTGGGGATGGGCGGCAGCGTCGACAAGACCGTGGTGACCGAGCCCGGGTAGGCCGGCCGCGCGGGCGGCTGCGCGGGCTGCTGCGGGGGCTGCTGCGGGGGCTGCTGAAGCACCGGAGCCGCGCTCGGGAACGCCCCTGGACCTGGAGACAGCGCAGGACCCGGCGCGGGACCCGGCGCCCCTGGCACCTGTTCCACGGTGATCTTGCCCTTGAGGAACACCAGCCAGGGCGCCCGGTACTTGACCCGGACGGCGGTGCCGGCCCAGACATCGACGACCGTCTCGTTGGCCATCATGCTCGTGAAGAAGAAGTACCGCGCGCTGATCTTCACGTGGTGGCGGCCGGGGGCGACCGGGAAACGCTGCGTGCCCCAGGGCACCTTCCCCTGATCGGCTCCGTCGATCACCATCAGGGTCTTGAAGAAATGAAACAGGAAGGCCAGCGGGAAGTACGACGTGTGGGTCTCGATGTAGCCGACGTTGGCGTTGTCCATCCCGAGATGGTAGAGCGCGCGCCACCGACCCGCTCGCGCCCCGGTCGACGATCGACGGTCGACCGTCAGCCGTGATGCAGGAACCGGCTCAGGGTGCAGGCGGCGTCGGAGGAGCTCAGCCGGGCCGGCGCCTCATCAGCGCGCTGCGGCGACAACGCGCCACGAGCTCGTCGCGCTGGTTGGCGCCCCGGTGCTGGAACACCACGATCCCCGCGTCGGGACGCGACGACGACGGTCGCGCCGAGATCACCTCGGTCTCGGCCCAGAGGGTGTCACCGGCGATCACCGGCTTGGGGAACGCGATCTCGTCGAAGCCCAGGTTGGCGATCGTGGTTCCGAGAGTCGTCTCGTACACGGTCATCCCGACCAACAGCCCCAGGGTGAAGAGGCTGTTGACGATCCGGGTGCCGAACTCGGTCTGCGATGCGAACTCCTCGTCGAGGTGCAGCGGCTGGGGGTTCATCGTGAGGCACGTGAACAGCGTGTTGTCGGCCTCGGTGACGGTCCGGGTGATGGCGTGCTCGATCACCAGCCCGGGCGTCAGCTCCTCGAACCACTTCCCCGAGACTGCTCGTCGCATCGTCGTGCTCCTGTTCGGTGCTCGATCCCGGGGACCCGTCCGGTTCAGACCGTATCCTCGCGGCGGACCCGGTTCCCCAGCCAAGCCTCCTGCGCAGTCGAGGCCACGATGACGCCATCGCGTGCGCGGATCTCGCCCCTGGCGAAGACCCGGTGATCTCCCATGGCCATGGGCTCGACCGACACGTGGAGCCAGTCGTCGAGTCGGCAGGGACGATGGAACCACACCGCGTGGTCGAGCGTGACGCTGCCGAACCGATCGCCGAGGCGAGTATCCGGCGGCAGCGCCGACCCGCTCATCCCGACATCGGTCACGTAGGCCAGCGCCGCCGCATGGAGGTGCGGGTCGTCGGGAAGCCCGCCGCGATGGCGGATCCAGAAGGGGTGGAAGGTCTGGGCTCGACCGGTCGTCGTGTCGTCGGTACCAGCGCGGACGTCGAAGTGCCGGGCGAACGCCGGGAAGCTGGCGACGGGCGTCCCGACCGGCGCAGCCTCGGGCTCGACGCCCAGACCGGGCGATGGGGCCCTCGACCACGCCCGGGCGCCCGGAGCGCTGCCCGGAGCATCGTCGTGAGCGCCGTCGGGAGCGCCCGTCGGCACCGCCGCCCGGAACGACACGTCGGCAAGCAGGAGGATGCGGTCCTGTTGCACCACACGGACCAGGCGACTCGCGAACGAGCGCCCGTCCCTCACCGTCTCGACGACGATCTCGACCTCCTCGTCGATCACTCCCCCTTGGGGGAAACGGCCGTGGAGCGCATGGACGACCGCCCCGTCATCGACCGTCGTCGATGCCGCCGTGACCGCCTCGGCGAGCAGGAACCCGCCAGGGAGCAGGGAGCCGGTGGGGGCCGGCACGCGGGCGACGAAGCGGCCGGGCTCGCGCTCGACGTGGGGGAACTCGGCGAAGAAGCTCGCCGGGGTCACCGCTGGAGAGGGTCTCGGGGGAGACCGAGGATCCGTTCTCCGATGAGCGACCGCACGATCTCGGACGTCCCACCCGCGATGGTGAGGCACCGGGCGAACATGTAGTCGCGGGCCAGGTGACCCGCTGAGCCATCGACGGCGGCCACGCCCGCGATCTCCATCGCCAGCTCGGTGACCCTCTGGGAATGCTCGGCCGAGAGGAGCTTGGTGATGTTGCCTTCGGGTCCCGGGGGACCGCCGGAGATGGCCCGGGTGATCTGGCGGAGGTTGAGCAGCCGCATCGACTGCCGCTCGGCGATGAGCACGCCGATGCGACCGAACAGCGATCGGTCGTCGGGAGCGTGGTTCGCGGCCAGGTCGAGGAGGTCGACGGCCTCGGTGACGCCCAGGGTGTTGCGATTCCCGCCGATCGACACGCGCTCGTTGCCCAGCGTCGCGCGGGCGACGGTCCAGCCCGCGTTGACCTGGCCGACCACGTCGTCGTCTGACACGAACACGTCGTCGAAGAACACCTCGTTGAACAGCGTCTCGCCGGTGATCTCCCTGAGCGGGCGTACCTCGACACCCTGCGCCTTCATGTCGATCGCCAGCATCGTGACCCCGGCGTGCTTGGCCGCGTCGGGGTCGGTGCGCACCGTGGCCAGGCCGCGGTTCGACGTGTGCGCGTCGCTCGTCCAGACCTTTTGGCCATTCACCAGCCAGCCCCCGTCGACGCGCGTCGCCCGGGTGGAGATGGCCGCTGCGTCGGAGCCCGCTCCGGGCTCGCTGAAGAGCTGGCACCACCGGAGCGTCCCGTCGAGGCTCGGGCGGATCCAGCGCTCGATCTGACCCGGCGTGCCGTGCTGCACCAGCGTCAGCACGACCCACGTGCCGATCCCCATGTCGAGCCCAGGCAGGTCGCCGAGCTCCTCGTCGATCACGAGCTGCTCGACCACGCTGGCTCCACGCCCCCACGGCTGCGGCCAATGGGGCACCGCATATCCCGACTCGACGAACGCCGTCCTGCGGTCGCCCACCGGAAGGGCGTCGTAGCGCTGCCGGAACGCCTGCGCCTCGGCCCGATGCTCCTCGGCCTCGGCAGGGAGGTCGACGGCGTCGGGTCGGCGAACGCCAGCAGCGACAAGGGTCGCGACATCGGCAGCGGCCGGCCCTCGTCCTCCGAACAGCGCGGCGACCGAAGCGGCCCGACGTAGGTACAGGTGCGCGTCGTGCTCCCAGGTGTAGCCGATGCCGCCATGGATCTGGATGTTGACCCGAGCACAGCGCTCAGATGCCGGCAGGGCTTGGGCCACGGCAGTGGCCGCGGCCAGCGCGAACACGTCGGCGTCGGCGCGAGGGTCCATCCGGGCGGCGTCCCATGCGGCCGCAGCAGCCAGCTCGGTGTCGACGAGCATCTCCGCGCAGTGGTGCTTCACGGCCTGGAACGAGCCGATCGGACGGCCGAACTGCACGCGGGTCTTGGCGTACTCGACAGCCATCTCGGTACATGCCCGCGCCGCACCAGCGGCCTCGGCGGCCGCCAGGACGCCCCCGACGTGGCGGGCCATCGACGCCGCACCGCGCAACACCCGGGTTTCGTCGACAACGACGCCGGCGCAGCGCACCCGCCCGAGCCGCCGGGTCGGGTCGAGCGACTCGGTGGCCTCCACCGACACCCCGCTCGCTTGAGCCTCGATCACGATCATGTCGTCGCCGACGGCCAGCACCAGCACGTCGGCCATCGTCGAGCCCAGCACCTCGATGGTTCCGTGCAGGGTGGCGTCCGCGGCCCGTTCGAGCCCGCGGCCGGTTCCCGCGGCGCCGATCCGGGAGCCGTCGGCCAGGGTCGGCAGCACGACCGCCCGGAGCTCGTCGGACCCGGCGAGGTCGACGACCGTCGAGGCCCACACCGTCGCCAGGAAGGGTCCCGGGGCCACGACCCTGCCCATCTCCTCGAGCACGATCGCCAGCTCCAGCATGGTGTAGCCCTGTCCGCCGACGGCTTCGGGCAGGTGCAGTCCCGTCCAGCCCAGAGCGCACAGCTCGGCCCAGAAGGCGGGCAGGCCGGTCTCGCCGTTCAGGGCCGCTCGTGCCTCGGCCCTCGCTCCGCGGTCGTCGAGGAACGATCGGGCGACCTCACCGAGCGTGCGGTGCTCGTCGTTCAGAGCCAATGACGACATGGATGTGTCTCCTCGTGTGAACGGGTGGACCCCGGTGAACCGTCACGTACCTTCGGTGCTATCGCCGCCCGTCATCTGACGAGGCATGGCTCCTCGTTCGACCATGCGTTGGCGCAATGCCATGGCGTCACTGGTCTTCTCGGTGACCGACATGACGTCGGCCGAGAGCTGGAGGTGTTGGCGCATGCCCATCTGCTCCCAGGCTCGCACCAGCAAAGACTTGGTGGCCATGAGCGTCGACAGCGGCGCCTGGGCGACCTGGCGCACCATGGCTTCGGATTGGGCGTTGGCCTTCTCGGGCCAGTTGAGCACGATCCGAGCGATCGGCGGCTCGCGCTGGTACAGAACGACACCAAGATCTCGCTGCTGCACCCTGACCTCCCCTCGATCGACACCCCGGGACCCCGGCTGGCAGCCTGTCAGACGCATCGGTCGCCAGTGGAATGCGGTCGGCCACCCCAGACCGGGACGGCTGCCGGTCGAGACCCGAGCATCGGAGAACTGACATGGCGTTTGTGGAGCGACAGCGGGGTGGGCGGCACATGGCGCTCATGGGCGAGCGGTTCCTCGCATCGGGGTGGACGCCCGTCGCCCAGCTCGACGAGATCGCGCCCGGTCGGGGGATCGTGGTGATCGTGAACGGAGCCGAGATCGCGCTCATGCGAGACGGGGCCGACCCCATCCCCAGCACTGGCACTGGGACTGGCACTGGCCACGTTCACGATGCGGTCTACGCGCTCAGCAACCTGTGCCCCCACCGCGGCGGGCAGCTGGGCGACGGGCGGGTGCACGACGGACGAGTGATCTGCCCGTTGCACGCCTGGGATTTCGACCTGCGGACGGGCATCTCGCCGTTCAACCCGCTCGACAGCGTCGCCACGTACCCGTGTCGCGTCACGGCCGGCGGGGCGGTCGAGATCGACGCCGATGCCGTGTCCGAGCAGCCGCCCCGACCCTCCGGGTACCTCTCCACCTGGGCTCGGCGCGGCGCGACCGACCGGGGGATGTACCTCGTTCACCATCTCGCCAGCGGCGCTGGTCCGTTCGTGGAGGCAATGGGATCCGAACGCAACGAGCAGGTGTCGTCGCACGGTCGGAGCTTCCCCTCGTACGCCGATCTCGTGTTCCGCCCCGCCCAGCTGGCCCGGCTCCCGCTGCTCGGCGACGTGCCCGTCGACACCTCGGTCGTGCTCGGCACCCGGGCAGCCCGTCCCCTGCGCCTGGCCATCCCGCTCTTCGTCAGCCACATGTCGTACGGCGCGCTGTCGCCCGAGGCCAAGGAGGCCTTGGCGAAGGGGGCCACGGCGGCCGGGACCGCCATCGCGTCGGGCGAGGGCGGTTCACACCCCCGGGAACGCGAGCATGCGACCCGTTACATCTTCGAGATGGCGTCGGGCTATTTCGGTTGGATCCCCGACGTGATCAACGCAGCGCACGCGATCGAGGTCAAGATCGGCCAGGGAGCCAAGCCGGGCTTGGGGGGAACGCTCCTCGGTCCCAAGGTGACGCCCGAGATCGCCGAGGTGCGCGGCGTGCCGGCGTTCCACGACGTCCACTCACCAGCGCACTTCCCCGACATCAACTCGGTCGCCGATCTTGCCCGGCGGGTGGCCGAGATCAAGGAGGTCACCGGCGGCGTCCCGGTTGGGATCAAGCTGGCCTCGGGGCACGTCGAGCACGATGTGGCCGCCGCGCTCGAGGCCGGGGCCGACTGGATCACGATCGACGGTCTGGGCGGCGGGACCGGCGCGGCCCCCGTCCACGTGAAGGACCACGTCGGCCTCCCGTCGATGTTCGGGCTCTGGCGAGCCAAGACCTTCCTCGAACGCCAAGGCGTGCACGACGTCCAACTCATCGCCGCCGGGGGCTTCCGGACGCCCGACGAGATGGCCAAGGCACTGGCCCTGGGCGCCGATGCGGTGGCGCTGGCGACCACCTCGCTGATGGCGATCGGGTGCCAGCAGTACCGGGCCTGTCATTCCGGTGGATGTCCGGTCGGGATCGCCACGCAGGATCCGGTGCTTCGCGACCGGCTCGACATCACCGAGTCGGCGGCCCGCTTGGAGCAGTTCCTCACCCGGGCCACGGCGATGATGGTCGACTACGCGCGAATCTGCGGCCGCGACCGGCTGGCAGATCTCGAGCGCTCCGACCTGGCGTCGCTCGATCCCGAGATCAGCCGCCGCACCGACATCGAGTGGCTCGCCTGAGCTCCGGTACGCGGTTCGCGGTCGGCCGACACTCAACCCTGGAGCGGGATCTCCACCGTGGTCTCACTCTTCAGCGCGCCTCGACCCGACTGCGATGAGGCGCCTCCCCCAGGCGCGCCCGGCGCGCCGGGCTTGCGTCGCTTGTGTCGCTCCGACCTGAGCACCCAGGCGGCCGACAGGGCGAGGAGCGCGCCAATCCCCGCCACGGCCCACGCCATCGCGGCCAAGGGGAGCGGTTGCACGTCGGCGATGTCGGCGTAGTGCTCCTCGCGGAAGGCCACGTCGAGCTCGAGCCGATCGAGCGTCGGCTGTACCTCGGGGAGAGCGGCCGCCAGGTCAGGGAAGCGCTGCCCGAGATCGATGACGAACTGCTCGGTCGAGAGCCCGCGGGCTCGAGCGAGGTCGGGCACGAACGATCCGATCAGCTCGCCTGCGAAGGCGGCCGTCACCTCGAACTGGTCACGAGTCTTGATCGCCGAGGCCTCGGTGGCAGTGAGCGCATCGAGCAGGTCTTGCGCCTGGGCCGACTTCTGCGGGACCTGCAACGCCAACTGCCCCACGACCAGCGCGACGCCGAGCACTCCAACCGCCACCACCGGCCAACGTGACGGCAGCCGAGTGCACGCAATCCCGGCCCCGATCACCACCAGTGACACAGCAACCAGCGCCCAGGGCAGCACGGTCATCGGGACACCCGGCGCCGGGAGGTTGTCGGCCGCTTCGAAGTCGTCCTGGTGGGCTTCAAGATTCTCGACCGTCTTCTGGAACGCTTCCGAGATCTCGTCGACCCGGTCGAGCATGACGCCGATCGCCGGATAGTCGCGCGTGACCACCAGCTCGAACTCGACCGGCGTGAGACCGACTTCCGCCCCAAGCGACGGGAAGACCTCCGTGACCGACTGGTCGAACACCAGGTCGAGCTGGTCGAGTTGACGCCGCAGCTCGACGATGCCTTCCCGGCCCACCGTCGGCCGGGCGTCGTCGACAAGCTCCTGGCCGGTCGCCGCCCGTCCGAACGCGTCGAACGCGACGAGCCCGCCCAGCTGGACCAGACCAAGGATTCCGAGCACCCACCCGAGCTGGACTCGCTTCGATCGCCGCATGGCCCCACTTTGCCATTCCCACTCGAGTACCGCGTCGATCAACGACCGGTCGAGTGCCGAGGGTTACGGGCGCCGGGTGCGCGGCGTTCACGAGGGCCTCGGCCCACCACCACGAACCCTCACCGCGGCGCCATCTCCACGGTCGGAGATCCACCCCGATCGTTCACGGACGGCCCGTACGTTCGCTCCGTCAGCTTGAAAAGAGGAAAGGGAGGAAGTTCACGAAGCACACCGGGATCACCGGGCTGCGGAGCCCCGACAACTACGCCCAGGGTCCCGACGGACGGCTCTGGATCATCGAGGACAACAGCTACAGCGAGATCTGGGTGGCGAGCGAAGGCGAATCCGATGACGACTCCGACTCCGACGGCACGGCCGACACGGTCGAGCTGTTCGCGTCGCGCAAGGACGTCGGCGCCGAGGGAACGGGCATCTACTTCGGCAAGGACGACCGCACCCTGTTCGTCAACATCCAGCACGCCGACAAGCCGCTGGCCGACGGCACCTGGATCATCACCAACCGTCGACCGCCAGCCCTTGAGGGTCAACGGTTGAGGAGCAGAGATCGCACGACGAGCGGGGCCCTCCGGGGTCCCGTTTCGTGCGGCACACTCCTCACGAAACCGTTGGGGTCTGTGGCGTTCAGCGGTTGAGCGTTCCCAGGTCGACGGGGATCTGCGCACCGGTGGTCCGGCGGCCGTCGTCACTGGCCAGCCAGGCGACCACAGCCGAGATGTCCTCGGGCTCGACGGCCTCGTGCGGGAGGGTGGTCATGAACACCGGTCCGAGGGTCTCGGCCTCGGCCTCGATCATGGCGAACAACCCGGGCGCCTCCATCATGTCGGTGCGAACCCCGTGCGGATGCACGCTGTTGACCCGGATGTCGTAGCGGCCGAGCTCGTTGGCCAGGCCCCGGGCGATGCCCACGACCCCGTGCTTGGCGGCCGTGTAATGCAGCGTGAACGGCTGGCCCTTGAGCCCGGCGGTCGAGCTCGTCAGGATGATCGAGCCCCCCTGGTTCTGGCGGATCATGTGGGGGACGGTCGCCTTCACAGTGTGGAACACGCCGGTCAGGTTCACGTCGATCACCGCCTGCCAGTCGTCGCTGGAGATCTCCCAGGCGTGGCCCCAGTTGAGGATGCCGGCGTTGGCCACGACGATGTCGAGGCGCCCGAGCTGGGCCATGGTCTCGGCGGCCAACGCCTCCAGCCCGGCGAGGTCGCGCACGTCGACAACGCGGGCTATCACCCGTCGGTCGAGCTCCTCGACGAGGCGAGCGGTCTCGTGCAGATCCTCGACCGACGACGGCACGATCTGGTTGCCTTCGACGGGGCCGCAGACGTCGCACACCACGATGTCGGCGCCCTCCGATGCCAGCCGGACGGCGTGAGAGCGACCCTGACCCCGCGCTCCACCCGTGATGAACGCAACCTTGCCCGTCAACCGTCCCATGGCTCGCTCCCTCTCGTCGGCGCAGTCGCACGTCACCCGTCAACGGTCGCACGTCGCTCCGTGTCGAACGCGATCGAATGCGATCGAATGCGGCGGCACGATACGCCCTCGGCTCAGTGCCCGGCTGGACGGGCGGCGCCCGTGCCCCCAGGATGCGTGGGTGCCCCACCCCAGCAACCCCAGCAATCCGAGCCCCGTCAGCAATCCGAGTCCCGTCAGCAATCCGAGCCCCGTGAGCACCCCGAGCACCCCGAGCACCCCGTGAGCACCCCGAGCACCCCGAGCACCCTGAGCGCCCTGGACGAGGCGGCTCACGAGCCTGCACGGGCACGGTCCAACCGGGAGCTCATCGGCATCGTGACGGCGTGCATGGCCATGGCGGCCGTGTCGATCGACCTGCTGTTGCCGGCGTTCGACGAGATCCGGGCCGAGTTCGGGCTGGCCGCCGACTCGTCGAAGGTCAGCCTGCTCGTGACGGCGTTCTTCCTCGGCCTCGGGGTCGGCCAGCTCTTCTACGGCCCGATGTCAGACCGGTTTGGCCGGAAGCCCTTGCTGTGGACGGGATTGGCGATCATGGCGCTGGGTGCGGCCGGGGCCGCGCTCGCTCCCAGCCTGGGCACGATCATCGTGTGCCGTTTTGCCTGGGGCTTGGGCGCGGCCGCTCCGCGCTCGTTGGCGTTGGCGATCGTGCGGGACCGGTACGAAGGCAGCGAGATGGCCCGGCGGATGTCGCTGATCATGGCGGTCTTCATCGTCGTTCCCGTCTTCGCACCGGCTCTGGGCGCCGCGGCCATGGAGTTCGCGCCGTGGCGGATCGTCTTCTGGGTCCCGTGCGGTGCGGCGATCGCCCTCGCGGCCTGGGTCACCCGGTTGCCCGAGACGCTGGCGCCCGAAGCCAGGCGCGCCGTCGGCCCGGCTGCGCTGGCCGAGGCGTTCCGGGTGGTCGTCCGCACCCGCCAGACCGTCGCCTACGGCTTGGCCGTCATGTTCTTGTTCGGATTCATGTCGTCGTACCTCGCATCGTCGGAGATCATCATCGAGGACGTCTTCGGCCGGGGCGACGAGTTCCCGATCATCTTCGGGGCCCTGGCCGTCGTGCTGGGGCTGGCATCGCTCGTCAACGCCCGCATCGTCGTCCAGGTCGGCGTCGTCGCCGTGGTCAGAGCGGCCTCGGTGTGGATGGTCGCGGCCACCGCCGCCTTCGCCATCATCGCCCTCGTCACCGACGGCACGCCCCCGCTGTGGCTCTACTGCACCTTGGTGGTGATGGTGCTGCCCGGCGTCTCGCTGCTCGGCCCCAACTGCAACACCTTGGCGATGGCCCCGGTGCCGCATGTCGCCGGGATGGCCTCAGCCGTCCTCGGAACGGCAGGCACGACCGGCGGCGCACTGCTGGGATCGATCGTCGACGCCTCGTTCGACAACACGATCCGCCCGTTCGTCTTCGGGGCGGTGATCTTCACCACGCTGATGGCGTTGTGCATCCACGTGCTGGGACGGCGACCGCAGCCCGCGGTGGCGGTCGCGGTCCCGGTCGCCCGTGGGGAATCGTTGCCGATCGTCTCGCCGAACGACACGGCGACCCCGCCGTGATCGACCCCACCGTGAGGAGCACGTCATGAGCACCACCCCCAGCACCCCACCGCTGGAGCGGCTCGACGGCCGTGTGGTCGTCGTGACGGGCGCCTCGCGAGGGATCGGCAAGGGGCTGGCCCTGGGCCTGGCCGCCGCCGGGGCGTCGGTGGTCTGTGCCGCCAGGAGCACCAGCGACCGGCCATCGCCTGAGCTGCCGGGGACGGTCGACGAGACCGTGGCTGCGATCCGCGCCGCGGGCGGCGAGGCGATCGGCGTCGGCTGCGACATCGGGATCGCCGACGACATCACCCGCCTCGTCAGCGAGACGGTGACCGCCTACGGACGACTTGACGTTCTCGTCAACAATGCCATGGCCTCGACCCGGGCGCTGTTCGACGACGTCACGACCGAGCTCTGGGAAACGTCGATGCGCATCAACGTGCTCAGCCTGCTCCTCACCGCGCAAGCGGTCGTGCCGGTGATGGCCCGGGGCGGCGGAGGGAGCATCATCAACATCTCCTCCGGCGCGGCCGATCCAGGCATGACCGCTCACCTGCCCCCGGGTTATCTCACGTACTCGGTGGCCAAGGCCGCGCTCGAGCGCTTCTCCAGCGCGCGGTCGCTGGAGGTCGGCGACCGCAACAGCGCCGTCAACGCCTTGCGTCCCGGGGCCGTCAAGACCGAGCAGAGCGTCCACGAGCTCGGCGCCGATTGGGACTGGACGGGCTGGGGCACCCCCGACCGGGTCGTCCCCGGCGTGCACCACCTGGCATTGCAACGAGCGGACGGGCTCTCGGGCCGGATCGTCGACATCAACACCTACGGCTCCGAGTGGCCATGACCGTGAGCGCGACGGCATGGCCCCGACGGGGACCCGGAGGCCAATCGCGCTGATCAAAAATATAGCGCGCTATTTCACTACTGTGCGTTGCGTCACACCTTCACCGGTCGGTAATCTGACGGAACTGTCACGGACACGATCGTGTGCGTTTTCTGGGGGGCCATGAACGTCGATGACCTGATCCTCGTGAGCGTCGACGACCACGTCGTCGAGCCGCCGACCATGTTCGACCAGCACATCCCCGAGCGCTATCGCGACCGGGCGCCCAAGGTGCTGATCGACGAGCAGGGCAACGAGTACTGGCAGTTCGAGGACGAGCGGGCCATGTACATGGGCCTCAACGCCGTCGCCGGCTGCCCGCCCGAGGAGTACGGCCTCAACCCCACCCGCTACGACCAGATGCGGCCGGGCTGCTACGACATCCACGAGCGCGTCCGCGACATGAACGCCAACGGGGTGCTGGGCTCGCTCAACTTCCCGACGTTCCCGCACTTCTGTGGCCAGCTCTTCGCCCGGGCCAAGGACAAGGATCTCGCGATCGCCGTCGTCCGGGCCTACAACGACTGGCACATCGACGAGTGGTCGGGAACCTACCCCGGTCGCTTCATCCCGTGTGCGCTCACGCCCTTCTGGGACCCGCAGCTCATGGCCGACGAGGTGCGCCGCATCGCCGCCAAGGGCTGCCACGCCGTCACGTTCTCCGAGAACCCCGAGAAGCTGGGCCATCCGAGCCTGCACACCGCCCATTGGGACCCGTTCTGGGCGGCCTGCGCCGAGGTCGGCACCGTGGTGTGCCTCCACATCGGATCGTCGTCGTCGCTCATCCTCACCGCCACCGACGCCCCGGCCGACGTGATGATCGCCATCACCCCCATGAACTCGTTCCTGGCGCTCAACGACCTCATGTGGACGGGCATCTTCAAGAAGTTCCCCGACATCCGGATCGCGCTCTCCGAGGGCGGGATCGGCTGGATCCCCTATGCGCTGGAGCGGATGGACTACGTCCACGAGCACCACCACGCCTGGACCGGCGCCGACTTCGGCGGCTTGCGCCCGAGCGATGTGTACCGCAAGCACATCATCACGTGCTTCATCGACGACGCCAGCGGTCTCGAGCAGCGCCATCGGGTCGGTGTCGACTCCATGACATGGGAGTGCGACTACCCGCACTCCGACAGCACCTGGCCCCATTCACCCGAGCTGCTCGGCAAGACCCTCCACGGCATCCCCGACGACGAGATCGCCAAGATCACGCACCTGAACGCCATGCGGGTGTTCCAGTTCGACCCGTTCTCCGTGCGGCCCAAGGAGCACTGCACCGTGGGCGCGCTGCGAGCGTCGGCGGCCGACGTCGACATCGCCATCCGGAGCCTCGGCCGCACGAACCAGGGCGGCCTCTCGGCCCAGGCCCTGGCCGCCATCGCCCGTCCGGCAGTCCTCGACTCCTAGCCCGTCTCGCTACGCGAGTCGTCGCCGACGGCACCATGTTCTCGGCCCCACCCGAGCCGAGCAGCAGCAGCACCAGTAGCACCTGAAACGCAGCAGCACCAGGGGGAATCGATTCCGATGCACCGACCTAACAAGGGGACCACAGCTATGCCGAAGAAGTTCCTGACGAGAGCGATCGCGCTGGTCTGCGCGTTGTCGTTCGTCGCCGCCGCATGCGGCGATGACGACGACGACACCACGGCTCCGGCCGAGACCACGGCTCCGGCCGGCGACACCACCGCACCCGCCGACACCGCGACCACCGCACCAGCAGACACCGCGACCACTGCGGCTACCACCGCACCGGCGCCCACCACCACCATCCCGCCCAGCGCGGCCCTGGCCGCCGGTCTCTGGGACGACGGTCCGTGCGACGAGTCGCTCGACACCGTCAAGCTCGGCCTCATCACCGTGTTCGAGTCGGGCGTTCTCACGCTCATCGACCAGGCCCAGGCATCCGAGGCATCAGCCGAGGCGTTCAACAGCCGGGGCGGGCTCAACGGCCGGTGCATCGAGATGATCACCTGCGACGACAAGGCCGACCCCAACCAGGCCGTCCAGTGCGCCCGTGACCTCGTCGAAGAGGGCATCGTGGCCACCATCAACGACACCACGAGCTTCGGCGCCGCCGACGTCATCGCGGTCTTCACCGAGGCGTCGATCCCGCGCTTCGCGATCAGCCCGGGCATCCCCGAGCTCCAGGACCCGCTCAGCTACGGCATCGACGCCGGCGGTATCGGCACCTCTATCATGATGGTCCCGCCGTTGCTCGACGCCGGGCACACCAAGATCGCCATCATCCGCGTCGACGCCGCCGCAGCGACCGCCCTGAAGGGGCTCTACGAGGGCAGCTTCGCCGACGAGGGTGCCGAATTCGTCGCCGACCTGCCCGTCCCCGCCGGCACCACCGACTACAGCCAGTTCATCCTCGCCGCCGAGGCGGCCGGAGCCACAGGCGTGGTCATGCCCATTGGAGGCCAGGAAGGGATCCAGGTTCTCGAGGCGGCCGCCGAGCTCGACTCCGAGCTCGAGTTCTCGAGCAGCCTCGGGACCTTCCCCTACTCCGACATCGCCGGGCTAGGCGACTACGCCAGCCATCTCACGCTCAATGCCGCCATCCCGCCGGCGACGAACGACAACCCGGCAGTCCAGCTCATCATCGAGGACCTCGCCCCGTCCGGGATCGAGGCGCTTCAGGTCGAGAACCTGAAGGCGAGCCCGATGCGTTCGTGGGTCGGGATGTACGCCTTCCTCACGATCATGCGAGACGCGAACCCCGACGAGATCACCGCGGCAACGGTGACCGAGGCGGTGAACGCCGCTGAAGACATCGACATGTTGGGCCTGATCCCGCCGTGGACACCGTCGAAGACGAGCCCCGGGGTGTTCACCCGTATCTCGAACGGCGTGTATGGCTTCTGGAGCTGGGACCCCGAAGCCGAGTACGACGGCAATCCCGGCAACTTCGTCCAGGTCGGAGACGGCGACATCAACGTCGTCTTCGAGACCTCGAACTTCAAGTAGCGAGCAGGATCTACTCCAAGCACCCGCTCGACCACGGTGGGGCCACTCCGGTGGCCCCACCGTGCGTTACCGGGTCTTTACGAGTCACGATGTTCCACCATTCCCAGGATCACCAGGAGCCCCGATGAAGGACTTCCTCCAGTTCGCGATCCTCGGCCTCGGCGCCGGGGCGGCCTACGCCCTGTTCGCCCAGGGGGCGGTGCTCATCTACCGCGGGTCGGGGCTGGTGAACTTCGCCCACGGGGCGCTGGGAATGTTGGCGGCCTACGTATGCTTCGTGACGCTCCACGAGGACCGTGGGTGGCCGATCGGCATCGCCTTCGCCGCCGGTGTTCTCGCATCGGTCGCCGTCGCACTGGCCTACCAGTACCTGGTGCTTCGGCGGCTCCGCAACGCTGCCGCCATCGTCAGGCTCATCTCGACCCTGGCGCTACTCGCCGTGGTCCAAGCCGCGGTCGAACTCAAGTACAGCGCCGCCAACAAGGGGATCGACGACTTCCTCCCCAACGAGAGCTTCAACTGGGGCGGCATCCGTGTCGGTGAAGATCGTATCTACATCACGGCCATCGCCGTTGCGCTCACCATCGTGCTGTGGGCCTTCGCTCGCTACACCCGGGTCGGGCTGGCCATCAGCGCCAGCGCCCAGAACGAGCGGGCCGTGCAGACCCTCGGTTGGTCGCCCGACTCGCTCTCGGCCATCACCTGGGCCATGGGGGCAGCCCTGGCTGGCACCGCCGGCATCCTCGTGGCTCCTCTCACCGGCCTGTCGACGACGACCTTCACCCTCGTCGTCACCGTCGCCGCGCTGGCTGCGGCCCTGCTCGGCGGGTTCCAGTCGTTCCCCCTCACCCTGCTCGGCGGGATGATCGTGGGCGTCGGCGAGAGCCTGGCCACGAACTACAAGTCCGACTTCCAAGACTTCTTCCACACCGGCGACGTCACCGGGCTCAACCGGGCGGTCGCGTTCATCGCCATCCTGATCGTGCTCGTGGTTCGGGGCCGGGGCCTGCCGCTGCGCAGCCACATCAGCGACCGGCTGCCGCGCCTGGGCACCGGACGCATCAACGTCCGCGGCATCCTCATCGCCTCGGGCATTCTGCTCGTGCTGCTCTTCACCGCCTTCGACGAGAAGTGGGCATCGGGCACCTACATATCGCTCACCGCCGGGGTGATGGTCCTGTCGGTCGTGGTGCTCACCGGTTACGCCGGCCAGCTCTCGCTCGCCCAGTGGGCCCTCGGCGGGGTCGGGGCGCTCATCGCCGGCCGCTTGGTGCAGGCCCAGGGCTGGCCCATGGAGCTGGCCTTCCTCACCGCCATCGTCCTCACCATCCCGGCCGGTCTGCTCTTCGCGCTCCCGGCGCTGCGCACCCGGGGTGTGAACCTGGCCGTCGTCACCCTGGGTCTGGGCTTCACCGTGTACGAGGTCGTGCTGTCGAACGGCAAGTACCTGGGTCCCCCCCTCGACGAGGGCACGCGGGTTGGGCCGGCAAAGCTCTTCGGCATCGAGGTCGACTCCTCGTTCCATCCTCATCGCTGGGCGGTCGTCTGCCTGATCGCCCTGGTGCTGGTGGCCCTGCTCGTGGCCAACCTCCGCCGGTCACGCACCGGTCGCCGCCTCATCGCGGTGCGCACCAATGAACGAGCGGCCGCGTCGCTCGGCATCAGCGTCTTCGGGGTGAAGCTCTACGCCTTCGCTGTCGCCGCCGCCATCGCCGCGTTGGCCGGCATCCTGGCGGGCTTCCAAACAACACTCATCCAGTACGGCAAGTTCAACGTCTTCGAGTCGATCAACTCGGTCGGCCACGCGGTGATCGGCGGGCTGGGCTACGTCGTCGGTGCAGCTTTCGGCGCACCCAACGCCATCGGCGGCCTGGGCACCCGGCTCACCGAGGATGTCCTCAAGATCACCGAGTGGGACGTGCTCCTCGGCGGGGCCATCCTGGTGCTGATCATCATCGGCCACCAGGATGGTGTCGCCGACGGGACCATCCACGGAACCCAGAAGCTGATCCGCAAGCTCCGCCTCACACCCCGGCCCCCCGAGCGCCAGCCGCTCCCCGACAGTCCCCCCACGCAGGCCGATCCGGTCACCCTGGCCATCACCAACCTCACCGTGCGCTTCGGCGGTGTCGTGGCCGTCGACGACGTGAGCTTCACGGTCACCCCGGGCGAGGTCGTGGGGCTCATCGGCCCCAACGGAGCGGGCAAGACCACCATCATCGACGCCGTCACCGGTTTCGTCCGGCCGTCGAGCGGGCGCCTGCTCCTGAACGATGGCCCCATCGAGACCTGGTCGGCCACCAAGCGGGCCCGCCACGGCTTGCGGCGATCGTTCCAGTCGCTCGAGCTGTTCGAAGACATCAGCGTCGAGGAGAACATCCGCGCCGGGGCCGACGCCGGAGCGTCGAAGCTGTCGTGGTTCACCGACCTCTTCTGGCCCGGCACCCATCCCCTCCCGTCGACGGCCGTGGCCGCCATCCGGGAGTTCGACCTCGAGGAGAGCCTCGACCAGCTCCCCGGCGAGTTGCCGTACGGTCGCCGGCGACTCGTGGGCATCGCCCGGGCTGCTGCGTCGGGACCGTCGATCCTGATGCTCGACGAACCGGCCGCCGGCCTCGACGAGGCCGAGAGCCGGGAGCTGGCCTCGCTCATCCGCCGGCTCGCCTCCGAGCGGGGCATCGGCGTGCTGCTCGTCGAGCACGACGTCGCGCTCGTCATGAGCACCTGCGACCGCATCGTGGTCATCGACTTCGGCAAGGTCATCGCCTCGGGAACCCCGGCTGAGGTCCGCACCGACCCGGCCGTGTTGGCCGCCTACCTGGGAACCTCCGAGGTCCACGACGACGTCGACTACGGCGCTGATCCGTCGCTGGTCAACGCCACCACGGCGGGGGTGCAGTGATGAATACCGACATCAACGGCATCGGCACCACGACCAGCGAAGCCCCCACCCGGACGACCCTCCTCGAATGTCGGGGCATGTCGACGGGGTACGGCCAGATGGCCGTCGTGCGCGAGCTCGATCTGCACGTCGACGCCGGCGAGGTGGTGGCGCTCATCGGCCCCAACGGCGCCGGCAAGACCACCACCTTGCTCACCCTGGCCGGCGAGCTGACCCCGATGGCGGGCGAGGTGCGCTGGAAGGGTGAGGTCGTGAAGTCGCCCATGCACCAGCGGTGCCGCAACGGGCTCGGATACGTCACCGAGGAGAAGTCGGTGATCATGAGCCTCACGGCCCAGGAGAACCTGCGCCTGGCCAACGTGTCGAACGCCGACGCGCTGGAGCTGTTCCCCGAGCTCGAACGGTTGTTGAAGCGGCGCGCCGGGCTGCTCTCCGGGGGCGAGCAGCAGATGCTCACGCTGGCCCGGGCCCTGTGCCGCAACCCCCAGGTGCTTCTGGCCGACGAGCTCTCGCTCGGCCTGGCCCCGCTCATCGTCAAGCGTCTGCTCTCGGCCGTGCGCGAGGCCGCCGACACCCGCGGCGTCGGCGTGATCCTCGTCGAGCAGCACGTCCGCCAGGCCCTCGACGTCGCCGACCGGGTGTACGTGATCCAGCGCGGCCGCATCGCCCTGTCGGGTACGGCCGAGGAGATCCGCGGCCAGCTCCACGAGATCGAAGCCGCGTACCTCTCGTCAGCCTTCGACTGATTTGTCTCTGGCGGGCCCCTGGCCTCCGGCCATCCCGCCAGGTGCCCGGGGGGCCCCACCCCCGAGCCGCGGGCGAGTA
>VFJJ01000159.1 GCA_009886115.1 Actinomycetota bacterium
GCGCCCAGAGCCGGCGCAGACGCAAAGAAACCGAAGGCCTACCGGCCCGAGAGCGCCTTGAGGTTGTCGCGCAGTGCCAGGCGCTGCTCGCCAGGGTCGAGGCGGGCGAAGTCGGGCAGCCAGGCTCGGGGCACCGAGAGGCCCTCGGGGTGGGGCCAGTCGGAACCGAGGAGAACACGGTCGGCGCCGATGGCGTCGCGCGTCACCCGGATGTCGTCCTCGTAGAACGGTGCCACCCAGACGTGCTCACGGAGCGACTCGACCGGATCGCGTCCGAAGAGCTGCGGCGTCTTGCCGTACGAGATCTTGAAGCGCCGCACGAGCTCGGGCACCCAGCCCGCGCCGAGCTCGAGGGTGGCCACTCGCATCGTGGGATGCCGGTCGAAGACGCCATGGCAGATGATCGCCGCAAGGGTGTCGAAGATCGGGCGATCGATGTGGACGCTGAGCACCTCCGTGAGGGGCGACGCCTTCAAGCCCGTGAAGCGGGCGTACTCGCCCCAGTCCTTGAGGTACTTGCCGTAGCCGGAATCGGCGGCGTGGAACGCGACCACCACACCGGCCTCGGCAGCCATCGCCCACACGCGGTCGTGCATGGGATCGCCGAGCGAGCGGTGCCGGCCGGGGACCGCCACCGGAGCCGGCCGCAGGGTCACGAACTTGGCGCCGAGCGCGATGACCCGGGCCAGCTCGACCTCGGCCGCGACCGGGTCGATGAGCGAGATCAACGGGCCGGTCTGGATTCGACCATCGCGGTCGTATCCCCAGTCGTCGTCGAGCCAACGGTTGTAAGCCCGGAAGATGGCGTTGAGCGCCTCGACGTCGTCGACGAGCATCTCCTCCAGGCCCAGTCCCAGGCTGGGCAACAGCCAGGCCATGTCGACTCCCTGAGCGTCGAGCGACGCCACCCGCGCCGCACGGTCGCGGTACTCGGGCTGGATCCGCTGGATCTCGATGATGTCGCGCAGCTCCCTGCCCTCGGTGTTCTCGGCCCGGAAGTAGACCTCGAGCGAGCCGGGCGCCCCGACCGGGTCGTAGGTGGGGTTCGGGATCATCGCCAGCAGCCGCTCATTGACCATGAGCGTGCGGCGCCCGTCGACATCGATCCAGCGGACCACCCTCTGGAAGTCGCGTTCGATGTGACGATGGATCGCGTCCTCGGCCTCGTAGTAGTGCTGGTCGGCGTCGTACAGGCCGTAGTCGACCGCGACATCGGTCGTCTGGGTCTCGAGCATCGCCATCTGATCGCCTCTCGTCCGAGCCCGAACCGGCGGTCGTGCACGGCGATCCGGGCCTCGTTCACGCCGACCTCGACGGCCGGACCACCGACACACGATACCCCGTGTCCCGGCAATCTGACGGAACTGTCAACAATGGTCGGAGCCTTCGCGCCCTACCTGCGACAGCGGCGCCTCCGATGTCGCGCCATCTCCTCGATGGTGCACCGCCCGGCTAGCCTCCGCGGCTCATGACCGACGCTCACGAGCCGCCGTGGCCGCCAGACACCACGACGATCACCTACGCCGACGGGGCCGACAGCGCCCGGGTGAGCCCGGACGAGGTCGCACGATTGGCCGGCATCGGAAGCGCCCGCCCGCCCGAGCTGCTCCTCGGCTGGACCCCCGAAGACCGTCCGTGGCTGGCCGATCCGCATCTCCGGGGCCGCACCGTGATGGCCGGCTACGCGTTGGCGCCCGCAGTGGCCGACGGACGCCTGCGCTACGTCCCCGTGCGGCTCTCAGCGATCCTCCGATTGGTCGGCCAGGTGCAGCCCGATGTCGTCGTGGTCGCCGGGATTCGTCGAGGAGCCACGTTGGCGTTCAAGGGAACGGTGGGTTGGGGACGCACGGCAGCCGCTCAGGCTCCGCGGGTCGTGGTGGAGATCGACGACGACGCGCCCGATCTCGGCGCGCCCGAGATCCCAGGCACCGTCGTGGCCACGGTTTCTCGCCTCGGCGGCCGCGACACGGCAGCGGCGCGGCCGGCCGACGACGTCGACCTCGCGATCGGCCGCCACGTGGTGTCATTGCTGCCGGCCCTCCCCACGCTCCAGTTCGGGCCCGGCGGTATCGGCGAAGGCATCGTCGCCAGCCTCACCAGCCCGGTCCGGATCTTCTCGGGTCTGGTCACCGACGCCATGGCACTCCTCGATGATCGGGGCTTGCTCGACGGCAAGGTGCGGGCGGGGTATGTGTTCGGGGGTCAGGCCATCGCCGATCTGGCGCGACGCGGTCGACTGGAGCTGTTGCCGATCGAGCAGACGCACGATCTCACCGTGGTCTCGGCCATCCCCCGCTTCGTGGCCTGCAACACTGCGTTGCAGGTCTCGCTCGACGGGTCGGTCAACGTCGAGCAGGTCGGGGGTCGGGTCGTGGCCGGAATAGGCGGACATCCCGACTACGCCGCCGCCGCCGCCCGCTCGCCCGGCGGACTCTCGGTCATCGCGCTGCGATCGATCACCCGGTCGGGAGCATCGACGATCGTGACCCGGGTCGAGGTCGTGTCGACACCCCGCTGCGACGTCGATGCCGTCGTCACCGAGCACGGAGTCGCCGACCTCCGAGGGCTCGACCCGGCCGAGCGAGCGGGCCGCATCGCGCTGGTCGCGGCGCCCGAGCATCGGCCCGGGCTGATCGCCGCCGCGGCAGCGGCGGCAGGAGGCTCGGCGTGAGCGTGGCGGGCGCATCGGATGCATCGGACGCATCGGACGCAGCGGGGGCAGCGGGCCCCACGGCGCTCCCTGGTGTCGACGCCGTCTCCGTCGAGCGGTGGATGCTCGCCACGATCTCCGATCTCGTGGCGCCGATCGCGTTCTCGCTCATCAGCGGCGGTCACTCCAACCTCACCTACGTCGCCGAGGACGCGTCGGGCCGTCGGTGCGTTGTGCGCCGCCCACCGCTCGGGTCAGGCTCGACCCGAGCCCACGACATGGGCCGCGAGCACCGCGTGATGGCGGCATTGGCACCCACGTCGGTGCCCGTCCCGCAGATGCTGGGCCTGTGCACCGACGAGACCGTGAACGAGCGTCCCTTCTACGTGATGGGCCACGTCGATGGGCATGTGATCGCCAACCCCGGCGAGGCCGACCGGCTCCTGAACCCTGCGGTCCGTCAGCATGCGAGCGAGTCGATCGTCGACGTTCTCGCCGATCTGCACGGCATCGACGTCGACGCGGTCGGGCTGGGAGACGCCGCGAAGCGTGAACACTTCCTCGAGCGCCAGTTGGCCCGCATGCACGCGGTCTGGAAGCAGAACCAGACTCGTGAGCTCACGACCATCGACGACCTGCATGCGCGCCTGGTGGCGACGCAGCCCGAACAGCGCTACACGGGGATCGTCCACTCCGACTACCGGTTCGGCAACGTGATGGTCTCACCGACGGGCGAGATGCTCGCCGTGCTCGACTGGGAGCTCTGGACCCTCGGCGACGTGCTGGCCGACGTGGGATTCCTGCTCAACAACTGGTACGAACCCAACGAGTCGACGCCGCTGGTGTGGATGGAGATACCGCCCACCATGGCCGGCGGTTTCTCGTCGCGCCACGACGTGATCGATCGATACACGGCCCGCACGGGATTCGACCTGAGCGACATCGACCCCCCGGTTCTTTGTGGCCCACGTTGCTCAGGGCGTGACCGCGGCCACAAAGAACGCGGTAGGGCGGGCGGGCTGGGCAGGCTGGGCCGGGCTGGGCTCAGGTACGCCACGGGCCCTGGGTCGGGTTCTTGACGAGCTTCTTGGCCACGACCTCGCGGTGCACCTCATCGGGGCCGTCGTAGATCCTGGCGTAGCGCGCTTCGCGGTACATCCACTCCAGCGGGGTGTCGGACGTGACGCCGAGCGCGCCGTGCACCTGGATGGCCCGGTCGATCACGTCGTGCAGGAGCTGGGCCCCGCGGAACTTGATGAGCGATATCTCGATGCGGCCTTCCGAGCCGCGGTCGACGGCCTCGGCAGCAGCGAGCGTCATCGCCCGGTGCGAGAAGATGTCGGCGGCCGACTCGGCGATGTAGTGCTGTATCTGTCCCTTATGCGACAGCGGCGCGCCACCGACCACACGCTCGTTGGCCCGGGCGCACATCAGCTCGAAGGCCCGCTGCATCTGGCCCAGCCAGCGCATGCAATGGAAGATCCGGCCCGGTCCCAGGCGGCGCTGTGCGATCACGAAACCCTCGCCCCTCTCCCCGAGCAGGTTCTCGCGCGGCACGCGCACGTCGGTGAGCCGGATCTCGCAGTGCGCCCCCAGCGTGCTGCCGAGCGTCGAGAGGACGCGGACAACCTCGTAGCCCGGCGAGTCGGTCGGGACGATGATCGCCGAGAAACGCTTGTGCCGATTGGTCTCCTCGGGCTCGGTGATCGCGAAGATCGTCGTGAACGAGGCGATGTTCGCTCCGGTCGTGAACCACTTGTGGGCGTTGACGACCCACTCGTCGCCGTCGAGCACCGCCGTGGCAGCCATGGTCGTGGGGTCGGAACCCGGGTTCTCGGGCTCGGTCATCCCGATGGACGACCGGATCTCACCAGCCACGAGCGGGGCGAGCCAGCGCCGCTTGTGCTCGTCGCTGCCGTAGCGGTTGAGCATGATCGAGTCCTGCATCGACCAGGTCCCGACGGTGCTCTGACCGAAGAACGACCGTCCGATGATCTCGTTGAGATGGGTGATGGCCATGAACCCCAGGCCCCCGCCACCGATCTCCTCGGGATGACCCAACGCCCACAACCCCCGGGCCTTGGCCTCGGCCTTGAGCCGCTCCATGGCCACGAGAGAATCAAGGCTGGCTTCTCGCAGCACGGTCTCGGCCGGGATCACCTCGCCATCGATGAAGTCCCGCATCCGTTCCAGCACATCCCGGAGCTCGCCGTCGACAACGCTGGCCATCAGCTGTTCCTCTCGAGGAGTTGGAAGGTCTCACACGTGCAACAGGTCGGCTGCTTCTTCGAGGTGACGGCCGACGCTCTCGCCCAGGTCGACGGACTCCCGCGCCCCGGCGTCATCGCCGTGCCCGGCATCGGATCCAGGTCGGTCGGCGGCCCGTCCGAGGAAGCGTTGACGGGTGAAGATGGCTTCCTTGATGATCGCCGCTCGCCAATGCTCGAAGGCCAGATAGAAGTCGAGAGCCGACACGTCGCGCCCTGTCGCTCGGGCATAGCCCTCGGCCAGCTCGCTCGACGACGCGAACCCCGGATGCTCGGCGATGAGCTGGCTCTCGTGCGTGAGCCGGCCCCGGGTGCGGTCCCAGTACACGATGAGATGGGCCAGGTCGGTGAGTGGATCGCCCAGGGTCGACATCTCCCAGTCGAGCACCGCTGCCACGCCGGGCTCGGGGTCGGCCTCGAGGTCGATCAGCATGTTTCCCAGGCGGTAGTCGCCGTGCACCAGGGTGGCATCGGCATGGAGTGGAACCAGCTCGAGGAGACGCCGGCCCAAGCGGTCGACGGCTGGATGGTCGCGATGCTCGGCCTGCTCCCACTGCGCCATCCACCGGCCGATGCGCCGGGCCACGAACCCGTCGGGACGACCGAGAGCGCCCAGTCCGACCTCAGCCGGGTCGATACGGTGCAGCCGATCGAGCACCTCGACCACCGCCTCCGACACCGCCCGGGCCTCGTGGGCTTGAAGAGTGGCCACGTCGGCCCGTCGATGGAACACCGAGCCGTGCACGCAGCTCATGGCGTAGAACGGGGCGCCCACGATGGTCTCGTCGTCGCAGAAGCCGTAGACCACGGGGATGGGCAGACCGCTCGACTGCAGCGCCGACAGCACGGTGAACTCGCGCCGCATGTCGTGGGCCCCAGGCGCCACATGGCCGAGCGGTCGACGACGAACCACGTGCTCGTGCCGACCCGACCGGACGAGATACGTGAGGTTCGACAACCCTCCGCTCAGAACCGACACGTCGAGGACCGTTCCGGCGGGACCGCGATCGTCGAGCGCCACCCCCGCCTCGGCCAGGAAGCGGCGTAGTGCCACGACGTCGACGAGGTCGAGCTCTGCGGTGTCGCTCATGCGTCGGTCACCACCGGTGCGCGCAGCTCGGGCGTGCGCGGTACCCGTCGGGCAGAGATGAGTTGTTGGCCGATCTCACGGGTGAGGTGATCGGCCGAGCCGAGCAAGGCGTCGAGCATCTGTCCCCGCCGGATGAACCGATGGAACCCATGGTCGACGGTGAACGCGATGCCCCCGTGCACCTGATGGCAGTGCGTTGCTGCGAGGCGATGGGCTCGGCCAGCAAGGCACTTCGCCGCCATGGCGGTGAGCGGGTCGGTGTCGGTCCATGCCGTGTCGAGCGCCGACTGCGCTGCGCTGACGGCCACCCGAACGTCGGCGAGCCGATGCTTCACTGCCTGGAACGCTCCGATCGGACGGCCGAACTGATGCCGGGCGAGGACGTACTCGACGGTCGTCGCGAGCATGGCCTCGCTGACCCCGATCAGCTCACCGGCCAGGAAGCGCCTCCCGGCGGCCAGGGCTCCGACCCAGGCCGACGCCGGAGCGATCGTCGCGTCGGGCCCGGCGTCGAGGGAGCCAGCAGCGCGGCTGAGGGCCAGCGTTCCGTCACCGCCGCGTATCGGAGTGAGCTCGACGGAGCCCGAGCCGAGCATCACCAGACCGTCGTCGCAGGCCACCACGAAACGCTCGGCCCGCTGGTGCCCGGTCAGCACCAGGCCGTCGACGAGGAGCGCTGACGCCGCGCCCGTCGCCCCGCGTTCGGCCAGCCGTCGCATGGGCGCCAGCACGACGGAGGTCGTGGTGTCGACGCGCAGTCCGGCGCCGTGGAGCATCACGAGATCGAGCGCCGGAGTGGCCGCGAGGGCGCGACCATGCTCGTCGGCCAGCAGACCGATGGCCACCGCGGGTTCGACGTCGAGCAACTCGACCCAGCCCGCATCGACCAACGCGGCGGGCACGGCGGCCGGGGGGGCCGAAGCCAGCAGGTGACGGAGCGAGCCCCGGACGAGCGCGATCTCATCGAGATCCATCATCGCCCCCTCGGGAGGCCGAGGAGGCGCTCGGCCACCAGGTCGCGCTGCACCTCGGCGGCACCGCCGTAGATCGTGGTGATCCGCGAGAACGTCCACCGTCGGCGCCAGGCTTCGGCCGCCTCGTCGTCATCGATCTCCAAAGCGGGCCACAACACGGTGCGGGCGGTGTCGGTGAGCGTCTGCTCGGCCGAGCTCAGGAGCAGCTTGTCGATGGAGATCTCGGGGCCGAGCTGACGGCCGCTGTCGAGTGCCGCCAATGTGGCGCTGCAGCGAGCCCGCAACGCCAACAAGCCCAGGTAGGTGCTCCCCACGAGATCGGCCGTGGTGCCAGAATCGCCATGCGACACATGGTCCAGGAGCTCCTCGAGCTGGGTGAGCAACTCGGCTTGACGCTGCCAGGCGTACGCGCCCCGCTCGAACTGCAGCAGGTACATGACGACCGCCCAGCCCTCACCAACGCCACCAACCACGTGCTCCGGGCCCACCTTCACGTCGTCGAGGAACACCTCCGAGACCTCCGACCGTCCGCTCTCGCAAGCCGTCGGGCGCACGGTGACCCCCGGGCTGTGGAGATCGACCCAGAACATGGTGAGACCGCGGTAGCCGCGTTCGTCGTCACCGGTACGAGCCAACACCGCGCTGTACCGGGCGATGTGGCCGTTGCTCGTCCACATCTTCTGGCCGTTGATCCGATGGCCCTCGCCGTCGGGGACGGCCCTGGTGCGCAACGAGCCCAGATCACTGCCGGCGTCGGGTTCCGAGAAGCCCTGACACCACACCTCGTCGCCACGGAGGCCCGGCACCAGGTGCACCGCCGCCAACCACTGCGCGTACCCCACGAGCATGGGCGCGATGATCTCGACACTGCCCAAGCCGCCGGGCAGGGCCTGACCCGACGCAGCGAGCTCGTCGAGCACGAGGGCTCGTTGCAGGCTCGACCCGCCGAGGCCCCCCATGCTCTCGGGCCAGCCCAGCCGGGTCCAGCCCGCATCGCACAGCAAGCGCTGCAGACCGTGGAAGTGGGCGAAGGAGTCGGCCAGGTCACCCACGGGCTCAGTGCGATACGGCGCCAGGACCGTCGAGTTGTCGGCCAGCCACCGTCGGAAGGACGCTCGAACCTCGTCGAGCGTCGCCGTGGGATCCGCCACGATCGGGCCCGTCACCTGACCTCCAACTTGGGGTAGTAGTTCTCGGGGCCGATGGCGCGCACGTCGGCCGACCAGTTGCCGTCGTAGAGCGACGGGTCACCGCCGGGGCCGGCTTCGAAGCGCCATGCTTGGCGCTTATATGTCCAGTTCTCCGGCTGCAGCCGATGGGCCTCGCGCCAGTGCCCGATCGCCCCCGGGTGATCGCCGTGACGGTGCAGGTGCTGACCCAACTCGAAATGGGCTGCCGCCCGAGACTGGTCGAGTGAGCGCACGTTCGACCGTGCCACGACCTCGTCAGGTGCGAGCGCGTAGCGACTCGCAGCGCCGAGCTCGGCCCAGTCGAGGATCATGTCGCGGTAGAGCTCGGCCTCGATCACGATCTGCTGGGTGAGCCGGAGCTGCTCGACCAACGCCGGCGGCATGGGCGAAGCGCCATCGCCTCGGACCTGGTTCATCAGCCCGAGCCCGGTGCTGGGACGGTCGGCGTTCCCCGAGCCGGCTGCATCGAAATCGCCATCGCCACCCCCGAGGTCGACGCCGCGAATCTCGTCGATGATCGGGGAACGGCCGGGGAACGCGGGCTCGGCGGGCCGGACGATCGTTCCCCGCTCATCGATCCACACGGCATTGGGAACGTTCACGACACCGAAGAGCGCACCCATCAGGTGGGCCACGTCGACGAGCGCGATGTTCCCAGCGCCGGCCTGCTCGACGAACGGCCGGGCGACGTCGGCGCCCCCGGTGTCGAGGGCCACCGTCACGATCGCGACGTCGGTCCCCCGGGCCTGCAACTCGTTCCTCAGCTCCTGCCACACGGGCAGATCCTGGGCACAGCCTCACCAAGATGCCCAGGAGACGATGATCACCTTCGAGCCCAGCAGCCCGCTCAGTCGGAAGGGCTCACCGTCGATCGTGGGCAACACGAGATCGGGCGCCTCGGCCGTGGTGAGCGCTCGGCCCGTCACCGCCGACTCGGGCCCGAGGGCCCAGAGCTCACTCCCGGCATGGTTGGCTTCGCCGACGATGGCCATGCCCAGCCTGTCGGCGAGCGCCCGGACGTCGACCAACCCTGCGTCGTCCGCTGCTGATGCCGGCAGGGGCACGCAGTGCGCACCTTTGCACACACCTCGGGGTTCGACCTTCCAGCCGGTTGACGTCGCCAATTCGACCGGGTCGACCCGCAGTGACTTGAGGAGCATGTCGAACCGTACCTTCCCAGGCGGGCAAGCGATCAACCCGTCGGACCGGCTTCGAACAGGTCGGCGAGGGAACCCGAGAACACCACGTCGCCGGCGTCGCGAGACCCTCGCCGGAAGCCGTCGGTGAAGTCCCAGCCGGCACGAACGGCGTCGGTCCGCGTCCAATCGAACACGCACACCCGATGCGAGATGCGCCACTCCCCTGCCCGTCGAGTGAAGTCGTCGACGTAGCGGAAGCCCACGACGTGATCGCGAGCGGGACGGTCGCCTCGCGGGGCCAAGCGGTGCAAGGCGATCGCGTAAGCCTCGCCCCGGGCCCGGTCGCCGTCGACCTCGACCAGCACGTTGCCGAGAAAGTGCATCGTGCGTTCGTAACGCGTCAGGCCGCTGGCCACGAAGGCCAGGAACTCTTCGACCCCACCGCGATAATCGCCGTGCTCGTCGACGGCGTCCGGGTGATAGCACCCACGAACCAGGTCGAGCTCCATCCGGTCGATACCCCGGCAATAGCGGAGATAGACGTTCCTGATCTCCTGCTCGTCCACGTAACGGCGGAGCTCAAGAATCAGTCGGGCGGGTCACGATCCCCCTCGGCCATCACGATGCATCGGGTCAGCAACGCAGCTCTGCGGCAGGAGCCCCCATCAACGGACGAGCCCCGACGATCGGGTGTCTCGGGTGTCAAGCAGGCCAGCCTCGAGCCTGTATCGTCTCCCCCATGGTGACTGCCGACGAGAGCTCCACAGCCGCGAGCATCGCCTCTCCCGATGCTCAGGCCGAGCCCGCGACCACCGATCGTCCGAGACGGCGACGCGGCGAGTCGAGCCGGACGGGATCGAGTCGCTCGAGCTCCGATCTGGTCGTGGCGCCGCACCTGCGCCGGCCGGCGGCCGAGCTGGGTCCCCGGGCCCAGCGGACGATCGATCTGATCCTGTCCACCACCAAGGACATCCTGCTTTCGCGAGGCTACGCGGGCACGACCATCGACGAGATCACCCGAGCGGCTGGGATCTCCCGGGCTTCGTTCTACACGTACTTCCCTTCGAAACGTGACGTGTTGTTGGCGATGGGCCTGCACGCCCATCGCGACGCGCAAGCGGTGATCGGCCGACTGGCCAAGATCGGCGACGACTGGAGGCTCCAAGACCTCAGATGCTGGGTCTCCGAGTACTTCGCGATGCAGGACGTCCACGGGAGCTTCTCGCTGTCGTTCATCCAGGCGGCGCAAGAGGACGACGAGTTGCTCCGTGCTGGCCGTCCGAACCTGCTGAACTTGTCGCGCCGCCTCGGCCTCATCATGGATGCCCTCCGGGGCCATCCCATGGGTGATCCGACCCAGCAGGGGATGCTGTTGTTCAGCATGCTCGATCGGATGTGGTGGATGTGGCGTCTCGACCAAGCGCCTTTTGACGAGTCCGAGTTGCTCGACAACACGGCCCTCGCCCTCGCTGCCCTCCTCGAAGCCCCCGAGCATCACGGCTGATCGTCGGCATCCTCGTCGTCGGGGACGCGCGCTGGGACCGGCGAGATCGGGACCTCGGTGGACGGATCGGCCGCCGCGCCAGCGTCCCCTTCGGCCACGGCCAGGAGCCGGGCCCGTTCGGCGGCTTCCTTCTTCTTCTGGGCCTCGTAGCGGAGCCCCGAGATCATGTCCACCGCTGGCCCTCCTTGAACATCGCCTGGTAGTCGACCCGATGCCCGCGCGCCTCGAGCTTGGGGATCACCTGCGTGCCGAGCAGCTCCAAGTTGCGGAGAACCTTCTCGTGGGGGAGATACCCGAACTGGCAGTAGCACAGGAGCTGGTCGACACCAGCCTCCTCATAGCGAAGGATCTTCTCGACGCACTCGTCGGGGGTGCCGACGATGATCATGTCCTGTTCGGTGTACCGGCCGATGTCGATGTTGCCCTCGAGCGAGGGTTTGAGCAGCGGAAAGATGAGCTCTTTCTCATCTTCTGGGAGGTGCGCAAGCTCCCATTGGAGCGTGAA
>VFJJ01000176.1 GCA_009886115.1 Actinomycetota bacterium
AGGATGCGCAGCTTCTCGTCGGCCGGGGCCGTCATGGCCTTGGCCCATCCGGGCAGAGCGTCGAGCAGGAACCCGCTGTCGAACGAGACGTAGATGCGCATGAGATCGGGCACGGTGAGAGCCAGGACCGTGGCGCCGCGCTCGGCCGCATAGTCGGAGGCGCTGAGCTTGGCATCGGTCGCGGCGCGCATCTGGGCGTTGGTGCCGATCACGTTCCAGTTCAAGGGGCGATTGGCTCGCAGCGACATCTGCGTCATCAGCTCGACGTGCGAGTCTTCGAACGGTCCGATGGTCGGGATGAACTCGAGCCCGGTGCCCGGGTACTCGCTCACCACGTCGCACAGCGCCAGGATCTCCTCGGGCGTGGCATGGCGCGACGGGACGGGTTCACCGTCGGCGTCACTGTGGGTCGTGGCCTGCGACGACGAGAAGCCGAGACCGCCAGCCGCCAGACCTTCTCGGAGGAGCGTCTTCATGCGCTCGAGCTCGTCGGGCGTCGACGCGTTGCCGACAGCCCGCTCGCCCATCACGACACGCCTGATTGCCGAGTGCCCGACCATGAACCCGAGGTTCACGGCGGTGGTGCCGTCGATGAGATCGAGGTACTCGCCGAAGCTGCGCCAGCTCCACGGCACGCCTTGCTGCAACGACTCGACAGGCATGCCCTCGACCCGTGCGAGCATGTGCAACAGGTAGTCGGCCTCGCTGGCTTCGAGCGGGGCGATGCTGAAACCGCAGTTGCCGGCGACGGCCGTCGTGACGCCGTGCAGGGGGCTCGGGGTGAGCGCAGGGTCCCAGAACACCTGCGCGTCGTAGTGCGTGTGCACATCGACGAAACCGGGGGCGACGATCAACCCGGTGGCGTCGATGGTCTCGGTGGCACCTTTGGCGTCGAGCGAGCCCGGATCGCCGATCGCAGCGATCCGGCCGTCGCGGATGCCGACGTCGGCTCTCTGGCGCGGGGCGCCCGTCCCGTCGATGACCGTTCCACCGGTGATGAGGACATCGAACATGGTGCGCTCCTTCGACTTCGGTGACTGGCGCCGGCGCGTGCGGCCGACGGGCACTGCCCCACGCTACCGGTCTCCTGGTGCGGGCGCGCCCTCCTGGCGATAGGTTCCGCCCCCGTGAAGACCCTCATCGTGGGCGGCGACGACACACTGTCCTCCGGTCTGGCCGACGGGCTGCGTTCGCGTGCCGTGGGCGGGCTCGTTCATCTCCAGCCCGACGCCACCTCGTTCGGCGGACGGGCTGCCGTTGGCTCCGCCGTCGGTGGAGCCATCGAGCAGCTTGGCGGGCTCGACCTCCTCGTGCACACGTGGACCCATCCGGCCGCGCTGGAGGAGTGCGTGCTGGCCACGATGAGCGAGCACGTGTGGGAGGCCGCTGCGGAGACCTCGCTGTACGCCGCGATCCACACGGCCCAGACGTGCTTCGCTCCGTTGCGTGACAGCGGGCGAGGCCGGATCGTGTTCACGATGCCGACCATCGGCACGGCGGGTGGTGCAGGTTTCGCGCCGTTGGCGTCGGTCGCCGAGGGGGTCCGCCAGCTCGGCAAGGCCCTGGCGAAGCAGTGGGGCAAGTACGCGATCACCGTCAACATGATCCAGCTCGCGCCGGGCATGGTCCTGGCGGGCGCGGACGGTGGTGCCGGCGCCGCCGCCGGGGAACGGCTGTCCTCGGCGATCTCGCTGTCGGTGCCGGCACTGGGCTCGGCCGGCGATCCGGCGCGCGACCTGGCTCCCGTCGTCGCCCTGCTCGCATCCGACGACGCCCACTTCGCCACCGGCGCCACCATCACGCTCGACGGCGGGATCTGGATGGCCCAGTGATGAGGTGTTCTCGCTGCCGGGCCCCTGGCCTCCGGCCATCCCGGCAGGTACCCGAGAGGCCCCACCCCCGGGCCGCGCGACGGGTCCGCAGCGACGTCTCGACCCGCCGTCTCGCCTCCCGGCGCCCCGGCAGGTGCCCGGCTGGTCGCGGACCGTGGATCCAGACAGTGATGGGAGCCTCGTGAACGGGAATCTGTTGGTTGGCAAGGTCGCCATCGTCACCGGCGCTGGTGGCGGCGTGGGCCAGGGCATCGCGGTGGCGATGGCTCGCCAGGGGGCGTCGGTGGTCGTCGCCGCTCGCCGCACCGAGACCGGCGAACCGGCAGCGGCAGCCATACGCGACGAGGGCGGCGAGGCCGTCTGCCTCCGCTGCGACGTGGTGTCGCGGGCCGACGTCGGCGCCGTCGTGGCGGCCACCGTCGAGCGCTACGGGCGGCTCGACTGCATGGTGCACAACGCGTTGGCGAGCACGGGCGTGCCGTCGGAGCTGCAGGACCTGGCCGACGACGGCATCGACGCCATGATGTCGACAGCGGTCCGGGCCACGTTCTCGTGCGCGCAAGCGGCCTACCCGCACCTGCTGGCCAGCGGGGGCTCGTACATCATCATCAGCTCGGCCGCGGGCGTAGAAGGCAGCTCGTACCTGCCGGTGTATTCGGTGGTGAAGGGCGCGCAGCGGGGCTTCGCCAAGTCGCTGGCGCGTGAGTGGGGGCCGCTGGGCATCAGGGTCAACTGCATCGGCCCCGTGGCCCTGACGCCGGCCATGGAGGCGATGTACGTGAAGAACCCGGTGTTGGAGGAGCGCCTCGTCGGCCGCACCCCGTTGGGCCGGGTGGGTCGGCCCGACACCGACATCGGCCCGGTCGCGGTGTTCCTCGCGTCCGACCTCGCGCAGTACGTCACCGGCCAGACCATCATGACCGACGGTGGCGGCTTCCTCGGCCTGTAACCCGCCCGCCCCCCAGCCGACCAAGAGTGAGTAGACCCCCCTCTACGGCGGTGTACTCACTCCTGCTCGGGTTGACAGCTCCGAAAGAGGCCCGCGATGCCCCTCGACCTCCGACCGCTGATCGCTGCCGACCACACCGCGGTGCTCACCATGGAGTGCCAGCGCGGCGTCGTGGGCGACCTCTCGACCGTCCCCCACCTGCGAGATGCCGCCAACTCCCGCAACACCTTCCAGAACCTGGGGCGTTTGTGCGCCGGGGCCCGGGCCGCCGGCGTGCGGGTGGTGCACTGCACGGCCGAGTTCCGCCCCGACCGGGCCGGATCGAAGGCCAACTGCCGCATGCTCGCCGGAGCCAGACCCGGCTCCGACCACGTGGGCGTCGGCTCCACCGAGGCCGAGCTGATCCCCGAGCTGGGCTACGACGCCGTGCGCGACATCGTCGTGTCACGCCTGCATGGCATGACGCCATTCACCTCGACGGCGCTCGACCAGATCATCCGCAACCTCGGCGTGACGACGGTCATCGCCACCGGCGTCTCGGTGAACATCGGCCTGCTCGGGATGGTGCTCGGTGCCGTCGACCGGGGCTACGAGGTGGTCGTGCCCACCGACGCCGTCGCCGGGGTGCCGCTCGATTACGCCGACGACATGCTCCAACACACGTTCAAGCCGCTTGCCACCCTCACGACGACCGACGCCATCATCGCCGCCTGGCGTTCGTGAGCTCGTGACGTCTGGGGAGACACGGGACGTGATCGTCGGCCTGCGATGACTGCTCCGGAGGGCGGAACCGGTCCCGTCGTGATCGACCTGCGCGACCCGCAGATATGGATCGACCCGCACCCAGTGCTGCGGGCTGCCCGAGCCGCCGGGCGGACGGCCGTCACCCATACCGGCGAGGTCGTGCTGCTCTCGGCCGACGACATCGAGACCGTGCTGGCCGACCCCGAGGAAGGCTTCACCGAGCCCATGACGCCCGAGGCTCGCCAGCGAGCCGAGTCGTCGATCGTGGCGCTGTACGCCTATGTGAAGGCACTGCTGGCGAAGCGGGAAGCGGACCCCCGCGACGACGTGATCTCGATGCTGGCCGCCGACGGCGGAGGCGCGGCCGAGGCTGGGGCAGGGGGCGGGGCAGAGGGCGGGGCCGGGTCCGGGTCCGGGGCGATCGATCCGGACGACCGGCTCGCACTGGTGGTGAACCTGATCGGCGGCGCGGTCGGATCGAGCCGGGCGGTGATCGTGAACTCGGTGCTGGCGCTCGTTCGTCACCCCGTGCAGGCCGACCGGCTGCGGGCCGACCGTACGCTGCTGCGGGGTGCCATCGAGGAATGTCTGCGCCTGCACCCGCCGTTCCGGGTGGGCCGCCGCAAGACCGTCGAGCCGGTCGAGGCCTTCGGTCTGTCGCTGCCGGCGGGGTCCACCGTGTTCTTCGTCCGGGCCAGCGCCAACCGCGACCCGGCCCGCTTCGAGCGCCCCGACGAGCTCGACATCAGCCGCCCGGAGGCCCGCCACCTGAGCTTCGGGCACGGCCCGCACTTCTGCCTCGCGCCGTAGCCCACGACCGCCAACTGTCAGCGTGGCGGGCCGGATACGGCCCGCCACGCTGACAGTTGCGAGAACGGCCGGGCGAGACGCGGGCCTGAGGCCTGGGGAGCGGGAGCGGTACCGATGGCATAGATACGGTCGCCAGCCACGTCGAGGTCGGCGATCCAGAGCTCGTCCTCACTCGCTACAGGTTCCCAGTTCACGCCGCCGTCGGTCGAGCGATAAAGCGCCTGGCCGGCGACCGGCCGGGGTCACCACCCACCAACAACCCCCGTCAACACCGGTCGCTCAGCCGTGCATGTGCCGCCGCGGCGACAGGTGCTCGCAGGGATCGGGTCGCTCGGACGAGACTGCCCCGACATCGAGCGTCCGAGTTCGATGAACAGAGGACGGCCACATGAGAGTCGGCGTGTACTTCGACATGCGCAACCCGCCGGGGTGGCGCCAGGATCCGACCCGCCTCTACGGCTTCACGCTGGAGATGTGCGAGGAGGCCGAGCGCCTCGGCGCCGACTCGATCTGGCTGTCGGAGCACCATCTCTTCGAGGACGGGTACCTCAACCAGCCCTTGGCCTTCGCCGCCGCCGTCGCCGCTCGCACGAAGCGAGCCCGGATCGGCACTGCCGTGCTCCTGGCGCCGCTGCACGCCGCGGCCGAGATTGCCGAGCAGGCGACCCTGGCCGACATCATCAGCGGGGGCCGGATCGACCTCGGGCTCGGAGCGGGCTACCGCGTGCCCGAGTTCGAGCTCTTCGGAGCCGACATCGGCCGCCGTTACACGACCACCGACCAGCGCGCGCGCGAGCTCCGAGCCCTCTGGGCGAGCGGCCGCCTGACGCCGGCGCCCGTCCAGGGCGAGATCCCGATCTTCATGGGATACCAAGGCCCCCAGGGAGCTCGGCGGGCCGGCCTGCTCGGCGAAGGCCTGCTCTCGGTGAACCCCGCGCTCACCGAGCCCTACGAGTCGGCGCTGGCCGAGGCCGGGCACTCACCCGCACGCGCCAGGCGCGGCGGTTCGGTACAGGCCTGGGTGACCGACGATCCCGAACGCGACTGGCCGGTGGTCAAGAAGCACCTCGCGTACCAGCTCGACTCGTACCGGCGTTACATGGTGGAGGGGACCGATCAGCCCATCCCCCGCCCGGTCGACCCCGATCGCCTGATCGGCAAGGACCCCGGCAAGGTGCTCGGATCGTTCATGTACGGGACGCCCGAGATGGTCGCACGAGGGATCCTCGACTACATCGGCGATCTGGCCGTCGAGGACGTGTTCCTCTGGGGTTCACTCGCCGGGATGCCCGAGCCCATGGTGGCGCAGGCGATCGAGACCATCTGCACCAAGCTGGCTCCCCTGCTGCGCGCCGGCTGACTTCAGGACGGGGCGCGTTCGGGGATCGACCAGTCGGTGCGCCGCACGAGGACGGCACCGACCGCGACGAGGAGGCCGGCTGCGACCAGGCCGAGCATCAGCCGGCCGGGCTCGTACGACGCTCCGGGAGGCTCAGAGAAGCGCAGGCTTGTCGGCCTGCCCGACCACACGAACTCGTCCGACACCACCGACAGCGAGCATGGTGAATCTCGATCGCACGGGCGGTCCTCGAGACCCACGCGCCCCTCGTGCACGACGATCTCGGCCCGGGCGGCACCCGTATCGTCGAACGTGACGGCAACTCCGGCAGCCGGCGGATCGCAGGTGTGGACGCTCCGGCGGTCGGGTGCGGCGCAGCGCACGATCGCCGCCGACGATCCTGGTGGGAATCCGCTGAGCCGCAGTGTGATCGCCTCACTGTCGCGCACGCGGCCGCCAGCCGCCCCGTCGTCAGCCACCCCATCGCCAGCCACCCCATCGCCAGCGGGCTCAGCCGAGCCGATCACGAGACGGCCGTCGACGGGTCGGGCCGATCCGAACACGAGATCGGCCATCCCGAAGTCACCGAAGTAGCCGACGGTCAGCACGCAGGGAGCCGCCGGCGCTGTGCAGTCGACGGGGCGACCGTCGAGGCCGGGGATCTCGGCGGTCACCCGGGCCAGGACCGTCGCCGCGCCGTCGTCGTCGAAGTGCACCGGAAGCTCATTGGTGCACGGCCAGGCACCTTGAGACGAAAGCACACACTGGACGACCCCACCGTCGCCGGGCGGGAAACCCTTGGCGTGCACGGTGATCACGTCCCGGTCGGCGACGCCGACGATCACGGGAAAGGAGCGAAACGTCGACCCGCGGCGTTCGATCGCGACCACGAAATCGTCCGGTGGTGGTTCGGCCTCCCGAGTGACGACCGTCAGTGACGCGGGTTGCGGGTCTTCCGTCGCATCGACCGCGTTCTCATCAAAGACCTCATCTGAGGCCCCGCGCGCTCCGATCAGGCCGCCGAGCGCGACGACCAGCAACAGCAGCAGCGCGAACACTGCCCCAGCCGCCAGTAGCACTCGGCGCAGCGACATGTCACGACACCGCGGCGATGTCGCGCCGGCGGAACATCTGCACGGCGATGATCACGAGGACGGCGACGTACGCCAGCAGGATCAGGGTGCCGTCGGTGACCGTGCGGACACCGTCCTCGAGCCCGGTCGGCTGGCCGGAGATGAACGCTCCCGCGTTCTCGGCCACCAGCCATCCCGACCAGCGGGGCCGCAACCCACGGATCAGGTTCTCGATCACCGCCAGGTACAAGAACGCCGATCCGATGGCCGCGGTGGTCGACCGTCCGATGAAAGCCACCGCGGCGCCGGCGACCGCCGCCAGGGCAACCGCGGCGATCCCCCGGCTGGCCCCGCCGATCAGGTCGACCACCCAAGCTCCGTCGGCCCCCTCGGTCGAGCCCCTCGTGAACGCGCTCGGGAGCGCGGCAACAACCACCAATGCCTGCAACACCACGGCGATCATCGCCGCGCACAGTCCGACGGCGGTGAAGCGCGCCGCCACCGCCCGCAGCCGGCGGGGCTCCCAGGTGAGCAGCGTGGTCATGGTCCCGAACTTCCACTCGCCGCCGGCGACCGAGGCCGCCCCCAGCACCGCGCCGAAGACGAGGTAGATGCCGGTCACGAGCAGGACGCCTTCGGTCGTGTCGCCGCCCGGCCACAGGCCGGTGAGGTAATAGGGATCGTCCCGTCCGATGAACTGGGGGTTGTCGACGTCGCCGGCGTGCACGAACAACACGACGCCGACCAGCACCACACCGCCCAGCGCGAGCAGCACGAGCATGCGGGTGACCCGTCGAGACAGCGCCCGGCGGATCTCCGAGCCCAACAGCACGCCGAATCCCGCCCGGGGACGGGCCTCCGGAGAAATCCGTCCGTGGCCAGCCTGAGCCGCCTGGCCAGCCTGAGCTGTCGATGCCTCTCCGCCGTATGCCGCGCTCATCGCGCCACCCCCTGGTTCACCCATGCAGCTCCGCCATCAGCACCGGCGCCCACACCGGCGTTCCCCGCAGCACCAGCCACGGCGGGATCGTCGCTCGTGAGCTCGAGGAAGAGGTCCTCGAAGCTCACCTCGTCGGGTTTGAGCTCGCTCACCCACTGGCCGGCCGCAGCGAGGGTGGACGTGATCCAGGCCCCGTGCTCGGGAGCCACCTCGACCCGGAGGCATCCGTCGAGCCGGGCGACGGGCGCTCCGGCCGCGCGGAGCGCGTCGGCGCCGGCATCGAGGTGCTCGACACGCACGAGCATGGCCCCGGCCCGCTTCGATGCGAGCACGTCCTTGACCGAGCCCGCTGTGACGAGTCGCCCCCGGCGCAGGATCGCCACCGTGTCGCAGGTCTGTTCGATCTCGTGCAACAAGTGGCTGGAGACGAACACCGTCCGCCCCTCCGAACCCAGTTGGCGCACGAGCTCGCGGATCTCGCGGATGCCTGCGGGGTCGAGCCCGTTGGCCGGCTCGTCGAGGATCAACAGCTCGGGATCGCGCACCAGGGCCCCGGCGATGCCGAGCCGCTGCTTCATGCCGAGCGAGTATCCCTTGACGGGATCGTCGGCCCGATCGGCCAGGCCCACCCGTTCGATCGACGCCGCCACAGCCGTCCGCCCGATCCCCTGGATGCGGGCGAGCAGCTCGAGGTTGCGCCGGCCCGAGAAGTTCGGAAAGAACGTGGGCGTCTCGACGATCGAGCCGATGCGGGTGATAACCCGAGCCAACTGCTGGCTGTCGGTGGCGTCGACCCCGAGGATCCGACACGTTCCGGCCGATGGCCGCACGAGACCGAGGAGACAGCGGATGGTCGTGGTCTTGCCCGAGCCGTTGGGTCCGAGGAACCCGTACACGCCTCCCCGGGGTACGACGAGATCGAGCCCGTCGACGGCGATCGCCCGCCCCTTGCGGAATCTCCGGTACTCCTTGCGCAGCCCGGCGACCTCGATGACAGGTTCAGTGCTCACAGTCGACCTCTCGCGGTTGTGTGGACCCGATCATGATGACGCGTCCGACTCTGACGGTGGTGGCGGTGGCGTCGCCTGGTCGAGCCGTCGGTTGAGGGTGAGCAGGCGGCCGATCACCGGGAGCAGGATCAGGTTGGCCGAGTGCAGGATCCCGATGATGAGCACGATGCCGCCGACGCGCTGGATCGAGTGCTGGACCTGATCGGGCGAGACCCCCACATCCCAGCCCAGCGGCCGCTCGATCTTGACCGTGAACATGATGTACGCGAGGAAGATCAGGTAGTACGCGAAGTCGGTGAGGACGATGAAGCTCTTGCCGGTGTTGGGATTGGCCCTGAACACGTCGGCTGCGTAGCCCTTGCCGAAGCGTTTGATGAATGGACCCAGCCAGGCCGCCAGCCCGACCAGGCCCAGCGAGACGAGCAGCTCGAGAATCCACCAGTCCATGATCAGCTCCCCGTTGCGTAGTTCGGATACGGCGATGACGACGGCGGCGATGGCGCCGAACAGGCATCCGGCGATGCCCGCTCCCCGACGACGCTGGCGGCGACGGGTGCGGTCGCCCTCGATGCTGAGCTCGACCCGGTCGAACAGGTCGCGCGACTCGTAGACGTGCTCGGCAGGTTCCTGCAACGCATCGCGCAGCCGCTGCTCGAGGAGGGTCATGGCGCCCCCTCCCCGCCCACAGCGCCTTCGGTCCGGCCGGCCGCCAGCGCCTTCTCCAACGCCGCCAGCCCGCGCTTGAGATGGGTCTTGACGGAGTTGGCCGAGATGCCGAGCGTGTCGGCGATCTCGGGAATGCCGAGGTCGAGGTAGTACCGCAGCACCACGCAGTCGCGCTGGCGGACGGGCAGGGCCCGTACGGCGTCGAGCACCTCGCGCTGGTCTTCGCGTACGACGAGCTCGTCCTCGGCCGAGTCGAGGTCGGCCACGGCACTCGGTCGGTGTCGCAGCGACACGAGCCCCCGCCGGTTGTGATCACGGGCCAGGTTCAACACGATCGAGCGAAGGTACGGTGCCGCCTTGGACCGGTCGTCGATGCGATGCGCCGAGCGGGCCAGGCGGATGAACGCCTCTTGCACCAAGTCTTCCGCCGCGTTCTTGTCGTCGACGAAGAGACGGGCCATGCGTACGAGAGAGCGGGCGTGCTGGGTGAACAGATCGGTGACGAGCCGGTTGACCCGGGCATCGTCGAAGACGGTGCCCGGGTCAACCGCGGTCTCGGGGCGAGCGCCCACGGAACCAGAGAGGGGGAATTCGGCCGTGAACACCCACGGCCCGATCGTGGTCATCGTGCAGACAGACGCACCCGGCGAGGTCCGCGGGTGACACGAGTCCCGCGGACGCCGCCGATCGCGCTGGCGGCGTTGCCGGGCACACCGAGCCCGAGCAACCGCCCGATCATCATCGGAGCACGACCGCCCTCATGTCTGCCGTCTCTGACGAGTCAGCCAGGCCTCACGCTGACGGACGGTCGATACCACGGGATCGGTGTCGTACTTGGGGATCACGTGCTTGCCGTAGGTCTCGACGGCCTCGATGGCGATCTCGACGGGCATGGTGGTCGAGAGCATCCCGAACACGAGCTGGTCGGCGCCGGCATCGGCGTAGCCCTGGGTGGCCTTGTCGCACTCCTCGGGGGTCCCCACGATCACGTGACCGGCGGCGATACGCGCTTCCATCTCGGCCGGCGTCGGCTCGGGAATGAGGTCGGGCCACACTGGGGCGCCTGCGGGCTTGGGAAACGTGTCGAGATAGCGGAACACGAGGCTGTTCTGGTAGCCCGATGTCATATTGCACGCGATGTCACGCGCTTTCTGTCCGTCTTCCAAGCACAGCATCTGGCTCGTGACCATGATGTTGTTGTTGATGTAAGCCCCGGCCGGGTTATCGCACTTCTCGATCTCGGTCTTATATGTCTCAATCAGCGGCTTGAGCGACTCGGGCGTACCCATGGTGAAGCAGAGGATCCCGATGCCCATCTGAGCGGCCTTCTTGAACGTTCCCGGCGAACCCGCGGCAACCCACAGCGGTGGGTGCGGCTTGGTGTAGGGCTTGGGCAGCACATTACGGGGCGGCATGGAGAAATACTTACCGTTATAGCTGTAGTCGGTGGAGCCCCACATGTCCTTGAACTGATAGACGACCTCGTCGAACATATTACGAGTTTCCTCGGGATCCTCGATGCCGAAACCGCGCTGCTCGAGGGTCGACGATCCCCGGCCCATACCGAGCTCGAAGCGGCCCTTGGAGAGGTGATCGAGCATGGCGACCCTCTCGGCGATCCGGGCGGGATGGTTGACGGGCGGGGTGATGTTGAAGATGCCCGTCCCCAGGTGCATGCGCTCGGTCTTGGCCGCCAGGTAGCCGAGGAACGACTCGTTGGCCGACAGGTGCGAGTACTCGTCGAGGAAGTGGTGCTCGGTGGCCCATGTGTACTTGAACCCGTTGCGGTCGGCGGCAATCGTGTACTCGAGCTCGTCCATCAGACGGAGGTGCTCGGCCTGTTCGCCGTTGCGCTCGCGCAGGTGCTTGGGCAGGTACAAGCTGTTGAAGACTCCGAACTCCATGGGTGCGTGCTCCTCGGGGTGGGACGGGGGACGGGCGGGCGTACCAGGGTCGCGGCGGCCGTCTGACACTGTGTCAGAGTCCCCGTCCCCACACCAAGAAGGCGGACCGTCAACCTGATGACCGTCCTGCATCGCCCCCGCCCAATCGACATGGTGCTGCTCGTGATCGCCGTGACCGGCGTGTCGACATCGGCGCCGGTGATCCGGGAGGCCGCAGCGCCGGCGCTGGCCCTGGCCATGTGGCGCAACCTGCTGGGCGCGGCCGTCGTGGTGCCGGTGGCGCTGAGCACCCGGCGACGGCGAGACGCGCTGCGGGCCATGTCATCGCGCGACAGGCGCCTTGCCGTCGCCGCCGGAGCCTTGCTGGGACTGCATTTCGCGCTGTGGATACCGTCGCTCTCGTATACCTCGGTGGCGTCGTCGGTGGCGCTCGTCGCCACGCAGCCCGTCTGGTCGGCGCTCATCGCCCACCTGCGCGGCGAGAACGTGAGCCGAGGGGCGTGGACGGGCATCCTCGTCGCCGTGGCCGGAGCCTTCGTCCTGTCGGGCTTCGATCTGTCGCTCTCGCGCCGGGCCCTCGGCGGCGACGCCCTGGCGTTACTGGGCGCGATCTGTGCCGCGGCCTACGTGGCCGTCGGAGCGCAGGCCCGCCAGACGCTCAGCACCACGAGCTACACGGCCGTCTGCTACAGCGTCGCGGCTGCGGGCCTGTTCGTCGCATGCCTCGTCGGCGACGTGCAGCTCAGCGGTTTCTCGGCCCGCACGTGGTGGTGCATCGTGGCGCTCACCGTGGGCGCGCAGCTCCTCGGGCATTCGATCTTCAACCGGGTGCTGGCGACCACCTCGGCCACGGTTGTGTCGGTGTCGATCCTGGGTGAGGCCATCGGCGGGACGGTGCTGGCCTGGATCTGGTTCTCCGAGGCCCCGTCACGCGGGTTCTGGCCCGCCGCTGCGCTCATCTTCACGGGCGTCGTCCTCGTCGTCCGAGCCGGCCGGACGGCCGAGGGGGCCGGTGCCGGTGCGCTGGCACCCAGAAGTCTTCCGCCATCACCAACCCCGATACGAGCCCCTGCCGACGATCGCCCGGCCAAGGAGGAACAGTGACATCACAGATAGCGGTCAACGTGGCGGCGGCCAGTCCCGCCGAGCCTGATCCCCGAGTTGCGAAGCGAACGGGGCTGGGCCGAGGCGCGAGGCCCGGCAATCACCACGATCGTCGATCTGGTCGGGGACCGGTTCACGCTCGACGAGACCCAGCGCGCCAAGCAGCCCGACTGGACCTACGCCACTGACTGAGGGGACCGTGGGTCGTCACTTGTAACGTGGACGGGACGCGTGCGCCTGAGCGCACGGAGCGCAGGAGGGCACGGGCGAGTGGCGGTGAGCGACACGGCGACGATGGGCACGCCATCGTGCACCGACCCGGTGGCGCTGCACGAGTGGTATCCGATCAGCGCGCTCGTCGAGATCACACCGGGCCTCGTACATCGCACACAACTCCTCGGCGGCGCCATCAGCTACACCCGCACGCCAGGCGGCAGCCGCCCTGTGGTGTGGCCGTCGGGAGGCGAGGCCAGCGGAGCCGAAGTCGACGGTTTGGCCGTCGATCATCAGCTACCCGTGCGGGTGAAGTTCGGATACGTCTGGACGACGCTGGGCCGGCCCGAGCACGAGCTGTTCGACATCGCCGAGTGCGATGAGGCCGATCGCCGGATCCAGAACGGCGGCAGCATCATGGTGGCCACGTCGGCGCCCCGGGCCATCGAGAACTTCCTCGACATGGGCCACTTCCCGTATGTGCACACGGGAATCCTCGGTGCCGAGCCCCGCACCGAGGTGCTCGAGTACGACGTCGAGGTCACCGACGAGGAGATCCTCGCCACACGCTGCCTGTTCTTCCAGCCCCAAGCGGCGCTCAGCGCCAGCGACGGGCAGATGACCGAGTACGTGTACCGGGTGCCGCACCCGTACTGCGTGATGCTCTACAAGTCGGTCCCGACCGACGCCAGCCGCATGGACGTGATCGCCCTGTTCTGCCAGCCGATGACCGAGGAGCGGGTGCGGGCCCACAACTTCTTGTGCATGGTCGACGCCGTCAACTCCGACACCGCGCTGAAACGCTTCCAGCAGCTCATCTTCGGCCAGGACAAGCCCATCCTCGAGAACCAGTCGCCCAGGCGGCTCCCCCTCGACCCCCGGGCCGAGACGCCGATCAGGGCCGACAAGAGCTCGATCAGCTATCGCCGTTGGCTGAGCGCCAAGGGCCTGACCTACGCCGTCATCCCAGCGACCGCCCCGTCCCCCACGCCCGCTCCCACGCCCGCTCCGACGCGGTCGAGCTGAGCCGGACCGGAGTGGAACCCGACCCGAGCACCTCCTGGTATCCGGTCGCCCGAAGCGACGATCTCCCGCTGCGCCATGTGTTCCAAGGGGAACTGCTGGGCCGCGAGCTGGCGATCTGGCGGGCCGACGACGGGTTCGTGAACGTCTGGGAGAACCGGTGCCTGCACCGTGGGGTCCGACTGTCGATCGGGTTGAACGAGGGCCGTGAGCTCCGGTGCCAGTACCACGGATGGCGATATGCCAACCGCACGGCTGGCTGCACGTACATCCCCGCGCATCCGGCCGACGCGCCAGCACGCGTCATCTGCAACGTGACCTTTCCCGCAGTCGAGCGCTACGGCCTGGTTTGGACCTGCGACTCGCCGGGCGGCGTGGCTCCGGGCGACGGGCCGCCGGTGCTGGCCGCGCTCGAAGCGGCGGCTCCCCTCGGTTTGCGCAACCTGCCCGTCAACGCCGAGCCGTCCACCGTGCTCGACGAGCTCGCGGCGTACGCCTTTGTTCCCACCGGGCTGCTGGCCCAACGCACCGCCCACGACCGCCCGGTCGCCGGCTCCGCGACTCTGGGTACGGAGGAACTCGGCGCGGAGGTGAGCGTCACCGATCGAGGTCACTCGTGGATCGAGCTCACCGCCCGGATGGGTGAAGCCGCGAGCAGGGTGGTGCTGTTCGTACAGCCCGTCGACTCGGCCCGTTCGGTCGTCCGGGGCGTCCTGGCCGGCGGTGCCGACGGTGCCGACGGTGCCGACGGTGCCGGCGTGCACTCTCCTGAACGCGACCAGATGGCCGTGCTGCGCCATCATCACCGCGAGCTCTCACGGCTACGAGACGCGATCGAGGATCGAGCGGCGAGACGGCCCTCCCCCGTCCCGATGACACCCCGCCTCCAACAGGTGCGGCTGCGCCCCGCAGAATCCGCTCTTGAGCACGATCGGCGTGACGGCGGGCGCCGGACGGGGCTGCGGGTCAGCGTGGCTCGGCGCTGGGACACCGCCGACGCAATCGTGGCCTTCGAGCTCCGTCAGCTCGACGGGCTGCTCCCGACACCCCGGCCCGGTGCTCACATCGACGTGGAGCTCCCCAACGGGTTGGTCCGGCAATATTCGCTCGTCAACGGTCCGGGAGAAACGGACCGTTACCTCATCGGTGTGAAGCGCGAGCCCGCCTCGCGCGGCGGATCGGCTTGCCTGCACGACACGGTGATCGTCGGTGACGTGCTCGCCATCTCAGAGCCCCGCAACAACTTCCCGCTCCGGCGCGACTCCTTCCGCACGATCCTTATCGCCGGCGGGATCGGCATCACGCCATTGCTCTCGATGGCCCAGGCGCTGCACTGGAGCGGCCACACCTACGAGCTCCACTACTTCGCGCAATCGGCCGGGCACGTGGCGTTCACGGAGATCCTCGATTCACTCGGGCCGGACGTCACGACCCATCTCGGCCTCGACCCGTCGGGGACGGGGTCCGTGCTCACGCGATTACTGTCCGACCCCGAGGACGGCGGCCACGTGTACGTCTGCGGCCCCGGGCCGATGCTCGACGCCACCAGGAACACGGCCACGACTGCGGGTTGGCCCGACCATGCCGTGCACTTCGAGTACTTCACCAACGCCACGGAGATCGACTCCAGCTCCAGCTTCGAGGTCGAGTTGGCCCGCAGCGCGCTGACGCTGCCCGTTCCCGCGGGATCGTCGATCATGGACGTGTTGCGCGCCAACGGCGTAGCCGTGGCGTCGTCGTGCGAGCAGGGCGCCTGCGGAACCTGCCTGACGGCGGTGATCGCGGGCGAGCCCGACCACCAGGACGTGTATCTCAACGCATCCGAGCGTCGAGCCGGCGACCGGATGGCCATCTGCGTCTCCCGATCACGCTCGCCTCGGCTCGTGCTCGACATCTGATCTCGCGGGAGCCCCGACCATGATGAAGATCTACGACTACGAGCTGTCGGTGAACTGCTACAAGCAGCGACTGTTGCTGGGGATCCTCGGGGTGCCCTACGAGTCGATTCCCGTCGATTTCTTTCCCGGCTGGGAGCACAAGGGCGAGGCGTTCGCCGAGATCAACCCGCTCGGCCACATTCCCGTCATCGACGACGACGGCTACATCCTGCGCGATGCGCAGGCCATCCTCGTGTATCTGGCGCTGCGTTACGACCCGAGTGGCCTGTGGTATCCCGTGACCGATCCCCGGGTTGCCGGTGAGGTGGCCTCGTGGATGGCCTTCGCCGAGGGCACCACCAACACCGCGTCGGCCGCCCGTCTGCACGACACGCTGGGCTACCCGTTCGACATCGACACCGTGAGAGCCGGAGCGCAGAAGCTGTTCCGGGTGCTCGACGACCACGTGTGGTTCCACGAGCAGCAGGAGCGTCCGTGGGTGGCGTCAGCGCCCCATCCCACCATCGCCGACCTGGCCCTGTTCCCCGACGTGATGCTCTCCGAGCAGGGCGGCATCAGCCTGCTCGACTACCCGGCCCTGCGTCGCTGGACCGATCGGGTCAAGCACATCCCGGGCTTCACGGTGATGTCGGGGATCTTCCCGGCCCCCGCCGGCGCAGCCCCCGCCGGCGCAGCCCCCGGCGGCGCGACCGTTGGGCGCCCGCGATGACCGTCGACGAGTGGTTCCCCGTGGCGGCTGACGATCCGGCGACCACCGACGACGCAGCCCCGGATCCGATCGCCGACGAGTGGTTCCCCGTGGCGACAGCCACGGAGGTGACGCCGGGGACGGTCCATCCGTTCCAGCTGCTCGACGAACGGTACGTGCTCCTCGCCGCCAACGACGCCAACGACGCCAGCGTGACCGTGGTGCGCGACACCTGTCCCCACCGGGGCGCCCAGCTCAGCCTGGGGCGCTTCGACGGCGATCGCCTCGAGTGCGCGTATCACGGATGGCAGTTCGACACCTCGGGACGCTGCCGGCACCAACCGGCCCATCCCGATGCCACGCCGTCCGAGGCTTCCAACCTCAGGCCGGTGCGGGTGAGCCGGGCCTACGACCTGTACTGGGTCTGCCTGGGCGACGAGCCCCGCAACCTGCCGTACTACCCGGCCTTTCACCTCCACCCCGGCCGCACCACGATCTGCGCGCCCAAGCGGGTGCGAACGTCGGGCCCGCGCATCGTCGAGAACTTCCTCGACATGGCCCACTTCCCGTTCGTGCACGGGGGTTACCTGGGGACGGCGCCCCACACCGAGGTCCGCGACCACGAGATCGCCAGCGTCGACGGGGAGCTGAGGGCCATCAATTGCACCTTTTGGCAGCCCCAGCCCGGTCCCGGCGCCGGCCAGGGTGGCGACGTGGAGTACACCTACGGCGTCTCGCACCCGTACGCCGCCAGGCTGGTGAAGATCCCGAGCGAGGCCGACGGGGGCGCCGCCGAGGCTTTCGAGATCCTTCTGGCCGTGAGCCCGGAGTCGGAGCTGTCGTGCCGGGCCTGGATGCTCACGACTGCGCACAGCCCGTCGGCCGATCTCGATTCCTTCAACGAGTTCGGCGCGCTGATCTTCGGCCAGGACGTCGCAGTCGTCGAGTCCCAACGCCCGGCGCGACTCCCCCTCGACCCCCGGGCCGAGCAGCACCAACGAGCCGACCGGACGAGCCTGGCCTACCGCCGCTGGCTCGTCGCCCGAGGCATCCGCTACGGCACGTCCCGCAACGAGCCGGAGCGCGGCGGGACGGGCCCGACGGGTTCGGCTCGCAAGCCGTGAGCGGTCAGGTGCCCGTCAGGCAGCGGCAACGGCCGGTTCATCGCCTGCGTGCGGGACGTGCCCGACGACCCACGTAGATTTCCCGGTTATGACCCATGTGAACCTTCCCAAGCGGCGCCGCGTGCTGAGTGCGCTGGCGCTGGTCCTGTCGATCTCGCTGCTGGCCGCGGCCTGCGGCGACGACGACGACGACGACGCCACCTCGACCGAAGCTCCCACCGACACCACCGCAGCGGCCGCCACCGACACGACCGCAGCCGCGGATCCGGCGACGGCCACCACCGAGGCTGCAGCGGCGGCTCCCGCCAACTCCGACGCCCCCAAGCTGGCGATCGTCTACTCGGCCGACTGGCTCGATGGGTCGTGGGGCCAGGCGGCGTTCGACGGGGCCAACGGCCTCCTCGAGTCTGGCGTGATCTCCGACCTGCTGCTGCAGGAAAACGTGCCGCCGGGCGCCGAGGCGCAGCGTGCACTGCGGGCTGCTGCCGAGGACGGCTTCAACCCGATCATCGCCCACTCGTTCGACTACGGCGACGACGTGAAGGCAGTGGCCGCCGACTTCCCCGAGACGATCTTCGTGTACGCCGGGGGCTTCGGCGACGTGGCCGCCAACGTGGGCGACTACGACCAGCCCTTCTACCAGGCGTCGTACCTGTCGGGCATCCTGGCGGCCGGCGTGCAGGGCGAAGGCAACGTCGCCGGAGCCGGCGGCTTCGAGATCCCCGCCTGCTACTCGATGTACGAGGCCTACCTGGCTGGTGCCCAGGCGGTGCTGCCCGACACGACCGGCAGCTTCGTGGCCGTGGGCGACTGGTACGACGTGCAGCTGGCCAAGGAAGCCGCGCTCGGTCAGCAGGCCGACGGCGCCACGATGTTCGTGGGCTGCGGTCAGGGCCCGACGTTCGGCCAGATCGAGGCCGCCAACGACACCGACGGAGTCTCGACGGGCTACGTCGGCGACATGGCCGAAGTGGGCCCGTCGGTCGTGTCGTCGTTCATCTGGCGCCTCGACAAGGTCTTCGAGCTGATCGTGGCCGACGTGGCCGCGGGCAAGACCGAGGCGCAGTACTACTCAGTGCCACTCGCCGCCGGCGGTATGGATCTGGTCATCTCCGATGCCTGGGCCGACCAGATCCCGGCCGACACCTTGGCCCTGTTCGAAGAGCGCCTGGCGGCCATCCAGGACGGAAGCTTCGAGGTTCCCTTCGTTCCCGAGGCTGGGTGATCTCAACCTCACACCATCCCGATCCTTCGGGCAGGGCGGGCCCGTGCTCGCCCTGCCCGAAGGTTGCCGGTCGGTCGTGAGGTGGCAGAGACTTCCGAGATGCCATGTGTATGGGGGGCCCGAGCCTGATGAGGAGCGAGGCCCTCGTCGAGATGCGGGGCATCCACCGGCGCTTCGGTGAGACCCACGCGCTGGCGGGGGTCGATCTTTGCCTGCGCGCCGGGGAGATCCATGCGCTGCTCGGCTCCAACGGGGCGGGCAAGACCACGCTGGTGCGGATCCTCGCCGGGCTCGACCGTCCCGACGAGGGCACCGTCACCGTGCTCGGAGAACCCGTCACCAAGTTCGAGCCCAAGGTGCTCCGGGCGGCCGGCGTCGCCCTCGTGCAGCAGCACTTCACGCTGGTCCCCACGCTGTGCGCATCGGAGAACCTGGTGCTGGCTCGACCCGACGGCTGGCGCGTGCCCCGTCAACGCTCCGCACGCGCCCGTCTGGGGGCACTCGTCGAACGGACCGGGCTGACGGTACGCGACGACGTTCCGGCCGGCGCGCTCTCGGTCGGAGAGCAGCAACGCCTGGAGCTGCTGCGGGCCCTCGACGCCGACGCCCGGGTGCTCCTGCTCGACGAGCCGACCGCGGTCCTCACCGATCAGGAAGCCGAGGCGCTGCTCGCGGTGTGCCGCACGCTGGCGGCCGAGGGACGGGCGCTGGCGTTCATCACGCACCGGCTGGGCGAGGTCTTCGCCGGCGCCGACCGCGTGACCGTGCTGGCCGAGGGCAGGGAAGTACTGAGCGACGAGCTCGTGACGCAGCACGACCGAGCCGGACTGGCCAGTGCGATGATCGGCCACCAGAGCTCGGGCGCGTTCACCCATCGGGGCGGACGGGCCGGCGATCGCGCCGCCGGACGCCTCGTGGTCTCGGGCCTGCGCCTCGGACGCTTGCACGGCCTCGACATCTCCGTCGCCAGCGGCGAGATCGTCGGCGTCGCCGGCGTCGACGGCAACGGCCAGGCCGACCTCGAGGCTGCGCTCTCGGCCCGGGTGGCGCCGGAGTCCGGGACCGTCGCCGTCGACGGTGCGGTGCTCGAGCCCGGCGACCCGCGCGGTCGGCGCACCCGGGGCTTGGCGTACATCCCGTCCGACCGCTACCAGTGGGGACTCATCCGGGCCATGGACCTGGCCGACAACCTGGAGCTGGGCCGGGTTCCCCGGTGGCGGGCTCGACGCTCGCAGCGGCGGGCGGCGAGCGCACCGAGCCTCGGTCACTGGGACGTTCGCACGAGCGGACCGGCGGCCCGCGCCGCCACGCTGTCGGGGGGCAACGCCCAGAAGCTGGTGCTGGCCCGGGAGCTCGACGGGCGTCCCCGGGCCGTGCTGGCGTGCTACCCCACTCGGGGTCTCGACCCGACGGCGGCCGACACGGTCGCGGCCCGGCTCGTGGCCTGCGCCGACGACGGCGCCGGCGTGTTGTGGATCGGCGCCGAGCTCGACGAGCTGCTGGCCGTGGCCGACCGCATCGTCGTGCTCGCAGGCGGACGTCTGCTGGGACCGTTCTTCGCCCCGTACGACCGTGCCGCCATCGGCCTGGCCATGGCCGGCGTGCACGACGGCGAGGCCCTCCAACCTGTCGAGGCGGTAGGCGACCGATGACCGTCGAGACGGCCGCGACCCGATCAACCACGCCCGGCGCGAGCTCGGGCTCGGGCCCCGGCTCGGGCCCCGGCTTCGCGGCCCGTGTCGCCGAGCGGGCCGGTGCCGGCGGCCCCGTCGTCTCGATCCTGATCCCCGTGCTCGCGGTCGTCGCGGCGCTGGCGGTGGGTGGGGTGCTCATCGCCTTCGACGGCTCGAACCCGCTGTCGGTGTACCGCGAGATCGTCAGCGCTGTGCTCACGGGGAACCGTGGGTTCTCCGATACGGCGACCGCAGCCACGCCGCTCATCCTCATCGGCCTCGGTTACGCAATCGCCTACCGGGCCCGGGTCTTCACCATCGGCGGCGAGGGCCAGTACCTCATCGGTGCGCTGGCCGGCACCGCCTGGGTCACCGGAGCGGGACTTCGCGACCTGCCCCGCTGGCCGCTCATCCTCAGCGGCGTCGTGGTCGCCACGCTCGCCGGTGCTGCCTGGAGCGGTCTGGCCGGATGGCTGGGCGTGCGCTTCGGTGCCAACGTCGTGATCTCCAGCCTGATGCTCGTCTACATCGCCGACTCGGCGCTGGCCTGGGGAGTGCGAGACGGCATTCGCGACCCCGAGTCGTTCGTGAACCAGAGCCGCCAGATCGGCCGGGCCAGCCTGCCCGAGCTGCCGGGCACGACCACCCACATCGGCTTCGCCATCGCCATCGCCATCGTGCCCTTGGCGGCAGTGCTGATGGCCCGGCACCGCGGCGGGTTCCGCATCACGGCGTACGGCCACAACCCGAGCGCTCTCGACGCCAACGAGGTCTCCAACCGCACGGTGATCATCCTCGTGATGGTGATCGCCGGGGCGCTGGCCGGCCTGGCGGGCATCGTCGAGACGACCGGCGTGAACGGACGGCTGGGCGCCCAGGCGTCGGTCGGCTTCGGGTTCCAGGCCATCATCGTGGCCCTGCTCGGACGGCTCAACCCGGTGGGGGTGGGCATCGCCGGACTGGGTATGGCCGGCTTGACGATCGGGTTCGAGTCGGCCCAGCGCGAGTTCGACCTGCCGTCGTCGTTGGTGGGCGTGATCACCGCGCTGATCGTGGTGTTCGTGGTGGTCGGCGACGCGCTGGCCGGTCGAGCCCGGGGAGATCGGTAGCCGTGGACGTCATCTTCAAGCTGGCGACCCTGGAGGCGGCGATCCGCCTGGGCGTCCCCGTGGCCCTGGCCGCGCTCGGCGCACTGGTGTCGGAGCGGACGGGTGTGCTCAACCTCGGCCTCGAGGGGATGATGCTCTCGGGCGCCCTCGGCGGCTACGCAGCCAACGAAGCGACGGGCTCGGCCTGGCTCGGCGTGCTCGCGGGCACGCTCATCGGTGCTGGGTGCGGAGCCATCCTGGCCCTGCTGGTGGTCACCGCCCGCGCCAACCAGGTCGTCACCGGGATCGCGTTCACGCTGCTCGCCCTGTCGGCCACCACCTACCTGTTCCAGCTCCGGTACTCGATCGGCGGCATCCCGCCCCGGGTCAACCGGCTCGACATGACGCCGCTGGTGCTGTTGACCCTCGCCTGTGTTGCCGCACTGTGGTTCCTGTTCAACCGCACCACCCTCGGGTTGGCGATGGGTGCGGTCGGTGAGGCTCCCGAAGCCGCCGATGCCTTGGGGTACAAGGTCGAGCGGCTGCGCTGGATCGCCACCATGATCGGCGGCGGTCTGGCCGGCCTCGGCGGCGCTGCACTCGTGTGCGGCCCGCTCGGACTGTTCATCGAGAACGTCACCGCCGGGCGTGGATGGGTGGCCCTGGCGCTGGTGGTGTTCGCCGGCTGGAAGCCCGGCGCAGCCGTGGCCGGAGCGATCCTGTTCGGCCTGTGCGACGCCGTGCAGCTGCGCCTGCAGGGCACCGCCACCGATGTGCCCTATGAGGCATTCCTCGCGCTGCCCTATGTCGTGACGCTGGTGGCGCTGGTACTCCGGGCCCGAGCCAGCCGCACCCCGGCCGCCCTCGGCGTGCCCTACGTGCGCGGCATGTGAGCGAAGTTCCACGCCCGGCCGGCAGCGCCCCTCAGCGCTCGAGACTCAGGGTGATCGCCCGAAGCGGAGCGAGACACGTCACCGATCGCTTCGGGCGGTCCCGGTAGCGCCTGCAGCCACGGCCACGGCAGCGGCAACGGCAGCGGCGAGGTCGGCGAGGACGCGGCGCATCTCCAGGGTGATGCGGTCGGCCTTGGTGTGGATCTCGGCCGTGGGATCGAGCGGTACGCCCTTGCGGTGCATGCGTTCGAGCAACGCCTGGTCCTCGACGGCTACGGCGAGCTGGAAATCGACGGCGCCCTGACGAGCCTCGACGGTGTCGGCGATGTCGTTGCGGTAGTCGGTGCAGTACAGGCGCGTCGTGGTGGCGTTCACGGGCTGGTGGCAGAAGCTGATCGTGAGCACGGCGTTCTCGGCCCGGTACTCGATGCGCAGGTACACGTGATGGGGCGGGGTGAACACGAACAGGTCGTGCCGGTCGACGAGCGCGAACTCCTCACCTGCGCCGTGCGAATCGGCCAACGCCTTGGTGGTGTGGGTGTGGCGCACCTCGAATCGCCAACCGTCCCGGTCGATCCGGTAGTCGGGCACGATCCGGTCGTCCAACGCGCCGAAGGTGGCGAGGTGCAGGTACGGGAAGTGGCCCTGGTCGAGAAAGTTGTCGGCCATCTGCGCCGCGCTGGCGTTCCAGTCGAGCACCGGTAAGGGGCAGTTGACGAACGTCGGATCGTCGTGCTCGGGCACGTGCGGAAGCCCGACGAGCGGCTCATCGAGCGCCAGCCACACGAGCCCCAGATGGTCGATCGCACCGTGGGCCGGTCGGCACGAGGCCCGAGACGGGATGGGCGCCGTGGGCCCGATGGCCGGGATCTCGACGCAACGGCCGGTGGCGTCGAAGCGGTAACCGTGGTAGCCGCATTCGAGGGTGCCATCGACGATACGGCCGGCCGACAACGGCGTGAACCGGTGCGGGCAACGGTCGGGGAACGCCGCCAGCACCCCGTCGAGCCGCACCACGCACCATCGTTCGCCGAGGAGCTCGACACCGACAGGCCCGTCCGCCACGTCCTCGCTGCGGGCCACCGGATGCCAACAGCGCCGCAACGCCGGATGCTCGTTGGTGAACCAACGCTCGTCTCCGGAACGCGCGGTGAGACGATCGGCGGGGACGTTCTTCGGGGCCATGGCACCATTCTGCTGCCGACGGCGCCGATCGTGTGCGCTCGTCCACGCTGGGCGTCGACGGGCGCGCGTGTGGTCGAATGGCGTCATGTTCATCTCGATGGTGGTTCCCCCCGACGATGCCGACCACGACGATGCGATCTGGTTCGTGGTGCGCAACAACGAGCTCCTCGTGGTCGTCGAGGAAGGGCGGCGCGAGGTCGATGTTCCCGGCACTGTCGGCGTCAAAGGCAGCGTCGAGCACGACGAGCCGCACTTCCTCGGGATGCTGGCGGGCCGGCCGGTCTGGGCGGCCGGCGTGCCGCACGACCACGCGGCGCCGGCAACTCCTGCACCCGGAGGCGGGCACTCGTACGAGAACCTCCGGGGCCTGTGGGGACGGGTGCCCGAGCCGTTGTACGGCTTGGCCGGGCGGGCCGTGCAGATCGTGGAGTGGGACCGAACCCACCGCTTCTGCGGCCGCTGCGGCGAGCCGACGGTGTTGGCCACCCCCGAGCGGGCCCGCAAGTGCCCCCGCTGTTCGCTGCTGTGCTTCCCCCGCTTGGCCCCGGCCACGATCATGCTCGTCGAACGGGGCGAGCGGGGCGAGGAGTGCCTGCTGGCATGGGGCCGGCAGTTCCCGATGCGCATGTTCTCGTGCCTGGCCGGGTTCGTGGAGCCCGGAGAGTCGCTCGAGGAGTGCGTGCGCCGGGAGGTCAAGGAGGAAGTGGGTATCGAGCTCGACGAGGTCACCTACTTCGGATCACAGCCCTGGCCCTTCCCCCACCAGCTCATGATCGGCTTCACGGCGACCTGGGCCGGCGGCGAGCTTGAGCTCGACCCGGTCGAGATCGTCGAGGCCGGGTGGTTCCGGGCCGACGACCTTCCTCCCCATCCGCCGGCCGGGATGAGCATCGCCGGCTCGCTCGTCGAATCCTGGAAGGCCCGACAGTCGTAGCGGCCGGGTCGCGCGTCAGAACTCGGACGGAGCTCAGACGATACGGCGTTCGGTGGCCCAGATCGTGAGCTCGTGGCGTGACGAGAGCTGGAGCTTGCGCAGCACCGCCGACACGTGGGTCTCGATGGTCTTCACCGACACGTGCAGCCGGGCTGCCACCTCTTTGTAGGTGTAGCCCCGGGCGATGTGGCGCAACACGTCCTTCTCCCGAGGCGTGAGCTGGTCGAGCTCGGGATCGGGGACGATCGGCAACACCGTCGAGAAGGCGTCGAGCACGAAGCCCGCCAGCCGGGGCGAGAACACGGCGTCGCCGCTGCTGACCCGACGGATGGCATCGACGAGCTCGTCGGGTGCGATCGTCTTGGTCACGTAACCGCGGGCGCCGGCCCGGATGACGGCGATGACGTCCTCGGCGGCATCGGAAACCGAGAGCGCGAGGAACTTCACGTCGGGATGGGAGTCGCGGAGCGCGTCGATGACTGCGATCCCGCCGCCGCCCGGCAGGTGCACGTCGAGCAGCACCACCTCCGGCGCCGTGGCCCGGATGCCGTCGACGGCGCCGGCCACGTCCTCGGCTTCGCCGACCACGGTGACCTGAGCGCCGATCTCGGCTCGCACACCCGACCGGAACAGCCGATGGTCGTCGACGATGAACACCCGCACGACCCGGCCGCTCGTTCCACCCGTCCCACCCGTCCCGCTCCCGGTCATGAGCTGGCCTCCATGACCTTCAGAGGCACTTCGAGGCGTACCTCGGTGCCCGTACCCGGAGCAGACCACACCTCGGCCGAGCCACCGACCCGCTGGATGCGACCCTTGATCGAGTCGGCGATCCCCCGGCGTTCGGCGGCAACCGCCATGGGATCGAAGCCGCGGCCCCGGTCGCGCACGTAGGCCGTTGCCGCGGTCGGGTCGATCTCGACGTACAGGTCGACACTCTCGACCCCGGCGTGCCTCGCCCCGTTGACGAGCGCCTCGCGGGTGGCCCCGAGCAATGCTCGCAGGGAGTCGTCGAGGTCGTGATCGCCGACCACCACGGTCTCGACCCTGATGTCGTGATCGGCCTCGACCTCCTGCGCGAGCGCTTCGACGGCCGAGGCCATGGTGACCGGCGGCGCCGAGGCGTCGGCCAGGGCAGCTCGGCCGTAGAGCCACGAGCGCAGCTCGCGTTCCTGGCGGCGGGCCAGGCTGACCATCCGGCGGGGATCGTCGGCGTTGCGCTGGATGAGCGCCAGCGTCTGGAGCACCGAGTCGTGGAGGTGAGCGGCCATCTCGCCCCGTTCCTCGGTACGGATGCGTTCGCGACGCTCGTCACCCAGTTGGCGCATGAGGCCGCCGATCCAGGGCCCGAACACCACGAGGGCACCGGCCAGCCCGAGCGAGGCCGCCACCGCCGCTCGGCGGAGATCGTCGAACGATCCGCCCCGACCCGCCAGCGAGATGGTGCCACCGAGCACCAGCCCGACACCGACGAGCATCCGTACGACAGAAGGCCGCCCCGAGAACATCGCCCCGAACGAGGAGCTGCGCACCCCCATCACGCCGGCTCCGATGGCCAGCACCAGCACCGGGAACATGAACCCGTCGCCCAACCAGAGCCCGAGGCCGCGCAGGATCAGCACGACCCCACCGACGATGCAGCCAGCGGCCAAGGCCCGGCGAGGTTCGGGCGCCTTGGCGGTTGACGATCGGGCGCCCCGCACCGGTGGTTCCTGGGTCTCGCCGGGACCGACGGGAGTGACGGGCGGGATCGACACGAACCAGAAGATCCCGTAGACGACGATGCCGATCCCCCCGGTGAGGGTGAGCACGACCAGGAAGGCCCGCACGAGGAACGGATCGAGACCGAGGCGGGCGCCCAGCCCACCGGCCACGCCCGCGAAGACCCGGTCATCGGTGCTGCGTGCGGTCCGCAGCTTGGCGGCGAGCCGATCGATGTGGGCGTGACGCGTTGGACGGGGCATCGGTCACAAGCGTCGCGCGTCGCGGGTCGAATGACCATCAGGGATGACCCTGAGACGCGGCCGGAGTCTCAGGGTCATCGCCGGGATGCCCCCGATGGTTCGGGGCGTGGAGAAGGCGCATGCTGGAGCCATGAACGACACCGCCGAGCACGACACCGCAGGGAGCGCCACCGCAGGGAACGGCGCCGCAGGGGACGACGCCGCCGGGGACGACCCGCTCGCAGCCGGCGCCGCACCCGACGACAGCACCGGGAGTGCGACGGCCGGGGATGAGACCGGACAGAAACCGTGGGACGGCCTCTTCCGCCACCGGGAGGGCCGGGTCGTCGGCGGCGTCGCGGCGGGCATCGCCGACCGGTTCGGGCTCGATCCCACCGTGGTGCGCATCGCGTTCGTGGTCGTCGGGGTCATGGGTGGCCTCGGGGTGCTGATCTACCTGGCGCTCTGGCTGCTGATCCCCGAGATCGGCGACGAGAGGCCTCGGACCTTTGCGGCCCGCCGCCGCACCACCCGCTTCTGGCTGGGCGTGATCGTGCTCGCTGGCGTGGCGGCCGACCTCGTCGATGGCTCCGACCTTCCCAGCTCGGGCTGGCTGTTCGCCCTCTTGCTCATCGGGATCGGTGTGGCCCTCTGGAAGCCGGTGCTCCCGGGTCCAGGCGGCGGTCGTCGGACGCGCGCCGATCGCACGGGCCGTCCACAACGTGACACTCAAGCGCCTCGCCAGATCGCCGCTGAAGTCAGAGCCACGATGAAGGCCGAGGCCACCGAACAGGCCCTCGCCCGCTGGCGGGAGCGGCCGCCGCGGCCGCGCTCGTACCTGGGGCGACTGACGATCGCCGCGGCGCTGATCGCCGGGGGTGTGGCAGCCGGTCTGGAGCGCGCCGACATCGGGAGCGTGAGCCTGGCGCAGACGCTCGGGCTGACCTTGGCCGTGCTGGGCGCCGGCCTGGTCGTGGGCACGATCTTCGGACGGGCCCGGTGGCTGATCATCCCTGCGCTGGCGCTCACGCCGTTGGTGGCCGGCTTCGGCACGCTCGAGCACCTCGGCCTCGACGTCGGCGCCGGCACAGGTGAGCGCCGGTACGCGCCCGTCTCGGTCGGTGACCTTTCACCGATGTACGAGCACGGTATCGGGAAGCTCTCCATCGACCTGACCGGTCTCGAGCTCGACGGCGCGACCGTGCCCGTGAACGCCGAACTGGCGATCGGCACGTTGGTGGTGCACGTTCCACCCCGTGTCGAGGTCTCCGTGACGGCGCGAGTCGGCGCGGGCGAGATCGAGCTCCACGGCGAGCGCAACATCGTCACGGACGGGCTCGACAAGGAGGCGACCGCCACCATCCAGACGGGGGCACCGGGGGCTGGCCGTCTCGAGCTCGTCTTGGAGACCGGTATGGGCGAAGTCCAGGTCCACGTCGACTCTCCGACACCGGCCGACAACGCCCCGACGCCCCTTCCCTCGACTCCGTTGACTCTGACTCCCTCGACTCTGGGGGCGATTCCCACCTCACCGACGGCACCCGTCGTACCCACGGCGCCCGTCGCACCGACCACAGGAGGCCGCTGATGTCACCTCACCCGTTCGACCCGATCTCGTTCGTGTTCGGAGCGTTGTTCATGGTCACCGGCATCGCGGCACTGGGAACCTGGCTCGACATCCGTCACCTCGACGCCGACACCAGCTGGTTCCTGCCTGTGGCCTTGGTGGTGCTGGGGCTCGGGCTGCTCTCGTCGGCCGTCAACCGTCGCGCCCTCGGCGATGACGGCAGTGGGGCCGGGTCGCGGTCGACGGCATCCGACACCGTCGACCGGGACCCCGATCACCAGACAGACCAAGCAGACAGCCCCAGCAATCCCTCAGCGTGGCCGGTGTAGTTACCCCCGCTCGGCGGCCCGGAAGTCGTCGGTCGGCGTGATGCACATGCCCTCGGCGTACGGGAAGTCCCGCGGGCACGGGTACTCGAACACCAAGGTGTGCACGGCATCGGGCGCCGAGGTCTTACCCGGGACGAGCGTCGCCGGAAGCATGCCGTTCACGTCGATCGGGCCCAGGTTGGCGAGCGCGGCATAGATCTCGTCACGGGTGGGGTTGTCGCCGGCGTCGTAGATCGCCCGGGCTACGAGGCGCACCTCGGCGCACACCGTGAGCGTCATGCCCCATGCGCCGGTCTCAGCCTGCGATTCCGGCGTGTGGCTGTTGCCTCCCGCGCTGTACTGGTCGTAGGTGTCGTGGCACATCGCCTCGAACGGCAACTCGTCGAAGCCGTCGATGCGGTAGCCCCCCGTGTCGGCGTCGTCGACGATGACGGCACCGTTGTAGAGCTCGCCGGCGGCCTCGCCCCCGAAGGTGAGGATCTTGCTCGACACCAGCTCGCCGGCCTGCGAGTTGACGTCGGAGGCATAGAACTGGATCGATCCCGGTGTCGCACCCTGAGCCAGAAGCTCGTTGAGGTACTGCGGCCAGCTGATCACGTTCAGGGTGTTGAACACCGCGGTGACACCGGCGTCGAGCATGTTCGACACCGAGTCCTGCAATCCTTCGGTGCACGTGGACGACCCGGCGCAGCCGAGCGTGTCGTACACCGCCACCTCGAGGCCGGCATCCTCGAGCACGTCCACGAGACCTCCCTGGACGGCCTCCGGGATCCCCGGCGTGTCGGGCTGAACCACGCCGATGACCTGATCCTCGAGGGCGCCCGACTCGATGAGGTCCTGCGCCACGAAGCGCAGGCTCTCCTCCTGGGTCGGCGACAACGAGACCAGACGGTCCTCACCACGGGCCATGTACTCCTCGGACTGGCCCTGCGTGGAGATGAACGCGACCCCAGCTTCTTCGACCAGGCACAGGTTGGCCGAGCCCTGGAAACCCGTGGAGTTCATGACGATCACACCCGGGCTGTCTTCGGTCGCCTCGATGCACGCAGCGTTGCGCAGGGCGTCGATGTCGGCCCCGCCGCCGCCCAGAGCGTCGACCTCGACGAGCTTCAGGTCGATCTGACGGCCCCGGATGCCACCACAGTCGTTGATGGCTTCTACGAACGCCTGGAACATGTCGACCGTGTCACCCACGGGCACGGCGAAGCCGATGCCCTCGAGCTGCTCGAGCCGGGAACGCAGGTGGACCAACGTGATCGCCTCGGCCGTGATCCCGTCGTCGGTGTCGGTCAACTCGGCTGCCGGATCGTGAGCGACACAGAACGACTCGAGCGACTGGAACGGGTGGGTGCGGTCGAAGGTCGTCTGGAACTCGGCCAGGATCCCTCCGCGCGGATCGTCGAAGACCCCCTCACCGAGGGGAGCGACCGTCGTGTCAGTGACGGTCGCCGCTGTCGTCGTGGCCGGAGCGTCGGAGCCGGCCGTGGTCTCGGGGGTTGTCGGCGCGGTAGACGCCTGGCTCGTTTCAGTCGGCTCCTGAGCGTCGTCGTCGTCGTCGTCGGCGCACGCAGTCGCCATGAGAGACATCGTGATGAGGACAACAGCAGCACGGCGTGACCAGCGACCCATGTCGATCTCTCCCCCTGATGGACCGGCAATCGGCCCCTCGGCGGGACACTAGCCGCCTCCTCGGTGATGCGTCTCTGACCCGGCGCACTTCCCGCACGCCACGATCGACCGCTCGGCCCGACGACCTCGTGAGCACCGCGATCCTGTTGACCGCGCTCGCGGCCGCGGCGCTGATCTGGCTCCTCCACGGTCGTACCTCCGTCGAGCGGGCCTACACGCTCGGCGTCACGCTCGGAGTGGCTGCGGTCGGCAGCCTCGCCTACGTGGTGCTCACCGGCTGAGCCGCACAGAGACCCGTTCCTCGAGCTCCCCGACCCCAGCCCGCTCCCGCATCTCCACGACGTCGCCCACCAACGGCACGCCACGCGGCCGCGGACCCTCAGGATCACGCCGGTTCCCCACTCGGTCCGAGTCTCTCGGGCTATGGTCACGCTCCCACGACGAGGGGGGCGAAGTGGCGCTCGATCACGACGATCCCGGGGCGCTGGCTGCAGCGGTCCTGGACGAAGAGGCGCGACGCCAGGCCGAGGAGGACGCGCGTTCGGCGGCCGTGGTGCTCCCCGACGATCTGCTTCCCGGCGTGGGCGCCGCTCCCATGTCGCTGCGGGCCGCCTTGCGCACCGGCGGTCCAGGCATGGTCATCGTCATGCTCCTCCTCCACTTCGTCGACGAGCTCCCGCGCACGATCCGCGTCCTTGCTCCCGACATCCAGGACACGCTCGGCGTGAGCGACACCACGCTGCTCGGCGTCCTGGGATTCGGTGGCGTCACCCTGGTGCTCGGCGCCGTGCCCATGGCTGCGTTGGCCGATCGGGTCAAGCGGGTGGCCATCATCCCGGTCGCGGCGCTGTTCTGGGCCGTGTTCATGTTCCTGTGCGGGACGGTGGCCAACGCCTTCCAGCTCTTCGTGGCCAACGCCTTCGTGGGTCTCGGTCTGGCCCATCGGATCCCCGTGTCGAGCTCACTGCTCGCCGACACGTACCCGATCGAGGCCCGCAGCCGGGTGTTCGCCCTCGAGAACATGGGCCGACCACTTGCGCATCTCACCGGGCCGCTGATCGTCGCCGGCATCGCAACCGCCGCCGGCGGCGACGAAGGCTGGCGATGGGCCTTCTACGCGCTGGCGATCCCTCCGGTCATCATGGCCTTCGTCGCGTTGATCCTGCGCGAGCCACCGCGTGGTCGCTTCGAGCAGGAGGCGGTGTTCGGGCACACGCTCGACCGGGCCGAGGAGCTTCCGGTCTCGATCGGGACGGCCTTCGCCCGTCTCAAGAAGGTGCGGACCTTTTATTACCTCTGTGTCGGCGTCGGCGTCCTCGGCTTCGCCCTGATCGCCATTCCCGTCCAGTTCAACCTGCTCCTCGAGGACCACTACGGATACGAGGCGATCGATCGCGGCATCATCGAGTCGCTCCTCTGGCTGATGTCGTTGCTCGTGCTCCCTGTCGCCGGGAGGGTGTTCGACGCCCGCTTCCGGCGCGATCCGTCGGCCGTCATGCGACTCGCCGGCATCCTCGTCATCAGCGCGGGCGTGCTCTACCTGATCGGGCTACGGCTCGAGCCGATCGCTCCGCTCGTTGTGTTCCTCGGCCTGGCCCAAGCGTGCATCTCGGCGTCGTTCATCGCCGCGCCTGCGATCATCTCTGCCGTCGCCCCGTATCGAATCCGAGCCCAGGCCTTCGCGCTCCTCCCCGTGTTCGTGTTCCTGATGGGCGGATTCCTCGGGGGCCTCCTCGTCGGCCAGGTGTCCGACGCGTACGGCGAGCGAACGGCGATGACCGTCGTCGGACCGGCTGCGGCCCTCATCGCCGGGCTGCTCATCGTGTACGGGGCCCGCTTCATCAGGGCCGACATATCGCTCGCGGTCGCCGAGCTCCTGGAGGAGCAGGAAGAGATGCAGCGCATCCGCGAACAGCCCGACGACGTTCCCGTGCTGCAGGTGCGCAACCTCGACTACAGCTACGGGCCGGTGCAGGTGCTCTTCGACGTGGCGATCGACGTTCGCGAGGGCGAGGTGCTGGCCCTGCTCGGCACGAACGGCGCCGGCAAGTCGACCCTCCTGCGCGCCGTGTCGGGCCTGGGGATCCCCGATCGCGGCGTTGTGCGACTCCGCGGGCGGACGATCACCTACGTCGAGGCCGAGCTGCGCTTCGCGGCGGGGATCGTCCAACTCCGTGGCGGCAACGGCATCTTCGCCGAGCTCACGATCGCCGAGAACCTGCGAGCCTCGTTGCTGGCGGCCGATCTCAGCCGGGCCGAGGTCGACGAGCGGATCGCCGAAGCGCTCGGGACGTTCCCCGTGCTCGCCGATCGGCTCGGTGAGCGGGCCGGCGACCTCTCGGGTGGCCAGCAACAGATGCTGGCGTTGGCGATGGCCCTGATGCACCGTCCCGAGATCCTGCTCATCGACGAGTTGAGCCTGGGCCTGGCCCCGCTCGTGGTGCAGGAGCTCCTGAGGGTCATCGAGCGGTTGAAGGCCAAGGGCCAGACCATGATCATCGTCGAGCAGTCGCTGAACGTCGCGCTCTCGATCGCCGATCGAGCGGTGTTCATGGAGAAGGGCCGAGTCCGGTTCGAGGGTCCGGCCCGCGAGCTCCTCGAGCGTGACGATCTCGCCCGGGCGGTGTTCCTCGGGGGCGAAGGCGGATGATCGAGCTGTTCGGCGCGGCGATCAGCCAGCAGGACGTCGTCATCGGCCTCGTCACCGGGTTGACCTATGCCGCGTTCGCAGCCGGGTTCATCCTCGTGTACCGCTCGACCGGGGTGTTGAACTTCGCCCACGGCGAGACCGGCGCGTTCTGCGTGGCCCTCTTCGTGATGCTCGTCGTCAACTACGACGTGAACTGGTGGTTCGCGTTCGGGCTCTCGGTGCTGGCCGGGGCGGCCATCGGGATGGTCACCGAGTTGGTGGTGATCAGGCGCCTCTTCGACGCTCCCCGCCTCGTGTTGCTGATCGCGACGATCGGCATGAGCCAGGTGCTGGTGTTCTCCAAGATCAGCCTGCCCAAGGTCGTGACGGGCGGTTCGATCCCGTTGCCCTTCGACGTGATCTGGGAACCCACCGACGATCTGCGCATCCTGTCGCGTGAGCTGGTCGTGGTCCTGGTGGTACCGACGCTCATCGCGGCGTTGGCCCTGTTCATGACCCGCACCCGCTTCGGCCTGGCGGTGCGTGCCTCGGCCAGCAACCCCGACACGGCCCGGGTGTTCGGTACCAGCCCTCGACGGACCTCGACGATCGTGTGGACGATCTCCGGTGCGCTGGCGGCCACGACGGCGATCCTCATCGCCCCGCTCCAGGGGATCAACGCGGCGCAAGCCGGGACGGCAGCGATCGCGGAACCGTTGCTCCTGCGGGTGCTTGCCGTGTCGTTGTTGGCCCGGATGCGGTCGTTGCCGCGGGCGCTGGCCGCCGGGCTCGCTGTCGGCGCGATCGAACAGGTCGTACGGTCGAACGTCGAGTCGTCCAATCGCTCGATCATCGACCTGTATCTCTTCGGGGCCGTGCTCGTCGTGGTCTTGTACTCGGGCCGGTCCCGCATCGACGACTCGTGGTCGTTGTCGCCGCGCACCCGACCGGTGCCCGAGCGACTCCGCAGCGTGTGGTGGGTCGCGCACCTCTCGACCATCGGGTTCGTCGTGTTGTTCGGGTTCTTCGCCCTGCTGCCCCTCCTGGTCACGTCGCCGAGCGGGACGTTCATCTGGACGAACATCCTCGTCTGGTCGATGGTCACGTTGTCGGTCACGGTGCTCACCGGGTGGGCCGGCCAGCTCTCGCTCGGCCAGTTCGCGCTCGTGGGCGTGGGCGGTCTCACCACGCTGGCGCTCACCGCCGGTCACGACATCCCGATGCCGTTCAACCTCTTCGACGCCGACGTCGAGCTCCCATGGCTGCTTGCCCTCCTGGGAGGCACCGCGGTCGGGATCGTGATGGCCGTCCTGGTGGGACTGCCGGCCCTGCGGGTCAAGGGCCTGTTCCTGGCGGTCACCACGCTGGCGTTCGCCGTGGCCGCGGCGAGCTGGCTGTTCATCCAGGATTTCTTCACCGGCGGGACGTCTTCACCACGCCCCCCGGCCAAGCCCGTCGTCGACTGGGGACCGATCGAGATCGACTTCAACGAGTCACGCCGGGCCTACTACTACCTGTGTCTCGTCGCCCTGGGTGTCGCAGCCGTCATGGTCGGTCGCCTCCGCCGCACCGGATCGGGTCGGTCGATGATCGCCGTCCGCGAGAACGAGGACATGGCCGCAGCGTCCACCGTGTCGCCGACCCGGATGAAGTTGACGGCGTTCGCGCTCTCCGGAGGAATCGCGGCGTTCGCTGGCGGTCTCTTCGTGACGCTGCAACCGTCGCTGCAACCGACGAGCCTGTTCCAAGCCCGCGAGTCGCTCGACGTTGTGGCCACCGCGATCATCGGCGGGCTCGGCACCGTCGCCGGTCCGATGCTGGGCACCCTCTGGGTACGGGGCCTGCCCGAGATCATCCCGCAAGAGCTCGACGATCTGGTGCGTCTGCTCACCAGCGACATCGGCTTGCTGCTCCTGCTCATGTACTTCCCGGGCGGGCTGTTGCAGGTCGTCTACAAGCTCCGGGACCTGGCGTTCGACCACGCCCAGCGACGCCTCCCCGAGGTGTCGACCACGGGTGTCGCCGCCGTCGCCCGGCCCGTTCCCACGCGGCCGGCGCGACCGATCGCGGCTGCGGGCGTCTCCACCTCGGGACCCGCGCTCGACGTTCGGGACGTGACGGTGCGTTTCGGCGGCAACGTCGCGGTGTCCTCGGTGTCGTTGCAGGTTCAGCGGGGAGAGCTCGTGGGGCTCATCGGCACGAACGGTGCCGGCAAGTCGACCCTGTTGAACGCCATCAGCGGGTTCGTGCGCTCGACCGGGCACATCGAGGTGCTGGGAACCGACGTGTCGTCGATGTCGGCTGCTCGTCGCCACGCCGAGGGTCTCGGGCGTGGCTTCCAATCCGCCCGCCTCTATCCCGACCTCACCGTGCGGGAATCGATCATGGTGGCACTCGAAGCGCGGGAGCGATCACTGCTCGTGCCCTCCATGACCGGGCTGCCACCATCGCCACGTGCGGAACGCCGCAAGCGGGCCGAGGCCGACGAGCTCGTGAACTATCTCGGGCTCGGACGCTACGCCGACCACTACATCGCCAACCTCTCGACGGGGACGCGGCGCATCGTGGAGCTCGGCAGCCTCCTCGCCGTCGACGCCCGGGTGCTGTTGCTCGACGAGCCCACCGGCGGGATCGCGCAACGCGAGACCGAGGCGTTCGGGCCGCTCATCAAGCGCATCCAACGCGAGCTCGACGCGGCCGTGCTCGTGATCGAGCACGACATGCCGCTGATCATGGCGATCAGCGACCGTGTCTACTGCCTCGAAGCCGGGACGGTGATCGCCGAGGGCACCCCCGACGTCATCCGCCACGACCCCGCCGTCGTGGCGTCGTACCTGGGAACCGACGACCGGGCGATCGACCGGAGTGACGCGACGCGAGCGTGAGCTCCTCTTCGTGTCGGCGCCGACGGCGGCGCCGATGCCCCGACCCCGTTCTTTGTGTCCAGCACCGCCACTGCGATGACCGGGGACGCAAAGAACGACGGGGGTCCGGAGGAGGGATCGCCACCCTGATCCACTCATCTAGCATCGGGTCGTGCCTACCGTCTTCGGGATCGACCTCGGAACCACCTACTCGTGCATCGCCCGGGTCGGGGCCGATGGCCGGCCCGAGGTGCTGGCCAACCTCGACGGCGAGACCACCGTCCCGTCGGTGGTGCGCTTCACCGGCCCCGACGACTACGTGACCGGCACCTCGGCCGCCCGGGAGCAGCGCTCCGATCCCCACAACGTGTGCTCGCTCGTCAAGCGGCGCATGGGCGAGCCGGAATGGCGCTACGTGGCCCACGGTCGTGGCTGGACCGCCCCGCAGGTCTCGTCGCTCATCCTGCGTTCGCTGGCGACCGACGCCTCGTTCATCGCCGGGGAGACCGTGCAGGAGGTCATCATCACCGTCCCGGCCTACTTCGGCGACGAGGAACGGCGAGCCACCAAGCGCGCGGGCGAGTTCGCCGGGCTCACCGTCGTCGACATCATCAACGAGCCCACGGCCGCGGCCATCGCCCACGGGCTGCTCGAGTCCGATGCGGTCGTGCGCGGCGGCACCCGCCAGACCGTGCTCGTGTACGACCTGGGCGGCGGGACGTTCGACATCACGATCATCGAGCTGGCCGGCGGGGTCATCAACGTGTTGGCCACCGACGGCGATCACGAGCTCGGCGGCGCCGACTGGGACGAGAAGTTGGCCGTCGAGCTGGCTCGGCGCTTCGTGGCCGAGCATGCCGGGATCGAAGACCCGTTCGACGACTCGTCGGCGACCCAGGCCTTCTTTCTCGCCGCCGAGGCCGCCAAGCGGGAGCTGTCGAACGCCGACACGGTGACGGTCGACCTCGAGCACGCCGGACGACGCACGACAACGACCGTCACCCGCGCCGACTTCGATCGTCTCACCGACACCCTCATGGCCCGCACGATCGACCTCACGCACTCGGCACTGCACCACGCGCGAGCCCGAGGCGTGTACACGATCGACCGTGTGCTGCTCGTGGGCGGTTCGTCACGCATGCCGCAGGTCGCCAGTCGTTTACGGTCCGAATTCCAGTTCGCACCCGTCCTCACCGATCCCGACCTCGTGGTCGCCAAGGGTGCCGCCCTCTACGGCCAGAAGAAGGGACTCGAACGCGAGGTCCGCCAGGAGCTGCTGGCGCAACGGCGTATCGACGAGTTCGATCAGGTCGCCGACGCGGCACCTCGTGACTTCGACGCCGCCGTCGCCGTCGTGGCTCCCCGCCACGCCATGACGACCGACGAGGTGGCGCGGCTGGTCTCGGTGCAGGTCAACAACGTGCTGTCACGGGCCTTCGGCGTGGTTGCGCTCGACGAGACCGGCGAGCGGTATGCCCATTTCCTCACGCACCGCAACGAACGGTTGCCCGTGAAGATCAGCGAGAGCTTCGGGACGGTCGTCGACGACCAGCCCCAGATCCGCTTGGCGGTCGTCGAACAGGCTGGCGGTCTGGAGTCGAGGATCCTCGACGACAACAACGTGCTCGCCGAGGGTTACATCGACGGCATCCCTCCCGGATACCCCGCGGGCACGAGCGTTTCGGTGACCCTGTTCATGGACTACGACGGCATCCTCCAGGTCACCGCCAGTCACGTCGGCGTCGACGAACCCCTGCGGCTGCAGGTGGAGACCGCCACCGCCCGGGACGATCGCATCGCCGCGATCGAGCGGGCCGAGATCGGCCGCATGCGGCGACAGCCATCCTGAGAACGGCCTGAGAACGCAACCATGGCACACACCCCGACGCCGTTCACCCCCCTGCCGGCCATCGATCTCGACCGGTACCGACGCGAGGTTCTGGCTGCCGTCTTGGCCCGAGGGGGCATCGACGCCACCGATCCCTGGGAGGCGTTCGTGCTTCCCGCCGAGGTCGAATCGGAGCCGGTGATCGCCGCCCGCATCGACGAGATCTCGGGTCTCTGGCAAAAGGATCGTGACAACCCCAAGTACCGGGCACTCGTCACCGCGCTCCTCAAGCAACGCGACGACTGGCGCCAACAGCTCCTCGATCCCGGTGCCCGGGGCCGTCTGCGGGCCGAGGTTGCGGCGCAACGCAAGCGACGTCGTGAGCGGCGTTTCGAGATCCTCGACCCGGTCATCAGCGGTCTGCTGGAACGCCACGGCCGGGCCATCCCGCCCGACAAGCTGACCAAGCTCCGCGAGGTGGCCGCGCAGTACGACCTGAGTGACGCCGACCTCGACGGGCGCATCACCGAGCTGGCGCGGGCCGGGGCCGGGGCTGGACGCGGCACGGGCACTCCCGCCGACCCGGCTGGCAGCCCGGCTCCCGACCCGCCGTCGGGGCCGACGGTCGAGCCCCCGGCTGTGGCCATCGACCCCGTCGCCGGGGCCCGCCAGGTGCGCTCACTGCTCGAGGAGCTCCACCAGCTCCTGCCCAACGAGGACGAGTTCTCCACGCTGTTCGAGCTGCTGGGCCTCCGGGTCGACGCGCCCCGCGCCGCGGTCGAGGAGGCGGTCGCTGCGCTGAAGGGCCGCAACCGCGAGCGCCGGGCCGATCGCTCGCGGGCCACGATCGACGATCTGCTGGCGCTGGTCGACGCGCTGGTGCTGCGCGGCGACCGCGACCTGTACATGGATGCCGTGGCCGACGAGGTGCGCGACCGCCTGCGGCCCGAGGTCGCGGCGGCGATCCTCCTCGACGACCGTTTGACCCCCGAGGCCCGTCGTCGGCTCCTCGCCCGGGCCGTCGACCATTTCGGCCTCGACGAGCGACGAGCCACCCGGTTGATCGACGAGCTCTCTGCCGGGCCCCCGCCCGAGCCGCCCAGCCGCGTTGTGGCCCAGCCCGGCGCCGACGGCGCCGTCGTCACGTGGACCGCATCGCCGACGCCCGGCGTCGAATACCGGATCGTCGCCGAGTCGACCGTCGGGACGACCCGCATCCTGGGTCGGACCACGAGCTGCCAGATAGTCGACGGTCTCCCGGCGCCCGGGACGGTCTACCTGGTCGTGGCCCGCCGCGACGGGGCATCGTCGACCCCCGCCCGCTCCGCCGAGCCCACGCCCACGCCCACAAGTGCGCCGCCGGCCGAGCCCGCACCCACGGCGGCGCCCACGCCGCCGCCGACGGCGCCGAACGAGCCGGACGAGCCGAACGTGGGGCCCACGGCGCCCGGGCCGCAGCTCGCGGCGCCCGTCACCGGCGTGCAGGCGGGCGCCGACGGGCGGCTGCGCTGGCGCTGGCCGGTCGGGGTGACCGAGGCCCTGGTGTGCTGGCGGTCCGATGCCGCACCCGACGGACCCGACGATCCGGCTGCACAGCGCAAGAAGGTCACCAACGGGCTCTACGAGACCGGCGACGGCTGGGTCCTACCCGTGGGGACGGGTCCCGTCCACGTCGCCGTGTTCTCGGGCCTGCGGGACGGCTCGACGCTGCACTGGAACCCCGCCTGTCCTGATGACGCCCGAGCGCTCGTCGACCCCTCGCTGACGTAGCTCGCCCCCCGAACCCCCGGTGCGCGTCTGCCTGCCGCGGAGCCGTTCCTACGTCAGCCGGCCAAGGGTTGCACGTGCAGGTTGGCCAGTCCAGACGCGAGGACTCCAAGGTCATCTAGATGTCCCGTCACGATAACCGCCGGATGGTGCTGGGCTGCGGTCGCGACGACGAAGGCATCGACGGCTGCTTGCGATCCGAGGCGAGCTCGGCCGAGCAGCAGGCCGGCTCGTTGGGCGATGGCCCGGTCGGTCGCGATCACGGCCAGCTTGGCGATGGCGACGTCCACGGCCCGGCGGCGGTCACGGCTGCGTCCGACCTCGGCCAGGATCGGGGCCGGAACGATGACACGGGACCCTGCGGCCAAGGCCATGGTCAAGATCGCGGAGGCGCGACGGCGACTGATCCCTCGCTCGCCCTGATGGATGATCGAGGACAGGGCCTCGGAGTCGAGCACCACCGTCGTCGCTGGCGGTGCCGGGGCTTTACGCTGCGCCACGGCGGCGACGAGCGGGTTGCGCCAGCACCGCGCTGGCCCAGGTGAGCTCGTCTTGGGTGGGCGGTCCGAGCTCGTCGTGGAGCGCTGCGACGAGCTCGGCGAGCTGGGCACGTTCGAGCTCGTGCCTCAATGCCCTATTGACGAAGTCGCTGAGCCCACGAGGACCGACGCGGGCCCTGACGGAGGCGAGCACCTCGGCCTCGACGGTGGCGGAAAGCCTCTGGCGATTCACAGTATGATGAGTATACCACTCGACCGGCAAGGCCGGGACGGTCGCCAAGCCCCGCCGGCGCGATGGCCGTCGCTCCTTCGATGGCCGAAGCGTCGGACACGTGGGTTGGTACTCGGCGAGATCGCCGATGTTGGTCTCCCACTCGTCGATCGTGAGATTGCGCCCGGCCATCCTGCAGGCTCCATCGATCCAGTGTTGCGGGTCGAGGTCCCAGATCTTGATGCCCGTCGCAGAGCCCTCCTCCGACCGCCAGACGGCTGCCGTCGAGCGCCAGCGATATCAAGCCGCGCTCGTCGTCGGGGATGGTGATGGTGGAACCCAGCCGTATCCCGGTGGCGACGTCGTTACGGCCGGTACGCGGCCACATGCGATGCCGGTGCATCGACGAGGGGACAATTTCCGCCACAGACGGCGAGTAAACCGGCGTCGCCGGTCGAGCGGCACATCTGCACCATTGGAGGCGAGATACACCAATTGTCGCGTTGACCCCGCCCGACGCCCGCGCCCGCGTCATCGTCGCCGGATGACGGCCGCCTACGGGAGCGCGCCGCCCGCCCCCCACCGTTCTTTGTGTCCAGAACCGCTCCATGCGCGGCGCTGGACACAAAGAAGCTGGGTGGGGTTGGCCAAGCCGAGCGGGCTAGGCGTGGGCTAGGCGGCGTGGTTGTCGGCGTTCTGCGAGCGGCCCCAGGCCCTCACGGCCCAGGAGACGGGCAGCACCGTGGCGCCGACCAGGATGCACTTGAAGAAGTCGCCGGCGGTCAGCCCGTCGGTCGAGAAGACGTCGCCGCCGAACTCCACGATGAGGATCTGCAGCACGATCACGATGCCGACCATGCTCAGGAACGTCGTGCTCTTGAACACGCCCTTGAACGGGTTGCGATGGAATCGTACCGACCGGCAGTTGAACCAGTTGAAGATCTGCAGCCACACGAACGTGTTGAACACGACCGTGTTCCGGTACAGATCGTTGGCGTCGTCGACCTCGAACACGTTCTTGTCGACGACGAGCCCGGTCGTGAGCACGATCGCCAGCACGGCGATCTGGTAGATGCCCATGCTGAGGATGCTCGTCCACATCGACTTGGAGATGAGCGGCTCGGCCCGACCATGCGGGGGCTGGTCGAAGAGCTCGTCGGTGGGGGGTTCCAATGCCAGTGCCAGGGCAGCCAGCGAGTCCATGATGAGGTTGACCCACAGGAGCTGCACCGCCGTCAGCGGGGTGCCGTAGCCGAGTACCGCGGCCATGAACGCCGTCGTGAGGGCGACCACGTTGATCGTGAGCTGGAACTGCAGGAACTTCCGGATGTTCTCGAAGACGCTGCGTCCCCACCGGATCGCCCGGACCATCGTCACGAAGTTGTCGTCGACGATCACGATGTCGCTGGCCTCACGGGCGACCTTCGATCCGGAGCCCATCGAGAACCCGACATCGGCGGTGACGAGCGCAGGAGCGTCGTTCACCCCGTCACCAGTGACGGCGACAACCTCGCCCTGGCTCTGGAGCAGCTCGACCATCCGCTTCTTGTCGTCGGGCAGGGCCCGGGCCAGCGCGGTGATCCGTGGCAGCTGCGCGAGCACTTCGATGTCAGGCATGTCCCGGAACTCGGCCCCCTCGAGGACGATGTCGCCCTCGGAGACGATCATCGAGCGCCGACCGATCTCGGTGGCGGTCTCACGGATGTCGCCAGTGATCATCATCACTCGTACGCCGGCTTTGCGGCAGCGGGCGACAGCGTCGGGAACCTCCGCCCGGAGAGGGTCGGCGATGATCAGCAGCGCGTCGAAGCGCATCTCGGCGTCGATGTCATCGGGGGCGGTGGACCCCGGCCGGACTGCCGAGGCCAGACCCAGGGTCCGGTATCCCCGCCGGGCGGCGTCGCGCACCGTCTCCAGGATGCGTTCCTCGGTCTCGTCGGTCATGAGGTGGTCCTGACCGTGGGCAGCCAGGCTGGACGTGCAGTGACCGAGCACGATCTCAGGGGCACCCTTCATGTACACGGTGAGCTCACCGTCACTTCCGGGGGCCCGGACGGCTGTCAGCATGTGCTTGCGGGTGCTGTTGAACTCACGCCGGATGGTGACATCGGCGCTGTCGCGGATCTCGCGGTAGTCGACGCCCTGGCTCACGATCCAGCGCAGCAGAGCACCCTCGGTGCTGTTACCGGCAACGACAGTCTGGCCTTCGCGTTCGAGGAGATCGGCCGAGCTGTTGATCGAGATGGCGCGTGCCAGCGCGGCGAAGGGAGCTCCGGCGTCGGCGTGATCGGCGACGGTCTCGAGCTCGTCGATGGTCCAGCCGATACCGGCGAACTCCGCCGAATGCAAGGTCATGTGCCCTGCGGTGAGTGTGCCGGTCTTGTCGGTGCAGACGATCGTCGCTGCCCCCATCGTCTCGCAGGCCGAGAGCTCGCGTACGAGCGCCTGTTCAGCGGCCATCTTGCGGGTCGTGAGCGCCAGCGAGAGCGTGACGGCCAGCGGAAGACCTTCGGGCACAGCAACGACGACGATCGTGATGGCGATGGTGATGGCGTCGATGATGAACGTGACGAAGTCCTTCGACCATTCGAGGTCGACTTCGTTGCGGGCAAAACCCGAGATGATGAGAGCAACGAAGGTGACGATCGCCGCCCACTTGCCGCCCATACCGATCTTCACGGCCAGCTTGGCCAACCGTTCCTGCAATGGTGTCGTCTTGTCCTTCTGGGCGATCTCCTGACGGATCTTGCCGAAGGTGGTGCCATCGCCGACGGTGAGGACCACACCGCGGCCCGAACCGTCCAGGATGCGCGACGAGCCATACAGATGCTCGCCTAGCTCCTTGGTGGTATCTGGCTCGCCGGTGATGTGGGCCTCGTTGACCAGGAGGTCGTTGCCCCGGGCGAAGCGCATGTCGGCCGGAACGATGTCGCCCGTGTTGAGCTCGACGACGTCGCCGACGACGAGCTCCTCGCTGTCGACCTCCTCGACCTGCCCGTTGCGGATGACACGCACCTTCTCGCGCTGGGCGATGGCGTCGAGCGCGGTGTATTCGTTCCGGGCCCGCACCTGGTTCAGCGTGCCGACGAGCGTCACGATGATCACCGCTGCGGTGATCGCCACACCCTCGATGTAGTGGCCGGTGTACGCGCCCAAAGCCACCGAGACCACAGCACACAGGATCAGGATCCGCAGCACCGGGTCTCCGGCGGCTTCCTTCACGAAGTCCCAGATCGTCTTCTGGGGCAGCTCGCTGAAGGTGTTCGCACCATGGATGCGGCGGCTTTCGTCGACCTCGGCGTGCGACAGGCCGTGGACGACGTCGGTCGTGGACGTCTCGATGGTCAATGCTGTCTCCGGTGCTCGGGCTGCCCACCGCGCAGCGCTCGGTCCTACAGGTCGACGCTGAAGATCTGCGCCAATTCTTCGATGCCACCCTGAATGCCATCGCCCAGGTCCGGAAACCTCCACGCTCCACGAGAGCGGTACAGGTCTCCGGACATCATCGACACCTCACGACAATGCAGCGCGGGCGATCTGGACTCCCGTCAGACGCCAACCCCCAGGCTCTGCGCTAGCGGACCGAGTCCCCCAACGAAACCCTGGCCCACTGCTCGGAACTTCCACTCGGCACCGCTGCGGTAGATCTCGCCAAAGACCATCGCTGTCTCGGTACTGGCGTCCTCCGACAGGTCGTATCGCGCGATCTCGCCGTCGTTGTCGTCGTTCACGATACGGATGAAAGCGTTGCCGACTTGACCGAAGTTCTGGCTCCGCGTTTCGGCTTGATCGACGGTCACCGCAACCACAATCTTGTCGATGTCAGCAGCCAGCGTGCCGAGATTCACCTTGATAGCCTCGTCGTCGCCGTCGCCTTCACCCGTGCGGCTATCGCCGGTGTGCTCCACTGCGCCGTCTGTAGACCGCAAGTTGTTGTAGAAGATGAAGTCGGCATCGCTGCGCACTTTTCCTTGCCCAGTGACAAGAAATACACTCCCGTCCAGATCGAACTGCGCTCCGTCTGTTGCCCGTACATCCCAGCCTAGGCCCACTCGGATCTTGGAAAGGCCTGGAACTTCTTTTGACAGAGAAACATTTCCGCCCTTGCTGAGTGACACTGACATGTTGATGTCTCCTTTTCTTCCGGCTACCCATGTAGCCATCGTCATGCTGGATTGAGGGGTGACAACTCGCTCAGGTCGCTCAGCCTCCCGGCGAGCGAGGCTTCCGGGAGCGCAGGGCCCGAGGCTGAAGGCCAGGTTCGCTGCGTCGTGCAGCCCGGGGGTCGAGTCGTAGGTCAGTCGTTCATGCGGTCCATGATCCCGCATCCCCTACTCGGAAGGTAATGGGGAAGATCCGAAGAGTTTCGACATCTTACTCTTCCGAGATCGAGAGGATGGCGTCCCTTCTGCCTCGAACTGCCTCGCTGTGCCGGAGATCCGCAGCTCCCGGTGGCGCTCGCTTCCAGAATCCGGCAGACTGCTTGAAATGACAGCACGATCCATCAGCCGCTCGGGGGCGGCGGCCCGCTCCGAGATCGAGGCCCTCGTCGGTCCGTCGGCGCCCAGGGCCGCGCGAGTCGCAGCTCGAGCCGCTCGCGACGCCGGTCTCGAGACCGGGCTGGTCGGCGAGTACCTCCTCGCCGTGATCGACGCGGCCCAGACGGGTCGGCGGCTGTCGCGGGCCGAGCTCGACACCTGCCGCAGCCAGGGTGAGGACTCCGCCGAAAAGGGCATCGCCCTGTCGGCAGTGCTCGACCTCTACCTGAGCGCGACGTGGCGGCTGTGGGCCGACATTGAAGCCCGCACGCCCGAGTCACGTCCGAAAGCGGTGGCCACGGTGGCGGCCACGCTGTTCCGAGCCGCTGACGACGCCGCCGCGGCGATCGCCGAGGGCAACGAACGGTCCCAACGCCGCATGGTGCGCTTCGAGGAGTCGCAGCGTCGCGAGTTCGTCGATGATTTGCTGTCGGGAACCGCCGAGCCGGGTCTCCTCCAGGACCGGGCCGCCCGCTTCGGGTTCAACCTCGCCGGAAGATATATCGTCGCCGTGGCCAGAACGCATAGGCGGCTGGTGGACACCGGCCCGGTCCATGGACAGCTCGAAGCTCAGGTGCTCGCCACCTTCGGGGGACGCGACGTGGTGGTCGCCACCAAAGAAGGCCAGCTGGTCTGCGTGTTCCCCGAAGGCGGCCGAGATTTCACCGTCGTCCTGGCTCGAGCGTTGGAAGACACTGGCGAGGGCCCGTGGCGGCTCGGGGTTGGTCGGCCAGCTGGAGGGCCGGGTGGGCTGGTCCGCTCCTACGGCGAAGCCCGCCAGTCCCTCCAGCTGGCCGACCGGCTGGCAGTCGCCGGCCCGGTCGCGCACTTCGAGGACCTCCTGCCCTACCGGATGCTCGTTGCCGACCCCGGGCTCGGCACCGAGCTGGTCAGCGCCGTCCTTGGGCCTCTCCATCGGGCCCGCGGCGGGGCGGAGCGCCTCATCGAGACCATCGAAGCCCACATCGCCGCATCCGGGAATGTGTCGGCCACCGCCCGTGCCCTTTACCTCAGCCCCCGCGCCGTGGTGTACCGGCTCGAACGCATCGCCCAGCTCACCGGGCACTCACTCCTGGACCCCGAAGGCCGCTTCATCCTCGAGCTCGCCGTCCGGACCCGCCGCCTCACAGGACCAACCGAACCGGCTGCTCACAGCGCAGCCGCTCCTCCGAAATCTGGCAACAAGCCACGCCCGAAACCCTCGTAGCTACCAGGCCGACCGTGACCCGGGATCCTCGCCATCGGACACACCCACAGAGTGAGCGCGCGCGGTCAGAGATGCAGTCGTCAAGGTCATTGCTCCAAGGAATCCAGTCTCGCCCTGTAGGGATGGATCGCTACACGAACTGTCTCACCTGAGCCTGACACACAGGGGTCTGCGGGTACACCGTTACGGCTGCGCTGGTCGGTCATGCGCTGTGGCCCCGATCAACGCTGTGACTCCTCCCGGGGGCCCGAAGGGGATCTGGCGGTTCAGTCGGTGGACGCACCTTGGCCGTCGGGCCGACGATGGTGGCGTTGGCGGTAGACGGCAGTTGCAAGGGTGATCACCGTGAGAGGAAGGACGAAGGCGATCATGACGAGCGCGAACGGGTCGGCGGCTCGGTGGCCTGTGCTGTCGAGCACGAGGAACGTCACGTATGCGCCGTAGTAGGCGACGAACATCGCGCCTTCCCAGCGGCTGAGTTTATGATCCCACGAGACGACTGGAAGGCACGCAATAGCCACAGCGACCAGGATAGGAAGATCCAGCCGTAGGACCTCATCGGACACGGTGATACCGGATGGGGCGACCAGACCGGTTGCGCCGAGCACGAACAGGATGTTGAAGATGTTCGAGCCCACGGCGTTGCCGACGGCGAAGTCGTAGCGGCCTTGGCGGGCGGCGACGAGCGTGGTGACGATCTCAGGTGCAGAGGTTCCCAGCGCGACGATGGTGAGCCCGATGATGAGCTCGGGGACACCGAGGGATACGGCGATGTCCTCGGCGCCGCCGACGACCATGCGGGCTGCGAGGGCCGACAAGGCGAGGCCTGCGACGAGTTCGGCTCCGGCACGTGGGATCGACATCGCCGGTTTCAGCGGTCGGGCGTCGTCGATTTTGGTGGGTCGGTTCCGTTGCGTGGTGCGAAGCGTCCAGGTCACGAACCCGATCAGTCCAGCGAAGAGCACAAGGCTGTCGAGCCGGCCGAGCACGCCGTCGATGGCCAGGATGAGGAGGAGCGTCGAGGCGGCGATCATGACGGGGATGTCAGTGCGAACGACTCGTGATGCGACGTGGATGGTGCCGAGGGTTGCGGCGATGCCGAGCACCAGCAAGATGTTGGCGATATTGGATCCAACGATGCTGCCGACCGCCAGCTCGGTGTCTTCAGCGGCGATTGCCTGGCCCACGACAGCGAGCTCGGGGACCGACGTGCCGGCGGCGACGATGGTGAGGCCGATCACCATCGGCGTGAGCCCGAGCCGTTTGCCGAGGTCCGAGGCCGCGCGCACCACGAGAAAGGCCGAAGCGAGGAGCGTGAGGAGTCCGCCAGCGAAGACGACCAACGCGGTCATCGCGTGGTGAGTCGCACCGGTGTCTCGGCGTTGGTCCAGTCGGACCGTTTCATGGCCATGCCCGGGTCGATCCGAGCGAAGCCAATCGCGATGTCGGTGCACTTCGGGTGTGGGACGTCGAGGTCGTCAGGGCCGCCGGCGAGGTGATCCAGCAGGTCGTCTGGGCTGGCGCCCGTCCCCGTCATCCTTCGATCGCGGCTGGCGGTGATTGCTCCATTGGGAAACGTGCCCGCGTCGATGACGCGTTCGGGGCGACGGTGATGTCTTGGGCGTCGATCTTGCACAGGTTGGTCTCTCCGCGGGGCTCGACGATCGGATGATCGAGAGGAGTGCCTTGATGGTCCGGTCGGGGCCTGCCGGTATGAGCGTTGATCGCGGCGTCGCCAGGCGGGCCGAGCTTGTTCTCGGCAACCACCACGCGTTCGATGTCGCCCGTGATCGTCTCGATGGTCGGGCCGGGTGTTCGGGTGTTCCGAGGTTGCCGACCCTTCGGGCCCGAGCGGCAGCGAAGGTTTCGTGAGCGCAGGCGTCCTGTCCGGTTTGTTCCACCACAGGAACTGATGGGATACGGGACTTGCGTGCGCGGGTAGGTCGCGTGGGTGACCCATTTCTCGTCGGGACCGGCGGCAGTGAAACGACCGACGTGACTCAATAGCGCAGGACCGCTGCGATCCGGCCGTGCGTTTCGAGCTCACCGTCGGCGACGATGACGGCCTTGCCGCTGCGGAGGAGGACGGCTTCGATCGTCTCGTCGATGATGTCGTCGATCACGTCGGGGGCTTCGCGGTCGTCGGCTCGTTGAATCTGACCGTCGACGATGCGGACGGCGACGGCGTAGCCGTCTTCGACGACGAGCGTCTCGACCCGACCTTCGTTGGCCAGAGGCCAGATCTCGTCGATGCCGCCGGCGAACCGGGCGCTCGACCGGGCCCGGGCGAGCGCCTCGATGGCTCGGCTCCCATCAGCGCGCAGCCAGTCGCACACCAGCGGCCATGCCGCGTCGTGGAGGTCGGCCCAGCTGGTCCGATCGTGATTGCCGGGAACGAACCCAACGGTGTTGCACAGCTCGGGTACGAGGGTCTTTCGTACGGTCCGCACAACCCCTGCGATCACCGTAGGAAGCGGGTTTCGATTGTCCTCGTCGCGTAGCGACTGAGTGACGTCTCGCGTCCAGAACGCCTCGCCCTGTTCTTCGGACCGGACCATCGGCCAGGTTTCGGTGCGTTCTTCGACGAGCTGAGCACGGTCACCAACCAGAAGGCGGACCTTGCGCTCGCTGACGGCGACAACGCGGTAGAGCGCGGTGCGGTTGAGGTCCGCAACGAGATCGCGTGTGGCGAAGGTTTCATCGATCACGACCCGCTCTTCGATCGTGCGCCCAAGTCGTACTGCCGCGACATAGTCGGGCGACACACACAATGCCAACGCGTGTGATGACCGCTCGGTGATCTGGTCGGCAATGAGGTCGCTGAGCTTCCCGGCGAGTGTGGCTCGTAGGTCGTCTGAGAGGCCGCCGAGTCGGCGTGCAGCATGCTCAGCCAGGCGACGAGCAGTCACCATCTCGGCCTGGCTGAGCATGGCTCCCGGCGATGTGTTCATCAACAGGGTGATGCTCGGGTACACACGCCGACGTTGTAGCTCGGCTAGGAGCGCGCGGTTCATGTGGTAGAGCCTCTCATTCAGATTGGACGGGTCCCGGCGGCCAGGGCGGCGGCAAGAGAGCCGTCGTCTTTGCTGCACCGTTCGGGTGCCAACAACATTCGTTCCGGTGTGACCGCTACGAATTCGCCGGTTCGATCATGAGGCCATCATCGAGTGCCGCTACCTGGAAAGCAATGGCGAAAACCAGACGAATATCCCACCGCAGACTGCCGAGATCAGGAGCGCGTGGAGGTCTGGGAGGAGGAGGCTGTGGCCGGCGTCGATCGCGCCGCCTCGAACGTCTCGCTGGTGGCGGCGAGACCACGGCGGGCGTGACGGCGACCGAGCGCTCGATCCTGTCGTTGCGGTCGTACCAACCGATCGCCCGTTCGATGGTTCCGGAGCGCCCTGCTCCCGATCGAGGCCGGCGCCCGGCTCGAGGCGATCAGCGACATCCTCGGCCACGCGTCGCGCAGCTTCACGAAGGACCGGTACGTCGGCCACGTGAATGAGCTCCAGCGCCAGGCCGTCACCGCGATGGACGGTGTGCTCCGTGGGGTCACCGTGGGGGTCACCGTGGGGGTCAAACGGACAGAAGCTCGAGAATCTCGGACCGGGAAAGTGGCTCTGAACTGCTTTAATGTGGTGGGCCCGGCAGGGATCGAACCTGCGACCGAGGGATTATGAGTCCCCTGCTCTGACCGCTGAGCTACGGGCCCTGATCTGATGGGATCTGAATCGACCAACGCCCCCAGTGTCTCCCAGCCGGCGCTGCGCGGCCAGCATCCGACGAGCGCGTGGTCGTTGGGAGGCTACGTCCGGGCATCGGCCCCGAGCCCTCCCCCGAAGAACTCGCACCCAACGACAGCAACAGCAGATAGCACCTATTGCTGGCATCGCCGAGATATGACGACGATTCGGACGACGTTCACGCTTGACGAGTCGCTGGCCGATCAAGCTCGGCGGCTCGGCGTCAACGTCTCGGCTGCAGCTCGGGAAGGAGTCGCAACGAGCATCCGCCGCATCGGCGCGGAGGTCGCTCTCGATCACCGGGCGATCGGTCTCGAGCGAGAGTCGGCCGTGAACTGCGACGGGCTGCACACCGTGACGCAGACGTCACTCACCCGTCGGATCGGACAACTCGATGACACGACGATGAACCAGGTCTGCTCAGCCGTGAGCTACGCGCTCGGCTGCTGAATCGACCACGATGCCTTCTGCCTGGACCCCGGTGCCGCTGTCGTGGGGGTGCACGAGGTGTGCCCCTGCTGCGTGTCGAAGCGACCACCATCGATTGGCTGGCGGAGCTGGCGGAGCTGCCACGAAGTGGCATGAGTGGCGCCGGCGTCATCTCAAGGGCACTTTCTGGGAGGCCGACGATGGTGAGCGATGAGCGCTCGTGTTGCGCTCGACGGGATGCTCCTGCCGCCGAGGTCGAGCACGCTGGCGAGATGAGCGATGGTCACGAAGTGTGGAAGTTCTCGGCTCTGACTGATCGAGGCCACGGTCGAAGACGCAGACGGACGGGCCGGGGGGCTGGACGGGGGCGTGGGCGCCCGGGGCGAAGGTGCTCGGTTGGGTTCGTTGTCGAGGCTCAGGCGGGGTTCCAGATGCAGGGGAGGTGTACGGCGGTGCGGGCCATGAGGCCGTCGATGTGAACGTCGGACGCCTCGGGGTCGAGACGAACACCGGGCAGGAGGTCGAGGATCTCCTCGAGCGCCACGCGCAGCTCCATCCGAGCGAAGTGGATGCCGAGGCAGATGTGATTGCCCTGACCGAACGCCGTGTGAGCCTGGACCGGGCGGGAGATGTCGAAGGCGTCGGGATTCTCCCAGCGCGCGGGGTCGTGGTTGGCGGCCTGCACGCTCAGGTTCACCTTGGTCCCCGCCTTGACCGGACATCCCTGGATCTCCGTGTCGCGTATGCACGTGCGCCCGAACGACATCAGCGGCGCCTCCCAGCGCAGCCCTTCCTCGATGGCCCGCGGGATGAGCGACCGATCGCGGCGCACGGCGTCGAGCTGTTCGGGATGGCTGAAGAGGCCGTAGAGCACGTTGGTGAGGGTTCGGTACGTCGTCTGCGCGCCGGCAGGCACCAGGAGGCGCAGGAACGCCACGATCTCGTCATCGGCGAGGCGGTTACGGGCCCCGGTATCGGGGTCGGTCAGCTCGGCACGACACAGGATGCCGATGAGGTCGTGGCGATGCTCCCGCCGACGCTCGTCGATGATCTCCTGGACCATCTCGCCGAGCTCGGTGGCCGCCTGCAGCCGGTCGGTTTCGGGGACCGCCACGTTGGTGAGCAGCGCAGCCTGCTTGTAGAAGATGGGTACGTCCTCGACCGGGAGCCCCGCAGCCACCGCCGTCACGGTGATCGGGTAGTGGAACGCGAACTCGGTCGCGAGATCGGCGCGTCCGAGCGGGACGAGCGGGAGCAGGTACGAACGCACGATGTCGCGCACGAACTCTCGCTCCCAGCGCTCCATCTCTTTCTTGGTGAACGCTCCCTGGATGAGCAGACGGAAGCGGCCGTGGTCGGGCGGGTCCATCTCGAGGATGGTCCGTCCGATGACCTTGTTGAGCGCGGGTTTCACGTAGGTGCTCGACAACGCCGGGTCGCGGAAACCCTGTTCCACACCGGCGAAGGTGACGACGGTCACCTGCTCGGCGTCGGGATACAGGAGATTGTCGGGGCCGGTGAGGCCGTACTGCCCGCTGAAGGAACCAGGGTGCACCGGGCTCGTCGCCCGAAGCGTGTGCAGGAGCGGGTAGGGGTCGCGCATGAGGCCGATCCCGTACATGCGGTCCTTGGCGGCAAAGACATCCTCGTCTGACGCGCTCATGTCACGGCCTCACGGGACTGCGGATGACGGTGCCCGGGAGCGCCCCGGTGTGCTCTCCTTCGTCGTAGAGGGGTTCGCCGTTGACGATCGTCATCCGGTATCCGCTCGAGCCGAACACGAGACGGGCGGCACCGGTCGGGAAGTCGCGAACGAACCGGGCCGGGCTCACCGCCAGCGCGTCGGGATCGAACACGGTGATGTCGCCGGCGGCGCCGGGGCGGATCATCCCCCGGTCCCAGAGGCCGTGCAGCATGGCGGGCTGGAGGGTCAAACGCGCGACGGCCTGCTCGAGCGACAACACGTCGGGGACGGGCTCGGTGAGCACGCGGGTGGTGTAGTCTGCGCCGCAGAACGTGAGGAGGTGCGCGCCGCCATCGGAGCTGCCGGCCATGGTGAGGGGATGGCGGATCAGCGCCGTGACGGTCTCGGCCAACGCGGGATTGGGTCGGCGCTCCCACACGAACACGGTCTCGAGGTTCTCGGACCGGGCCGCGTCGATCATCCAATCGAGACCGTCGACGCCCGAGGGTCCGGCCAGGTCGGCGATCAAGCGGCCCACCCAACCGCTGTGGGCCTCGTCGGCCACCGACACCACCTTGACCTCGTCCCAGCCGAACACCAACGCCCGTCCGGCCGTGTCGGCGAACGCCGCGCGCAACCCATCGCGGACCGCTGGGTCGCCGAGGGCCCGCATCCGCTCGGGAAACGGGAGCGTCAGCGTGTGGCGGAAGATCGGCATCTCGTCGAAGACGAACGTGGAGCCGAGGTCGAAATGGATCCCCTTGAAGTTGATGCTGAACATCGGGTGGATGCGATGCCCGGCGGCGTTGGCCTCGGTGAGGAACTCGAGCGCCATTCGGCAGCCCTCCGGGCACGCCGGGAAGTGCGTGAGCGGGTTGACGTTCATGGGCTTGCCCGCTGCGGCACTCATGGCGAGCAGCAGCTCACGATCGGCGCCCGAGTACCCCTCCGATCCGGTCCGGGGCAGGAACTCGATGACGCCATGGTCGAACTCGCCGAGCACGCCAGCCAGGGCCACGAGCTCGTCGGGCGCCGCGAGGTTGCACGGCACCGGTCGACCTTCGTGATCGGCGTGGATGTCGAGCTGCGAGCTCGACCAGCCGATCGCCCCATCCACCATGGCCTGGCGCAGGATCGCCGTCATCGCCGCGATCTCGTCGGAGGTGGCGACGCGCTCGGACGCGGCGTCGCCCATCACCGCACGACGGATCGGCGCATGGCCAGCGAGCATCGCCATGTTGACGCCCACCCGCCCGTCGAGACCACCGAAGAAGTCGGCCACCGAGCCACCCCGGAACGAGACCCCTTCGATCAACGCGTCGTACGACATCCCCTCGACCCGCGACAGCATCGACACGAGCCACTCGATGTCGGCCGGTCGAGACGGCGCCAACGTGAAGCCGCAGTTCCCCGTGATGACCGTCGTCACCCCATGCCACGACGACGGTGATGCCGTGGGCTCGAAGTGGAGCTGCGCGTCGTAGTGGGTGTGGATGTCGATGAAACCGGGCGCCACCACCAAGCCGTCGACATCGACCGTTCGCTTCGCCCGATCGGTGATGCGCCCGACCCGGGTGATGCGCCCATCGGTGATCTCGACATCGGCCGTGTACGACGACTGCCCCGTCCCGTCGACGACGCGCCCGCCCCGCACGATGAGATCTGCCGGCACGAGTGCCCCCTGACGTCGGTCGACGAACTCTTCCGAGCGACCATATCCCCGACCCGCGGCGGCGGCCACCGGGCTTCCCAGACCGTTCGGTGGCGGGTGCGCCCGCCGAGGGTGGCGCAGTGGGCGCAGCACGTGGCGCGCGCCGCACCGGCGTCACGACGCAGCGACGGCAACGAAGACCGCGAACGGTCGGTCGCCGCGTTCTGCGTTGAGTGACGGGGGTTCGGCGATACCGCCCCTCGCGAACACCTCGCCGTCCTCGACCACCGTCAGAAGGCCGTCACCGAACGGGGTGAGATCTCGAACGAGATATCGGGGTCGCGCAGGGGCACGCTCGTCGGGGTCGGGAGCGTCGAGGGCCCTCACCGAGCCGTCGCCGCCAGCGATCCAGTACCCGGCGCCGTCGGGGTCGGGAACGAGCGACACGCTCGAGTCGGCACGTCGCGCCAACGGCATGGGGCCCGGATGGGGACTGTCTCCGAACGCAGCCACGCCTCCGTCGGCCGTCAAGAGGGAGTATCCCGATCCACGTGGCGAGCCAGCGATCGCCGTGACGTCCGAGCGCAGCGTCAACGCGCTGAGATTCCCCAGAAATGGAGCATCGCCCAGCGGAACCACACGACCCCTGGACGTGACGATCCAGCAACCGGTGCGCGCCGGGCGACAGGTCAGGCCGACAGCCACTTCGTCCGAACGCCAGTCGGTGCGGGGTCGGCGAGGTTCGAGCTGAGGAGCGGCACCGAAGGCCCACACCACTCCCGTGCGATCGAGCACCCAATAACCGTCAGCGCCGGGCGTGGCCTGGAGGTCGACAGCACGGACGTCGTTCCCGCTCGGCTCCCCGAGGTGTTGAGCCGAGCCGGCCGTCCAGATCGTGCCGTCGAGACCGAGGAGCCAGTATCCGGATCCGGCGGCGTCGACGGCGGGGCGGCGAGCAACGATCGGGAACTCGTCGCGCACCTCCAGCGGGGTGATGTGGAGCCGACGTTGGCCCCGTTCGCACGTGTTCTCGCGCTCACACCGCGGGTACGACGGATAGTTGGCGTCGGGCCAGCGCCAAGCGTGGTAGGCGAGCAGCGGGTTGCCCGACGAGTCGGTGAACGCCGTGGCCCCGCCCGGACCCAACTCCAGCTCAGCTCGGGCGAGGACCGGATTCGGACTCTTTGTGCAGGGTCCGAGAACGGTCAGGCATCGGGCCACCCCGGTGGCGTAGTTGGCCGAGCGCCAG
>VFJJ01000063.1 GCA_009886115.1 Actinomycetota bacterium
CCCCCTCCGCCGGGCCCTCCCCCTCCGCCGGGATCTCCGCCTCCGCCGGGATCTCCGCCTCCGCCGGGATCTCCGCCTCCGCCGGGCCCTCCGCCTCCGCCCGGCTCGCAGAACGACGACCGAACCTCGACCACGAGCCGGGGAGCCGGGAGTGGGGTGACGCCGTCCACCGATCGCAGCACGGGTGCGGTGACTCCCGCGTCCGGATCGAGCGGCGGCCCCCGATCGACGACGGTGAGCACTCGGGCGGGATCCCCGGGATCGTCCGGCGCCGGCTCCGGCAGCGGTGACGATGCCGTCGCGGGTGACGTGAACCAGGGATCCGACGCCGCGCCCCTCGACGGTGGCGTCGTGGGGGGAAGTGGCGAGGATGTCTTCGGCAGCGGCAACGGGAGCGACGTCTTCGGAGGCGGTGGGCTCGACGTGGGACAGCCACAGTCCGTCGGGGTTCGCTTCCTGTTCGACGCCGACGGGCGGCTCCGCCAGCTCGACCCCGGCGCCGACAACCTCGACGGCGAGCCCGTGCTCTTCGCACGTGACCTGCCCTCGACCGTTCGGCTGTACGTGCTCGTGGGCGTCGCCGCGTTCGTGATCCTCGTTCCCCCGTTCGTCGCGGCGCAACGCCGACGACGCCGATCGTGAGGAGCACCGACATGACCGCTTCCCCCCATTCCCTTGCGAGCGGGACGCTCCTCGGGCGCCGGCTGTTCCGGGTGGCCGGGCTGACGTGGCTCTTGGCATCGGTGTTGGCGACCTTGGTCGCGGTGGTCGTTCCGTCGGGTGGTGGTGTGGCGCATGCGCAGGTGGGCCGGCAGGTGTCGTTGTCGCAGTCGACCTTGTTGGCTGATGATCAGGTGGTCACGGTGTCGTGGTCGGGGTTCACGCCGGGTGCGCCGGTGTGGTTGCACGAGTGCGGGCCGGGGAGCCCGCCGGCGCCTCCGGCTGCGCTGGTTCCGCCGGCGTCGTGGACGAGTTGTGCGCCGCGGAGCCGGGTGTCGGGGGTGTCGGACGGCTCGGGTGCGGGAAGCGCGCAGTTCAAGGTCGATCGGAACGTCCCGGCGGTGTCGGGGAGCGCGACGACGGGGTTGACGTGCGGGCCGCTCGTGGCGGCGTCGAGTCCGTGTTGGTTGGCGGTGAGCGAGTGCGAGTTCGACGTGTTCGCGGGGCGGACGGTGGTGACCCGTCTGAACTTCGCTGCGGTGACGCCGTTGCCGAACACGACGACGACGACGACGGCGCCGCCGGCGACGACGACCACGACGCGTCCGTTGTTGGGGACGCCGAACCTGTCTGCGTCGGGTGGTGGTTCGGCGGGGCATGCGATCGGGGTGTGGGAGGTGGGTGCGGCGGGTCGTGGTGTGGTGCTCGATTACACGCGGTTGAACTCGCCGACGGGTCTGGACCGGTTCGTGTCGGGGAGCGTGAACGCGCAGATCGCGTTCAGCCGGATGGGGTTGTCGGGTCCGCAGTTGCAGGCGGTGCGTGACGCGGGTCGGGATGCGACGCATGTGCCGTTGGTGGCGGGGGCGACGGTGTTCGCGTTCTCTGGGAACTACTACGGGATCCCGATCACGAGGTTTCGTCTTTCGCCCGAGACGGTGTCGGGGATCTACCAGGGAGCTGTCCGTGACCTGAGCCACTCGTTGGTGACCGCCGATCACGGTGGCTGCCGTTTTCCCGCCGACCCGAAGACTGGTCGTGACTACCTGTTGTATCCGGGGGTGCGGACCGACTTGGCTGCGCAGTCGTTGCAGGTGAGCGAGTGGCTCGTTGCGACGGCGCCGAGTTGGACCGACGGGGCGTCGACGAACTTCCCGTTGGGGTCGAACGTGACGAACTTCTCGCGGAGTGCATCGGAGGAGCTGGCCAGGAAGATCGCCGATCCGTTGGCTGATGCGCTGGTCCCGTTCGACAGCTTGAAGGTGGCCTACGTCGATCTGTCGGATGCGCTCGAGTTCGGCTTGAACGTCGCCGAGATCGTCAATGCTGACGGTGACGTGGTGGGTCCGACACCGGCGGCGGTCGCGGCGTCGTTGGCGGCGTCGACGACGAACGCGGATGGTTCGATCGCGTTCGATCCGGCGGAGCCGGTCGACGGGGCGTATCCGTTGGTGAACTTCACGTATGCGGTGGTGCCGACGGTGGCGACGAGCGCGTTCACCGCAGCCCAGGGTGACCTGGCCCGGACCCTGCTCGACCATGTGCTCGACCAGAACGGCGCCGACGTCGCCGATCTCGGGTTCTTCCCGTTGTCGGCCGCCCTCGCTGCCGGCGCGCGGACCCAGGCCAACCTGGTCCCCAGCGCCACCGGACCCACCACCACAACCACCACCACGACCACCACCACGACCACCACGACCAGCAGCTCGTCGACGTCGTCGACGTCGTCGACGACGAGCACCACAAGAGCGTCGACGTCGTCATCGTCGAGCATCACGTCGACCACCAACGACCTCGGCGACAACGACCCCGACGGCGAGACCATCGTGGTCGACGACGACGGGTTGGGAGATCCGCTCGGCGACGACGACCCGTTCGGCAGCTCCGGTGGCGGGAGCGGCGACTTCGACAGCGACTTCGGGAGCGGCTCCGGGAGCAGCTCCGGCAACGGATCGTTCGACACCGGAGAGCTCGGCGAGACGGGCGACACCAGCCTCGAAGGCTCCGGCGACGGTGGCGTGACCCCGGACGATCCTTCGGGCGATGCCGACGACGGCGGATCGGACGAGTCCGCAGGCGGTGTCGAGATCACCGATTCGGGTGACGAGGCCAACGACGTCCCCACGCTGCTCGCACCCATCGCGTACGTCGCCGGGGGGAGCACCCCGGGGGTTCTGCTGCTCCTGCTGCTCGGTGCGGCGCTCCTGGCGGTCGGCGTGGTCACCCGGTTCGATGCCACGCGGTGGCGAGCGCTCCTCAGCGATGTCGGGCGGTTCGCGGGTGACATCAAGCGCAGCGCCCGGTCGAGCTTCCGACGGCCGGGGAGCTGACGCCGATGTCGACCGCGCGTCCTTCCGCTCTCGGGCCGACCCACCAGCGCGACGTGGTCACCACGACCACCGACCTGGTCCAGGTCGTCCGCGACGGTGTCGCCTCACTCGAAACCGAGGCTCGACGGGTCGGACCCGTGACCGAGGGCGAATCGTCGGACGAACCGGAGTTCATGCTCTTGCTGAAGGGTGTCAGCACGCTCCTCGAACGGGTCCCGGCGTTCGCGCTCGACGAGCGCGAACGAGCGCTGATCGGAGCCCGGATCGACGATCTGGCGCGCTGGCATGCCGGTCGGGGTCGGTCGCGCACCCCGGACAGCTCGATCGCCGCTGCCGGGCTCGAGCCCGTCACACCCGCCGCTCCTGCGCCACCCTCGCCGAGCACTCCGGTGCTGGAACTACCCGAGGCAGGTCCGGTGCTGGAACAGCAGCCGGCAGATCCGGTGTCGGAGGAGCAGCCGGCAGGTCGGGTGCTGGCGCAGCCCGCGCCAGGTCCGGTGCTGGAGGAGCAGCCGGCACAGGCACTGCCGCAGCTGCCTGCCCCGGTCGTTCCCGAGGATCCGGTCCTCGAGCACGGGGCGGGCGAACCCCGTGCGGTCTCCGATCCTCGGGGGCCTTCGCCGCTGCGGCGCCGGATCAGCCAGTTGATGACCGTCACCGGCGTGGTGATCGTGCTGTTCGTCGGCTACCTGCTTGTCGGCAGCGACGTCAGCCATCAGCGCGACCAGCGCGTCCTCGAGGACCGTCTCCAGCACCATCTCGTGCGGGCCAGCCAACTCGCGGCGCCCGTCGAGATCTTCTTCGAGACCGATCCGGCCACGGGCGATCCTCAGATGCCCGAGCTGATCGGCCAACCCCTCGATGTCGCCGTTGCGGCACTCGAAGGACTCGAGTTGACCGTCCAGGTCCGGGCCACCAAGGACCCCGACGTTCCCGCGGGACGGGTCGTGGGGACCGACATCGAGACCGGCGCAGCGGTGCGCTCGGGAGCCGATGTCGTCGTCGAGGTGTCGAGTGGTCCGCCGGTCGGCTCGCCGATCGCCATGCTCGAGATCGACGCGGTCGGGGTGGAGGAGGTCGTCGTCGAGGCCACCGGCGCCAGTGAGCTCAAGGATGGGCCGGGCCACTACCGCGCCAGCTCGATGCCGGGCCACGTCGGCAACGTCGTGATCGCCGGTCGCCGGAGCACCTACGGTGGCCCGTTCTCGCGAATCGGTGAGCTCGATGCGGGTGACGAGATTCGTGTGACCACGGTGGACGGGGCGTTCACGTACGTCGTCGAGGCGACGGAGGTCGTCGAACGGGGCGATCCCGACGTGATCGGCCCGACCGATGACGATCGCCTCACGCTCGTGACCGGCCACCCCCGGTTGCGAGCGGCCGAGCGTCTCGTCGTGACCGCGATCCTCGACGGCGAGGCCCTGCCCGAGCCGTTGGGGATCGACCCGCCGACCGACGTCGAGCAGACCGAGACCGGGCTCTTCAGCGACGTCAGGGCGTGGGGCCCGACGCTGTTCTGGGGGCAGCTCGTCCTCGGGGCCTACCTGGGGTTGCGGCTCATGGCACGACGGTGGCGTCGGTGGTCGACCTGGTTGGTGAGCACCCCGGTGCTGCTCGTCCTGGTGCTCGTCTGGTTCGAGAGCATCCACCGCCTGTTCCCGTCGACCCTGTGAGAGACACCGCTGTGCCGCCCATCAGCCCGGTCGCCACGGACGGCGAAGCCCAGCCACGAGAGTGCCGATGCCCTCGAATCGACTGACGCCGTTCATCGCAGCAGCTGTGCTCGTTGCCATCGTGATGGTGTCACCAGGAGCCGACGCGTCCGACGCATCCGATACCGCCGGCCCAGCGGGAGGGTCATCGACCGTCGAGTTGCCAGTGGACCTCTCGCCGGAGGTCGGCGCCGCGGCGATCGGCGCCATGAGCGTTGGCGCGGCCGCGGTCGTTCCCCAATCGCCGGTGGTGGGGATTGCGGCGACGCCGTCGGGCCTGGGGTATTGGTTGGTGGGGGCTGATGGTGGGATCTTCGCGTTCGGCGACGCCGCGTTCCTCGGTTCGATGGGCGGAGCCGCACTCCAGCGCGAGATCGTGGGGGTGGCTGCGACGCCTTCGGGTCGGGGGTATTGGTTGGTGGGGGCTGATGGTGGGATCTTCGCCTTCGGCGACGCCCACTTCGCCGGATCGACGGGGAGCTTCCGGCTCAACCGTCGGATCGTGGCGATTGCTGCGACGCCTTCGGGTCGGGGGTATTGGTTGGTGGCGGCTGATGGTGGGATCTTCGCGTTCGGTGACGCCCACTTCGCCGGATCGACCGGAGGCATCGCCCTGAACCGGGCGATCGTGGGGATGGCTGCGACGCCTTCGGGTCGGGGGTATTGGTTGGTGGCGGCTGATGGTGGGATCTTCGCGTTCGGTGACGCGACGTTCCACGGATCGCCGGCCACCACCCCGGCCAGCCAGAACATCGTTGCGATGATCGCCGATCTCGACGGGGCCGGGTATCTCCTCGTCGGGGGAGCCGGAGCCATCTTCCCGTTCGGAGCGGCCCGGGCCCGAGGCGGTGCGGTGACGCTCGACCTCGTCGGGGCGGTGGTCGGGATCGTCCGCTCGGGGTCGGGCAGCGCCTATTGGCTCGGTGCGGCTGACGGTGGCGTCTTCTCGTACGGAAGTGCTCCCTTTCTGGGCTCGCTCTACACCAAGTGACCCTCAGACACGCGCGTCCGAAGGTAGTCACTGTACGTCGTAACGTCGCCACAGAACAATAGAAATATCAGCCGCAACGTATGGCGAAGTTCACCCCAAGTTGTCGTAGGTGTCATGGCCGTCCCTTAGAACTGGTGGTGCGGAGATTCCGCAACATCCACCGATTTGGGGAGGGTACTTTGAAGCGAAGCAGGAAAGTCCTGATGCTCATGAGCCTGGGAGCGATTGCAGCTACTGCGATCATTCCCAGTGCTGGGGCGCTCCCGCCGCCCGGCAGTCCCGGATTGAACCCCGGCCTGAACGACGTCGTCGACAAGATCCAGGGTTACGGCTCCGACACCACCTACCCGCTGATGCAGCAGCTCGACGCGGCGTTCAACGGATCGCTGGGCTGCAACCAGGCTGCTCCGACGTCACCGTACGCCGGCGAGATCCAGAACACCTGTCTCCCGTTCGCGGCGCAGCCCCCGGGCGTGGTCCTGAACGAGAACTGGGACCACGACGCGGCGATCAGCTACTTCCCGCAAGGCTCGTCGGCTGGTCGCCGTCAGCTCTGCGAGCAGGACGTACCTCGGCCCGGCGGCATCGCGATCACCGACTACGCCCGTTCGTCGAGCGCCCCGAGCACGACGCCGACGTGTGGCGGCGCAGCCGGCCCGCACACGTTCCGCTTCGTGGCCTTCGCCCGTGACGCTCTCACCTGGGTGAAGTTCAACACGGTGGGTGGCGGCAGCACCCCTGTGACCAACCTCACGACGGTGCAGCTCAACGAGATCTTCGTGAACTGCGACCTCGAGGTCGGCGATGCCTTCCCCACGACATACTGGGACGAGGGAACCATCGGCGGCGCGAACCACAACCCGATCCGGGTGTGGAGCGTCCAGAGCGCCTCAGGCACCAGGGCCACCTGGGACGGGTTCGTCGGCGGCAACAGCACGCTGTGCATCCCGGCCATCTACAAGGACGGGCTCCCGGCCAACGGCGAGCGCGTGATCCAGGAGCACAACGCGGCACCGGTCGTCAGTGCCGTCAACGACGCTGACGCAGCCGACGAGGGCAACTCGATCTTCTACTACGGGTTCGGTCGCTACCAGGTGACCGGTGGAGAAGGCTCGATCCTCGGAAGCGTCAACGGCATCGCCCCGACCGAAGCCACCATCCAGAACGCGACCTTCCCCTTCGGTCGCTTCGTCTACAACGTGTACCGCCAGGCCGGCACCGGTCCGACGCTCGCTCCGTACGCGAACGGCTACATCGGATCGTCGGGTTGGATCTGCAAGCCTCCGGGCCAGCACGCCGAGCCCCCGGGCACGCCCGGCGTCGGCATCGAGGTCGGTGCTGCGCCGGTCGACTACGGCCAGCTGGTCCACGATGTCATCCGCTCGCAGGGCTTCATCCCCCTGCGGACCGACATCCAGAACGTGAACCGTTGCGACTTCACCGACGTCGTGTACCCCTGATCTGAGCTCGCCCACAGTCAGATCAAGCACCGGTCCGCACCGGTGACAAGTATTGCGTAACTCATCGATTGCAGCAGCCGGGGTTCGGCACATGCCGAGCCCCGGTTGCCGCGCGTTGACACCAAAGACTGTTCACGTAGATCGCCAGTCAGCGGGTAGAGGAGGTGAGCAAGCGAGCTCCGACTGATGTATACCGAGAGTTCGCATCAACGTCGTCTTCTGGCAAATCTCTCATTCCTTCGAGCGGTCAAACTCAACTCCGTGGACGCCACGGCACAGCACCCTCGTTCGTTTCCCGTATCCGAGCGTCATCTGGATGATGCTCCTTCGAGCGGCTCGGGCGGTCACCGGCGCAGAACGCTGGACGCTCGGCTCGTCGGTCGGAACCTGACCCGGCTCGCGCTCGACATCGTCGGCGCCTCCGTCGGCGCTCTCGTCGCACGTGATGCGGTGGGATCGGCGGTGTCGGTGGCCGAGCCCGAGCCGTGGTGGATCGCCGCCGCCGTGGTCCTGTTCGTCGGCGCCCGGTTCGCGACCGGCGCGTATCACCGGGTGTGGACCGAGTCGCCGGGCGAGCTGATCGCCGTCTGGAAGGCCTGCGCCGCCGGGCTGGCCGCGGCCCTCGCCCTCGCCTTCGTCGCCGACTCCGACATGCCCGATCGCTGGGCGAGTGCGGCCGCCTTCACGACGGGCACCTTTGTGATGGCCCTGACGCTCCTCGAGCGCCGGACGGTGCGGTGGTTGCGCCTCCGGGGACGGATGCGCTGCCGGCTCCTGCTCGTCGGGGCGGGTGGCGACGTCGAACCGATGATCGAGATGCTGGCCGAGCATCCGGAGTGCGGCATCGACGTCGTCGGCATCGCCGGACCCGGTGTGTCCGACCGGGCCGATCTGCTGGTGCCCTGGTTCTCGCCCCGAGCCGGTGCCGGAACCCGCCCGACGAACAGCGGGGCCGCCGACGCGCTCTCGGATGTGCCGGAGCTCGATGTCGACGGCATCTTGCTGCTGCCGGCGTCGGTGGGTGCCCCGACGGCGAACGCCTGTGCTCGAGCGGTGCGCCGCGTCGGCGGGGCGGTGCTCGTGGCCGGCCCGGTTCGGGGCGCGACCGCTTCATGCCTGCGACCGTCGACCGTGGCCCGCGAGCCGCTGTGGGACTATCGCGACGCCAGGCTCGGACCGGCGCAGCGCTTCGTCAAGCGCACCCTCGACCTGGGTCTGGGTCTCGTGCTCAGCCTCGTCGCCCTTCCCGTCATGGGGATCGTCTCGGTGGCGATCATGGTACGAGACGGTCGCCCGATCTTCTTCCGCCAGGTGAGGGTCGGGCGCGACGGCGAGCCGTTCACCATGTTCAAGTTCCGCACGATGGTGCCCGACGCCGAGCACCGGGTCATCGACCTCCGCTGCGCCAACGAGCGCACCGGACCCCTGTTCAAGCTCACCGACGACCCCCGGGTCACGCGTGTCGGGCGCTTTCTTCGGACCACCAGCCTCGATGAGCTCCCGCAGCTCATCAACGTGCTGGGCGGCGCGATGAGCCTGGTCGGGCCCCGTCCCGCCCTCCCGGCCGAGGTCGCCACCTTCGACGAGGCGCTGCTCGATCGGCACCGTGTGAAGCCCGGCATCACCGGGTTGTGGCAGGTCGAGTCACGCGACTCCCCGTCGTTCGCCGCCTATCGCCGCCTCGACCTGCACTACGTCGAGAACTGGTCGGTGGGTCTCGACCTGGAGCTGATCGCTCGGACCATCGGGTCCGTGGCGACGCGAGGGCTCACGCTCGGGCGCGGGTCGAAGGTCGCTGAAGCGCCGCCGCCGTTCAGGGTCCTCGCTGAGGCTCCGGTACAGGTCAACGACGGGTTCGTCGGGTTCACAACAGAGCGAGAGGAGCGCCCGTGCGCATCGTGATGATCGGCCAGCGGGGCGTGCCGGCCACCCATGGCGGCGTCGAGCACCACGTGGAGGAGATCGGCAGCCGCCTCGCCGACCGCGGCCACGACGTGACGGTGTTCTGCCGGACGAACTACGTCGAAGAGGGCCGCCGGCGGCATCGCGGGATGCGCATCGTGCGGGTACCCACGATCGGTACCAAGCACCTCGACGCCATCGTGCACAGCGGTCTCTCGACCGTCGCCGGTGCGCTCGCCCGGGCCGACATCTACCACTTCCACGCGCTCGGCCCCGGCCTGTTCACCCCGGTCCCCCGGCTGCTCGGGCGGGCCAAGGTGATCCAGACGATCCACGGCCTCGACCACGAGCGCTCGAAATGGGGTGGCCTGGCTCAGCAGGTGCTCAAGACCGGCGCCGAGTTCTCGTATCGCGTGCCCCATGCCGTGGTTGCGGTCTCGCGAGCCCTCGCCGCGCACTACCGGGCGAACTCGTCGGTGCCGATCGCCTACGTGCCCAACGGCGCTCCGAGCCCGCGGCACCGGCCGCCGGGACCGGTGCTGGCCGAGCTGGGTCTCGAAGCGGGACGGTACGCGCTCTTCGTCGGGCGGCTGGTGCCCGAGAAGGCCCCCGATGCGCTGGTGCAGGCCTTCGCCCGACTCGAGACCGACCAGAAGCTCGTGATCGTCGGGGGGAGCTCCTTCACCGACGGGTACGTGGAGTCGCTCGAACGGATGGCCGCGGCCGACCCCCGTTGCGTGATGGCCGGATGGCGTTTCGGTGAGGACCTCGACGAGCTGTACTCCAACGCCGGGCTGTTCGTGCTGCCCTCGCTGCTCGAAGGTCTGCCGCTCACGTTGCTCGAGGCCGCGTCGTTCGGGCTGCCGATCATCGCCAGCTCGATCCCCCCGCACGTCGAGGTCCTCAGGCATGCCGGCCCCGGGCGTCGTCTGGTCGAGCCCGGCGACGTCGACGCGCTCGCGGCCGAGATCACCCAGGCGATGGCCGACCCCCGGGCCGAACGACTCGGCGCGACGGAGCTCCGGGCCGAGGTGTGCGAGCACTACGACTGGGACCTCGTCACCGACGCCACCGAGGATCTCTACCAGCGGGTGATCGAGGGGCGGCCGCTGGGTCGGCCGGGCACGCTCTACGACAACGTGGTGCTGCGCCGACGACCCGAGACCATCGAGCTCGTCCAGCGGATCGGCGTGCCTGTCGGTGCGACGCCGATCCGGTGGTCACCCGCGTCGCCGGATCGCGATCATCCCGCCGCGGCGAGCGCAGTGGCGTAGATGCCGTCGAGCTCGTCGAGGTGGCGGTCACGGGCGAAGCGTCCGACCGCCACCGCTCGGGCTCGCGCACCCATGCCTCGGGCGCGCTCGGGATCCTCGAGCAGCATCGTGATGGCTCGGGCCAGTTCCTCGGGGTCGTTCGGCGGAACGAGCAGCCCGGTCGAGCCGTCCTCGACGAGGTCGGGAAGCCCTCCCAGCGTCGTGGCGATCACGGGTACGCCACAGGCGAACGCCTCGAGGACGATGATCGGCTGGTTCTCGTGCCACACGGACGGGACCGCCACGGCCCTCGCCGATCGGATGAGGGCGTGGACCGCTGCTCGATCGAGTCGACCACGCCAGCTCACCCGTCCCGGCGCGATCCGCGCGGCCCGTTCCTCGAGCTCGGCCCGCAACGGCCCGTCACCGGCGATCACGAGACGCGCTTCGGGTCCAGCCTGGGCGATGGCGTCGATGAGGACGCCGACCCCCTTCTCGCTGGCGATCCGCCCGGCGAAGACGATCGGGCCATCGTCGGGTGTGCTCGGTCGGATGATCCCGGCCCGGAGGCCGATGTCGGTGTCGGTGTCGATGTCGATGTCGACGAAGTGGTCGAGCACCTTGATCCGCTCGGCGGCGAAGCCGGCCGCCAGCATCCGCTCGGCCAGGAAACGACTCGGACAGATGAGGGTCGAGGCGTGACCGTACGCGCCGAGCGCCCGGTGCACCGTCGACTCAACCGCCAGCGTGAGGCTCGCGCCAAGCGATCCGTCCTTGCAGCGCATGGTGATCGCGTGGCGGAACGAGCTGCCGACGCAGCGCTCACAGATCGATCCGCCCGCGAGCAGCTGGTACGAGGGGCAGATCAGCTTGTAGTCGTGGAGGGTCATCACGGTGGGGACTCCCGCTCGCCGGAGCGCCCACAGCACCGACGGTGAGAGCTGGTGGTACACGTTGTGGAGATGGGCGACGTCAGGTCGGAAGCGATCGACGACAGCCCCGATGCCGTCGCTCGACGACTTCGACCACAGCATCCGTCCCGTCGCCCGGGCCTTGCCGATCGCCGAGCGCGGCGCCGGTTCGAGCTCGATGTGATCGGGGAACCAGGAGTCGTACTCGAACGGCGGGTTTTCGGGATGGTCCATCCCGAAGAACGCGATGTCATGGCCCCGGCTCGCCTGAGCATGGGCGACGTCGAGCATGTACGCCTCGGCGCCGCCTTTTCGGTAGAGGAACTTGTTGACGTGGAGGATCCTCATGGCGCGGCGGCTCCGCTGGGCTGGGAAGGACGGGCTCACGACGCGACGGCCTCGAGGTCGATGGTTCGCCCGTGCGCGTCGCCTTCGAGGTCTTGGAGGTCGATGACCCCGGGGCCGGCGACGGGGGCTCGGGTGGCCTCGTCGGGCGGCGGCGTCAGAGCTGATCGTGGGACGAGCGCGTTGGCACAACAGGCGAACGCGGCGAGATACCAGACCACCGCAACCTGCGACACCACGTTGGCCGCGATCGACAGCGTCACGAACGCCGTGATGCAGCCGGCGAACGCGACGACCACGGCCCGGTCGAACGCTCGCGCCGTTCGTGTGGCCCGCAGGGCCTCGCGAGCGCCGCGAACCAGGCTGTTCATGAACCACAGGTAGCCGAACAGCCCCACGACGCCGGTCTCGACGAAGATCCGGAGGAAGTCGTTGTGCGGTGCCTTGCCGGTCACGAGCTCCTCGGCCGTGGTGTCGAGGCCGATCCCCGTCACCGGGTTGGCGTCGGCGAGCTCGAGGACGTCGCCCCAGTACTCGAAGCGCCAGACCAAAGAGTTCCCTGCGGTGCCCGAGAGGTTGCGGGTGTCCTCGAGCTCGGTGAAGCGCGCCACCGTCGACGGCACCAGCAGCGCGATGGCGATGACGCTTCCGACCAGCACCACGAGCAGACCCCGAGAACGCCGCAGGACGGCCACCACCACGATCCCGAGGAACGTGGCGATCCAAGCGCCGCGGGCATAGGAGCTCACCAGCCCCACGGCACAGGCCGCGGTGGCCGCCACCAACGCAACACGGGCGACACCCCGCACCACCGGGGCCAGCGCGATCCCGGCGATGACGAGAAACGCGAGATACATGGCGTACGGGTTGGGGTGCAAGAAGGTGCCCCGGACCCGGTCGATCGTGTCGATCTCGACCCGGCCCCGCCTTGTCACCTGCTGATGGATGCCGACGAGGACGGGGATGAAGGCAGAGACGTAGACGGCGACCAGGACCCGTGAGACACGCCGTCGATCGGCGAGGAGACGGTCGCAGGCCGCGAACATCATGACGATGGTGAGGATGCGCAGCGCTTCGACGGCGCTCGTCGACGGGTTCACCGAGCCGAGCACGCTCACCGACGATGCGGCCACGAACGCCACCGCCCCCTTGGTCACCGGCCCGTACCGGTGTGGGTGGCCCATGGTCTGCACGGTGAGCCAGAGCAGGGTCGCGAGGATGAGCGCGAAGCCCGTCACCGAGGCCGGGTCGAGCTGGCCGCTGCGCTGCGAGCCGATGATGTCGAGGCTGGCCCGGACCGCGAGCGCCCCGAGCACCACCACCTCGAAGCGCACGAGGGTCACCGCCACGGCCGCCGCGGCGAGGGCGCCGAGCGCCACGCCGAGCACCACGGTCGATGACGCCCGTCCGAGCCCGTAGCCGGCCCCGGCGGTGACGAGCGCGGCGATCACGAGCGCGCCGGTGAGCATCCCCGAGCCCGCCACCGGTGGCCTCGGAGAGGGAGCGAACGTCGGACCGCCATCCACGCCCGGATCGACTGCGGCTCCAGCGGGCACCCGTCCGCGCGTCGCCGTCGCTGTCGCTGGCGCGGTCGCCGGATGCTCCGCCAGGGCCCGGTCGAGCTGGCGCCAGAACAGCCCGGCGCCGATGGCGTTGGCCAAGGCCAGCCCCGTGAGGGCGCCCGTCGAGCCGGCGACGGCGGCTCCGACCACCCCGCCGACCACGGTGAGGGGCACGATCGAGATGCGGGCCCGGAACGATCGTTGCGACTCGGCGGTGGCCCGCAAGCCCACCAGGGCCCCCGATGTGGCGCCGATGCCGGCCATGAGCGCGGCCTGCGGCACCAGGACGGGCTGGGCTTCGCGCCAGCTCGCACCGAGCAGCTCGACGCCGATCGAGTCGGGGATGACCATGGCCCCGAGCCCGCACGCGAAGGCCACCAGGGCCAACGATGCCGAGAGCCGGACGGCGTAGGGACGGAGCGCGTCGGGGTCGCGGTGCCAGATCCGGACCGCCTCGGGCGTGGCCACGAGGTTGGCCCCCAGCAACAGCACCTGGAGCGGGCCGAACAGCACCTGCGCGGCGCGGATCGCTCCCAGGGCCGAGAGCCCTCCCGTGATGCCGACCGCGGTGATCGCCAGCTGGCGAGCCCCGGCCCGGGCCACGAACTCCCCGCTGTAGTGCCGTCCCAGGTCCCACGTCGAGCGCAACCACGTCGCCGCCCTGGCGGGAGCGGGCCTGATGCCCGACTGGACGATTCCGGCCACCGCCGCGACCGATGCCGCTGCACCCCAGGCGGCCGTGAACCAGAACACCGTCCGGTGCCCCGATGCGATCACGAGCGCTACGGAGCCGCCCTGGGCCGCGGCCCAGATGGCGTCGTTGGCCACGGCCCGAGCGGGACGGCCCTGGGCGAGGAACACTTCGCGCCAGGTGTCTTGGACCAGGAGGCCCGGGAGGCTCAGCCCGAGAGCGAGCAGGGCCGCGCCGGCGTTGCCGGCGACAATCCCGCCGACGACCGCGAACGGGCCGCCCACGACGATGCCCAGCACGAGTGCGTACCCCGTCGCCTCGGCGATGGGCCGGTCGGCGCTGCCACCCCAGCCCAGGGTGGCGCTGAAGCGGACGATCAGGGGCTCGCCCGAGGTGGCCCGGGCCAGTCCCAGCACGAGCGTGTAGGCGAGAAACGCCAGTCCGAAGGCCCCGAAGCCGTCGGCGTCGAGCTGGCGGGCCACCAGCACGGCCAGCGCGAAGTTCGTGAGGCTCGAGAGGCACTGGTCGAGGATCGTCCATGCGCCCCGCCGCGTCGCCGGGGCCGGGCTCACGGCGTGCTCGCCCGGCCGACGACGCGGTTGGGGAGAGGGCCCGTGCCCGTTCGGTGGTCGATGGGTCGGGCGACGGTGCCCGCATCGATGGGTGCTTCGACGTCGCGGGTGGTGAGCGCCGGATCGTCGACCTCGTAACCGAGTCGGCGCAGGTGGACACGGAGCGACTCGTCGAGCAGCGCGCTCGCAGCGGGACCGAGGTCGCCGCGGAACGCCGCGGTCCGGTCCGACGAGAAGCTGTGCCGGCCGAGCGCTCGCTCGAAGCCGACCGTCCAGGGTAGGCCGAGGAACTCCAGCATCCGGGCGAACGACTCCCGCGGGGAATCGACGATGTCCTCGTAGCGCACCTCGAGCCAGCGGGCCTCGGGGATCTCGTCGCGAGCCGCGACGAAGGCGTCGAGCAGGAGCTTCCAGGCCAGGCCGGCGAGCAGCGTGTACGACCGTCCGCTCGACTCCCACTCGGCGGCCAGCGCCGGCGGGAGCGGCCCGAAGTGCCAACCCTCGGGGCCGTGATGCCCTCGCCACCAGGGCATCTGTACCCAGGAGTTGGCGACCGCCCGCCCGTCGCGCACCACATGGATGAAGCGCGCGCCCTCGAAGACCTCGTCGAGCAGGCCCACCCTGGGCCATCCCGTGAACTTGTGCAGGAGGAGATCACAGCCCTCGCGCTCGGCCACCGCTGCGAAGGAGCGGCGAAGGCGGTGGGCGATCCAGGGGGTCGCATCGCCGCGGCCGAGATCGCGTGACGGGTCGGACAGCATCGGCGAGATCTCGCGCTCGAGCAGCCGGTACCCCTCCGACGGGGCCAGGCGCACCCTGCCCTTGGTGGTCGCGCTCGGTGGCAAGCGCCGATAGAGGTCCGCCGCCAGGCGCTCGGCCCGACCACCGAGGCGGTACCGGTCCGACACGTTCGTGATGAAGGCCACGTCGCGGTGCCGGCTCAGCACCTCGTGCACCAGGGTCGAGCCGCACCGTCCGGTTCCGAGGACGAACGCCGTGCGCTGCCCGTCTTCGGGACGAGGTGAACGCCCGGTCATGGATAGCCGTAGGTCGCCAGCTGCCCTGCCTGGTAGCTGTCGATGCGCTCGATCGTGTCGGGGTCGAGGCGCCGCTGCCAGTCCTCGTTGCGGTCGGGGTACGAGAGGCGGCTGAGCCGGTCTCGCCACGAGGGCATGGGGTCGAGACCACCCCAGGTCGCCACCTGTTCGAACACCCCGAGGGGATCCCGGGTGATCTCCTCGTAACGGACGCGCAGGACCTGCTGCGGCGGAACCCCGGCCAGGCCCTGCTCCATCGCCTGGCACTCCTCGACCCAGTGGCGAGCCCGGAGCTCCCAGGGGTCACGTCCGAGACGGTCCCACGCCTGGGGCGTTCCGTCGTGCCACCACCACACCGGGAACGTCGGCCACCAGTCGACCTGGGCCAGCGACGCAGCGACGGCCCGGCCATCGCGGACGAGGGCCACGAAGCGGGCATCCGGGAACTCGTCGAGGAGACGGTCGACCCGGCGATTGTGGTCGATGCGCTTGCTGATGACGACCCGGCCCCCGCTCCAGCGCTGGAGCTCGCGAAAGGTGCGCCGGACCGTGACCGCTGGCCGCCGGTCACCTGAGTCGGTCTCGTCGAGACCGAGGCCGCACCGGCGAAAGATCGGCTCGCCCTCGACCGGGGACGGAAACGCCCGTTCGAGCAGCCCTCGGCTGCGACCGTAGGAGTAGGCGTTGGAGTCGGGACCGAACCAGGCTGCGAGTTGCCGGTCAGGGGCAAATCGGATACCGCGATGGATGATCGCAACCGGTGCAAGCCCGGGAAAGCGACGAACCCAATTCGAGATGTATGCGGCACCCGGGTGCAGGCAGAGAACCTTGTAGAGCAGGCTCGTGCCCGAACGCGGCGCACCCAGGACGAACAGCGGTGTCTGCCGGCTCATGACACCGCTCGCACGTCGCTCAACCTGGTCAACGTGGTCTTTCTTACGTTGGTCATGGCCCCCTGCGCTGGCCTCAGGCGCCGCTGCACGGCACGAACGTAGCCACAGACGCCGGGCCGGAGGCACTCGGTGCTCAGACGTTCATGGAGCATCCAGCTGGTGTTCGGGCGTTGTTCATGCAACGGTTCAGCGCCCTTCCTATCGTCGAATGGTCCCGCATCAGGAGGTGTCGTGGAGATCTGGAGCCTGGTGCGCCGCAGACCGATGGTGGTCGCGCTGGCCCTCGTGCTCGCCCTGGTCGGGGGAGCAGCGGCATACCTGAGCGCCTCGTCGCGCCCGGAGTCGGTGCGCATCAGCGTCACCGTCCCCGTCCCCGGCGCCGAGGCCCAGACCTTGGGCAGCGTGGCCCAGGCCGTGGCCAGCTTCCAAGCCACCGTCACCTCCCCGCTGGTGATCCCCGGCGTCGTGACCGACACCGGCGTGCCGCAGGAGCGGTTGCAACGGGGCCTCTCCACCCGTCAGATCGGCGGGGCCGCGATCGTGCAGATCTCGTGGACGTCGCTGTCGGACGAGTCCGATCCGGCGATTCTCGAGTCGGTGAGTCGTCGGGCGCTCGAGTCGGCCTTCGCTCCGCAGCTGCGCATCGCGCGCAACGAGCTCGAGATGGCCGCCACCCGGGCGTTGGCGGCCACGGACGCGTTGAACGAGTTGTTCGACGAGACGGCCGTCGACCTGCCTCGGCAGGAGTACGAGGCCGCGGTGGCAGACGCAGCAGCACTGCGGGCGCTCATCGAGCGGACCGAGGTGAGCGGCGAGGGCGCGGTCATCGGTCTCGACGGCTCGACCGTCGACTACCTCGAGCCCATGCGGAACCGCTTGATCGAGGCCCAGGCGCGAGTCGACGAGCTGGCTCCGATCCTGGCCCGCCATGAGGAGCTGTTCGACGATCGTGACTCGGCTGCTGCGGTGGCCGACGAGCGCCAGGCGGTCGTCGACGACCTCGAGGCGCGGCTCGATGCCGCGCAGGCTCAGGTCACCTCGGTCACCGCGCCGGTCGCGGTCTCGAACCGGGGCTTCCTCGTGATGCGCAGCGTCGGTGGCGCGCTCATCGGTCTGGCGTTCGGGGCCGTGGTGTTCGTGTCGTCAGGTCGGCGCCGTCGCCCGACGCCGGTGCTCATGACCGATTCGACGGGTGTGGTCGACGACGCGGCGGCGGAGGAAGGACCTGCCGGGCTCGAACCGGCCAACGAGTCCGCTCCCGCTGGTCGGGATCTCAGGACGGTCGTGTTCCTGCCGACGCCGCCCCTGCCCGAGCTGGTGCCCGTGGTCGCCCTCGACGAAGACGACCGTCCGCTCCCCATGGTCATCGACCTCACGACCCATCGCGTGTCGGCGACCGCGCAATGGGCCACCGACGGGGCCAACGGCACTGCTCGGAGGACCACGAACGGCACGAACGGCACCAACGGCACGAACGGCACGAACGGCACCTACGGCACGAACGGTGCGGCTCACCGGGCCACGAACGGCACGAACGGTGCGGCTCACCGGGCCACCAACGGCACGAACGGTGCGGCTCACCGGGCCACCAACGGCTCCCAGGGGTTCACAGCTGCTGACGGACCGCGTCCTGGTGACGCCGTGCCGGCGGCCGGTTCCGCATCCCGCCCCGCCGCCGAGCGGCCCGGCGACGTCGCCGATCTCGACGACGAGACGCAGGCGCTGGCCAACCTGGTCGCCTCCCTGGTGCGCCGCAGCGGAGGACCCCCCGATGGGCGCGACTGACGTCGAGTCCAACCAGGGGCGCGATCTCGCTCACGGATCGTCGCCCAGCGCGATGGTTCGACCCTCGGTGGCATCGGCGAAGCCGGCTCCGGGCCCCCTGCAGGGCAACACCACCGTGGTGGCGATCGTCGGTGCCGGCCGCAGCGGCAGCACGCTGCTCGGTGCCCTGCTGGGTCAGAGCCCCGGCGTGTTCAACGCCGGCGAGGTTCGCTACCTCTGGGACCGGGGCTTCGTCGAGCGGCGCCTGTGCGGCTGCGGCGAACCCGTTCCCCGATGTCCCGTCTGGTCGAGCGTGGCTGAGCAGGTCGGGACGCCCGTGCTGGAACGGATGCGCGATCTCCAGCGTCGGTACGGCCGGATCCGGCACGTTCCGATCGCGCTGGCTGGGCAGATGCTGCCGTCGATCATCGAACGGCGTGTCGGACAGGATCTCGAAGCTCTCGGTGCCCTGTACACGAGCATCGCCGCCGCCTCGGGCGCTCGGGTCATCGTCGACTCCTCCAAGCTCCCGCTGTACACGCAGAGCCTCCGGCATGCTCCCGGCATCGACGTCAAGGTCCTCCATCTGGTCCGAGACTCACGAGCGACGGCGTTCTCGTGGCAACGCAAGAAGGCACTGACCGACGGCGCCCCCCGGGAGTTCAAGGAGACGATGTCGCCGGTGCGCAGTGCTGCGTTGTGGACGATCTGGAATTCGTTGTGCGACGGATTGTTCGCTACGGGGCCCGACTTCCGGCGCGTGCGCTACGAAGACCTCGTCGAGCATCCGTGGGCGACCCTGGCAGCGCTGCACCGCTGGATCGGGGTCCCGATGGATGACAGGATCTTCGTGGGCCAGCACCGGGTCGTACTCGGGGCAACGCACACCGTCGCCGGCAACGCCGACAGGATGCGGACGGGCACCGTGGCGATACGCCCCGACGACGAATGGCGTCACGCCCAGACCGACGAGGTTCGCCGCACGGTCACCGCCATCAGCTGGCCGATGCTGGTTCGTCACGGCTATCCGATCCTCGACCCGATCGGGCGGACCTCGCTACACCTGCGCTTCCTGCGGATGCGCGGGCTCCCGGCGTTTCTCGAGGAGAAGCGCTTGAGTCCGCGTGCGTTGGCGTCGGGAACGGTCGTGGGTCTGCGCCGACGCGCCGAGCGCGGCGAGCCGGGGTCGACCGTTCCGCTGTGGCTCGTCGGTGCGCAACGCTCGGGCACGAACATGCTCGTCAACGCGTTCCGCTGCGCGCCCGAGGTCGAGGTGCGCAACGAGACCGACCGGGCCCTGTTCCGAGACTACGAGCTGCGAACGGACCGGGTGGCTGCCGCGGTGTCGGCATGTCGCAGCCCGGTGATGCTGGTCAAGGCGCTGTGCGACTCGCATCGCGCCCGATGGATGCTCGATCTGCCCGGCACGACCCGGGTGCCCCGCATGATGTGGATGTTCCGCGGTGTCGATGCCCGAGCCCAATCGGCCGTCACCCGCTTCGGCCACGCCAACCAGTACGCGCTCCGAGCGATCGTGTCCGGGAACGGCGATCATCTCTGGCAGGCCGGTGGCTTGTCGAGTGCCAATCGGCTGCTGCTCGAGCAGGTCGATGCCGAGCACCTCGACCCGCTCTCGGCGTCGGCGTTGTTCTGGTACCTGCGCAACAGCTTGTACTTCGAGCTCGGGATCGATCAGCGTACCGACGTCGTGGTCGTGTCGTACCAGCGCCTCGTCGAAGACCCGATCGGTGAGTTGGCATGGATCACCCGATTCGCCGGCATTCCCCTCCGGCCTTCGATGGCTCGCCATGTCGAGCGAGGTCGGGGCGGCGACACCGGCCCGGCAGTGATCGCGCCTCGTATCCGCGAGCTCTGCGAAGCGATGGATGCCCGGTTGACGGCGGTCTCCGCCCACCATCGACGTCTGCACCTGCAGCCAACCATCGTGGCCTGACCCCTGACCCCTGACCCCTGACCCCTGACGCGGCGGCGCTGGCGACCCAACAGGCACCCGCGCCCCTACCGGGTTCGCGGCGGTCAGGCCGAGCTGGTCCCGTCGAGGTCGACCGGACCGACGGGAGACGTGACTCGACGAGCCGGTTGGAGCTGCCAGGTCGACGCGTCCACCAGCTCGGTGCCGAGAGCGCCGATCGCTCGGCCCGTCCCGGCCGAATCGAGCAGCCACACCGCCGTGGTGTTGGCGGCCACCTGGACCGAGACCGTCGTCCGCAGCGCCCGGCACCACAGCGCCGTCCGATCGGGATCGGCGAGTTGCGTCGACCGGGCGGCCAGTCGGGCATCGCCGAAGGGGATCCACCGACCCCGATCGGTGAGGACCGAGTAGCCCCGACCCGAAAGGGTCGAGCTGATCCCCACCGGCCGCTCGGTGGTCACGACACCGAACGGGCTCACCTCGGCGTTCAGCGGGACGTCGCCCAGATGCGGGGCCGCCCCGACCGCCTCGACCCGCCCGTCGGAACGGAGCAGCCAATACCCCGGCCCATCGGCCATGGACGCGATGTCGAGGTAGCTCGCCGCCTCCGGCTGACCGGCCGCGACACCGACGAGCAAGGCGCTCGCTCGCCACACGCCTTCCGTGACAGCGCTGCCGCGGGCCACGACGGAGCCGTCGGCGAGCAGGACCCACAGGCCCAGGCCGTCCGACGTCGACGCGGCGCCCACGATGGGGTCCGAGAGCTCCCGGATCGACAGGCGGTTCAGGCTGGGCGCGTCGCCGTGCGCGACGATCACACCGAGATCGTCGATCTCCCACGAGCCGGCCCGGCGCCGGGCGGGGGCAAAGGCTGCCAACGTCGTCGCCCGTTGCCAGGGCCTGACCGTCCAGGCGCCGTCGATCGAGTCGACCGGGGCGTCCTCGACCGGGCACAGGACCTGCTCGGGCGCGGAACGGTCGGCGGCGACGAGGCTGGGGTGGGGGTCGACGGCGATCCCGTCGGGGTCGCGGATCTCGAAGTGCAGGTGGGGTACGGCCATCTCGGCGTTCCCGCTGTCGCCGAGGAACCCGATGGGCTCCCCGGCCTCGACGGCGACCCCGGCCTCGATACCCGGCCGGATCTGCAGGTCGGCCGGTCCGTCGTCGTCGTCGGTTCCGGGATGATCGTTGTTGAGGTGGAGGTAGACGTACCGGTAGCCGTCGGCGTCCTCGATGACGATCCCGCCACCGGCCGTCTCGGTCGGGCGCGACTGCGCCGTGATCGCAGACACGATGGTCCCGTCCACGGCGGCGACGACCGTCTGGAGCTTGGAGCCCACGATGTCGTTTCCAGCGTGGGTGTGCCCGTCACGGGGGTCACCGAAGTCGGGCTGGAACGAGGTCGCTCCGGCCACCGGGAACTGGATTCTCCTGAGCACCGGCGGAGGTACGGGTACCTCCGGAGGCACGGGTACCTCCGGAGGCGCGATCTCCTCGGACGGCTCGGCCGCGAGCACCTCGGCCGCGGGCGGCTGCGGCTCGGACGCCGGGCCAGGGTCGCCGGGATTCGTGGAGGGCAGCGGGCCGGTGCCAACGCTGGCGATGCTGGAAACGGTGGTGACCACGGTGGCGACCGGTGCCGAGTGATCCGTCGGCTGGTCGGTGCCCCCCACATCGGCCTGGGCTGCTGACGCGAACGCGACGGCGACGATCGAGGAGATTGCTGCCCATCGGACCCGGGGAGACAGACGCACGCAGGGAACCGTAGGGGCCAACATGCGGTGGAACTCGTCACCGGGCGTGAGTGTTCGGCCAGTGCTCACGCCGAGTTTCCCGTCCCGCTACCCAGCGGTCGGTGACGCTGAAACGGGAGCCCGCTGGTGGGGACGAGGCGGAACGTACCCTTCGCGCACACTTCACGCGTTGGCCAGCTTGGCGCCGCCGTGTCGTTCCTGACGCTTCGTAGGTTCGGGGTTGCGGTGCGGTGTGCGCCGCTTCTCGCAGAGCTCGTTGCCAGGAGGCATACCCATGAAGCACCCCAAGTTCAGCCGACGCTGGCTGGCGGTGACCGTCGCAGCCGCCGCAGCCACCGGCATGATCGCCAGCCCGGCGATCGCTGCTCCGCCGAACACCGGACCCACGACCAACGTCGATCCGTACATCCTGGGGGTCGGGCCCGGCGTGGCGACCACGTCGCTGCTCACCGTCAACGATCTGCCCGCGGGCAACGGCTACAGGATGGTCGGCATCCCCGATGGGCTCGGCGCCTTCCTCAACAGCAACGGGCGCGTCGTCGTCCAGATGAACCACGAGCTCCAAGCGACAGCGGGCATCGCTCGCCGCCACGGCAAGATCGGCTCGTTCGTCTCCCGCGTGGTGCTCAACCCGGCCAACCTGGCGATCACGAGCGGCAAGGACCTCATCTCGCCCGACATCAAGTACTGGGACTACGCGGCCGGGGCCTACACCTCGACCGTCCCCGCTGGTCAGATCGCCGAGTTCGGCCGCTTCTGCTCGTCGTCGCTGACCGACCCCGGCCAGCTCTTCAACGCTGCCACGGGCAACGGCACCCGGACACAGATCTACTTCGCCAACGAGGAGACCGGGAACGAAGGACGGGTCTTCGGCGTGCTCCCCAACGGCGTGACCCGGGCCTTGCCCCGCCTCGGCCTGTTCTCGTGGGAGAACACCATCGCAGCTCCCAACCAGTCCGACACCACGTTGGTGATGGGACAAGAAGACGGCGGCGTCGCCGAGCTGTGGGCCTACGTCGGCCGCAAGAAGGGCACCGGCAGCGAGTTCTTCAAGGCCGGTCTCACCAACGGCGTCAACTACACCGTCAAGCTCCCGAGTGGCCAGGTGACCGACGCCGCGTTCCGCGCCGCGTACAACGCCGGCGACGCCGTTCCGTTCGTGCTGACCCACAACGAATGGAACCAGACCGGAGCGGCGCAGAACGCCGAAGCCGTCGCCGACGGCGCGCTCGCCCTCAACCGCATCGAAGACGGCGCGTTCGATCCCAACAACAAGAACGACTTCTACTTCGTCACCACCTCAGGTGGCGAAGGCACCGGCACCGGTGGCGGTGGCGGTCTGTGGAAGCTGAGCTGGACCAACATCGAGCAGCCGCTGCTCGGCGGCACGCTCACGCTGATCCTCGACGGCACCCAGACCTTCACGACGGCGACCGGCACCACCACCATCGACTCGCCCGACAACCTGGAGATCGACTCCTCCGGCAACATCCTCATCCAGGAGGACCCGGGCAACAACGTCACCCTGGCCGAGATCCTCGCCTACCGGATCTCCGACGGGGCTCGCGCTGCACTCGCCCGCTTCGACGCCAACCGCTTCCTCATCGGTGGCTCGTCGTACATGGGGACCCAGGACGAGGAGTCGAGCGGGATCATCGACGTCGAGGACATCATGCCGCGGGCCGGCAAGGACGGCGTGTTCCTCTTCGATGCCCAGATCCACACGTCGACCGGCCTCCCGGCCGGCACCGGTCCGGGCACCGTCCAGGAGCTCGTCGAGAACGGCCAGCTGCTCCTGCTCGAGGTCGACGACTGGGCCGCGGTGTACGCCGCCGGCGTGTGACAGTCCGGCTCCCGATCGACCGGCTGCTCCGTTGAACCACCAGCGTCACCGGTGTCACCGGTGTCAAGGGCTTCACCAGGCAGGACCGGCTCAGGGTGAGCGATACGCCGCCAGGAGCTGAGAGCAGTTCCCCCCACCGGCAACGTGGTGCCCGCCCTCTCCCGCCCCCCGGGGCGGGCACCACAGCCCGGACCGCCGCAGCACACCGTTTGCGGCTCGCGCCCCCCAGGAGCACACCAATGCCGCTGTCGAGACTCCGCCGCTTCGTCGCTCGCCGGAGCTGGCGCGATTGGGCACTCGTCGTCGCCCCGTTCCTCGTGGGCTCGATGCTGATCGCCTCGACGGGCGGATCGCGCGCCACGGCCGCTCCGGTGTTCGACCCCCACCCGGTCCGCGTGCTCGGCGGGCCCGGTCACGCCGGTCTCTACGGCTGGGGTGTGGCCCGGATGCTCGACGGCACGATGCTCGTGGGCGACTACCTGAACAAGCGGGTCGTCCGCTACGACAGCGACGGCACACCGTTGGGAACCTTCATCAACAACGTCGGCTACGCCGACAGCCAGCACCAGTCGCCGTACGGGATGGGCGTCGACCCGGTGACCGGCGACATCTACCTCGCCGACACCGACAACCGCCAGGTCGACAAGTACTCGGCCGACGGCACCTATCTCCTGTCGATCGGCACGGTCGGCACCGGGCCGGGGAAGTTCCAGTACCCGTCGCGTGTGGCGGTGAGCCCCGACCGGCGGGTGTACATCGTCGACAGCTGGGACCACCTGGTCTCGGTCCACCAGCCCGACGGCACCGAGCTCTTCGCGTTCGGAGGCCTGGGCTCGGGCAACGGCAAGTTCCGGCAGATCCACGGTGCCGCGTTCGACGCCGCCGGTCGGATCTTCGTGGCCGACGAGGGAAACAGGCGGATCCAGGTCTTCGACGGCTCCGGCGTGTTCCTCTTCAAATTCGGCTCGGAGGGCTCGGGTCCGGGCCAGTTCCTCTTCGACCTGCGCGGCGTGGCCATCGACCAGGCTCAGGGCTGGGTCTACGTGGTCGACGCCGGTGGGAACCAGGTCGAGAAGTTCGACACGTCGGGCAACTTCATCGAGAGCATCGGCTCCGAGGGCATCGGTGACGGCCAGTTCACCGACGGCGGGCGCGAGATCGCTGTCGGGCCCGACGGCCGGATCTGGGTGGGCGACATGCCCAACTTCCGCGTCCAGGTCTTCGAGCCCGACGGCACGTTCGCGTTCCTCCGGCCCGATCCCCCGGCGCCGCCGCCCCTCGGCCGCTTCAATGCGCCGCGAGGCGTCGCTGTCGACTCCAACGGCGCGATCTTCGTCACCGACACCGCGAACCAGCGCATCCAGAAACTCGATGCCAACGGTGAGTACCTGGCCGGCTGGGGCTCACGCGGCCGTGGCAACGACCGGTTCAACTACGCCAGGTTGATCGCCACCGACCCCGTCTCGGGCGATGTCGTGGTTGTCGACACCGACAACCACGTGATCAAGAAGTTCACCGGTGATGGCACGTTCGTCTGGGCTGCCGCAGGAGTTCGGGGCTCGGGCGTCAACCAGATGAGGAACCCCCACGGCGTCGACATCGCGCCGAACGGGACGATCTACGTGACCGACGCCAACAACGATCGCATCGTCGTGCTCGGCTCGGACGGATCCTGGATCGGGAGCTTCGGCACCAGCGGAACGGGAGACGGGCAGTTCCTGTTCCCCCGTGGCGTCGCCGTCGACCCGCTCGACGGGACCCTCTGGGTCTCCGACTCCAACCGCAACGACGTTCAGCACCTCACCGCCAACGGCGTGTTCATCAGCCGTTTCGGCTCCGCCGCGCTCGGGCCCAACCGGCTCCTGCGCCCGTTCGACGTCGAGGTCGGTCCCGAGTGGATCTTCGTGGCCAGCTCAGGTACCCATGAGGTCAAGGCCTTCGACCGGACAGGCACCTATGTCGGCACGATCGGAGGGTTCGGCACGGGTCTGGGCCGCCTGAGCATCCCCCAGGGCATGGAGCTCACACCCGACGGGCATCTCTACGTGGCCGAGCAGGGCAACGACCGGGTGACGGAGTTCGCCTTCCAGGCCCTCGGAACCAGCGGGACGGTGCCCAGCGAGGTGGCCTCCTTCGGCGGTCCTGGTCACGCGGCCATGTATCCCTCGGGCCTCGAGACCACTCCCGGCGGGGGGATCGTCGTCGCCGACACCGGCAACAGCCGGCTCCGCCGCTACGACGCCAGCGGAGCGCTCCTGTGGAGCGTCGGGGGCCAGGACGACGGGCCGGGCGAGCTCGACAACCCCCGCGACGCGGGCGTCGACCCCGTCTCGGGCCAGATCTACGTCGCCGACACCGGGAACAACCGCGTCGCGGTGTTCTCGGCGGCTGGCGCATACCTGTTCAGCCTGTCGCCCCCCGACGGGGCCGCGTTCAGCTCGGTGATCGGTGTCACCGTGCGCAACAACCGGGTGCTGGTCGCCGACGCGGGTCGCCAACAGGTCAGGATCTTCAACCTCGCAGGCAACCACATCCGCTCGTTCGGCAGCAGCGGCGCCTGCGTCGTCGGACAGCTCCGCGACATCGACGCCGACGCCTCCAACAACGTCTACATCGCGAACTACACGCTCAACACGATCGTCAAGATGTCGGGTACGGGGACCTGCCTGCTCTCCTGGGGCACCAAGGGCACGGGGCCGGGCCAGTTCGCCAACCCCTACGGTGTCGCCGTCGAGACTCCCCCGGGCGGTGCCGCGCGGGTGCACGTGGCCGATTCGAACAACAACCGGGTGCAGGTGTTCACCACGGCCGGGGTCTTCGTCGAGGAGATCCCGATGTCGCTCGCCGGGGCGCCGGCCAGCGCGTCGCCGGCTCTGCGACGAGTTGCCGTCGACAGCGCAGGGGCCGTGTGGATGGCCGACCTGTGGGGGAATCGGGCGATCAGGTTCACCGGCGGCGCCGGGGCCTGGACCGCCGCGCAGACCATCGGCGGGACCGCAGCCCCGCTGGCTCCGACCCAGGTGTTCAACGAGGTGCGCAGCCCCACCTTCACCGCCGCCGGCGATCTCGTCGCCGTCGACACCGTGAACCACCGCATCGTGACGTTCGCGCCCGACGGCTCGATCGCCTCGACCTGCGGGAACCGCGGCTTCGAGGAGATCGGTGGGTTCAACTGGCCGCGTGGTGTCGCTGCCGACCCGGTGTCGGGATACCTGTGGGTGGCCGACACCAAGCAGAACCGGCTCCAGGTGCTCCGGCCCGATTGCACCGCGGTCACCCGCATCGGCGCCTCGGGATCGGGCGCCACCCAGTTCAACTGGCCGCACGCCATCGCCTACCGGGCATCCGACCAGACCATGTGGGTGGCCGACACCCGCAACAACCGCATCAAGGTCTACAGCGCGACGACCCAGGCCCTGCTGGCCACGTTCGGCACCCGGGGTGCTGGAGTGGGCCAGTTCGACCAGCCCCGCGGGATCTCGGTCGACCCCAACGGCCAGATCTGGGTGGCCGACACCCGCAATGACCGGGTCGTGGCGCTCGATGTCTCAGCCGGGGCCACGACGTTCGCCACCGCGAGGGTGATCAGCGGTTTGTTCAACGGCCCGGAAGGAGTGGCGGCCGACGACGAGGGCCGCATCTACGTGGCCGACACGCAGAACGACCAGGTCACGATCCTCGATTCCTCGGGAACCCCGCGTGGTGTGTTGCGAGGCTTCCTCGAACCGGCGTCGGTGACCGTGGGGCCCGACGGTCATCTCTACGTCGCCGACACCTACCAGGACCGTGTCGTCGAGTACGCCTGGCCGACGCTCCCGCCGCCGCCGCCCGCCTTGGGCTATGAGGCGACGTTGCTCGACGGGGCCGTCCCCGACATGTACCCCGTCGACATCGCGGCCTCCGCCAGCCGGTACTACGTGCTCGACCCCGGGCGCTACCGAATCGTCGGCATCAACCGCGCGACCGGGGCCATCGACGTGACGACGGGCGACCCTACCGGTCTACCGACGCTGGGCGCTGCGCGCGCACTCGATCGCGACTCGACGGGCAAGGTGTACGTGGCCGACACCGGCGACAACCAGATCGTGGTCTACGGCGCCAACCTCAACTTCCTCAGGGAGTGGGGCGCCACGGGCACCGGGCCGGGCGAGTTCCAGCGGGTGTACGGCGTGGCCGTCGGCCCGGGGAACACCGCTCTCGGGGAGCCCGCCGAGGTCGTCTACGCCGTCGACGACCCGGGCCGGATCCAGGTGTTCACCCTCACCGGCGACTATCTCCGAGAGTTCGGGGGCGCGCCGGCGCTCGACAGCCCCCGCCAGATGTCGGTGAACCCGGTGACGGGCAACCTCTACGTGATCAGCGCCCGTGACCGCGAGGTCGTTGTCTTCGATCCCCTGACCGGCGTCGAGCAGTTCCGCTTCGGTGGTGCTGGCAGCGGGCCCGGGCAGTTCAACGACGACCCGCGCGGCATCACGATCTCGGCCGACCAGCGGGTGTTCGTGACCGACGCCGGGAACCACCGGGTCCAGGAGTTCACCGCCACCGGGACCTTCGTCGCCGTCATCGGCAGCCAGGGGGCCGGTGCCGGACAGTTCACCGGCCCCCGCGGCCTGGCCGTGACCGCTGACGGCCTGCTGGCCGTGGCCGACGAGTGGGATTTCGCCGTCGAGGAGTTCACGATCGACGGGACACACGTCCGGCGGCTCTTCGGGACGCCGCCACCGGTTGACGGGGTGCACATCCCCCGGGGCGTCGCCGTCGACGGCTCCGGACGGGTTCTCAGCGTCGACTGGTGGAACCAGCGGGTCGTCGAGATCGATCCCGACGGCACCGACGTGTCGGCCTACGGATACCGGGGTGATCGCAGCGACCCCGGGTCGTTGAACTTCGCCTACGACGTGGCCGTGCAGCCCTCGACCCAGCGACGCTTCGTGGCCAACCGCGAAGGCCACGAGATCGTGGTCTTCGCGCCCGACGGATCGTTCGTGACCCGCTTCGGCGTGCGGGGAGCAGCCGACGGGCAGTTCACCTTCCCGACCGGCGTCGCCTTCGATCCTGACGGCACCCTGCTGGTCGCCGACTCGACCAACGACCGCATCCAACGCTTCTCGATCGCTCCCGGTGGGGTCGGGACGTGGATCCAGAACATCGGACAGTCGGGCAACCGGGCTGCCGGAGCAGGATTCCTGAACAATCCGACCGACGTCGCCGTTGCCGCCGACGGGACCCTGTGGGTGACCGACACGTTCAACAACAGCATCCAGCGGCGCCTCCCCGACGGCACGTGGACCCGCTACATCACGTACGGGGGCACCGAGTTGTTCGACCCCCGGGGCATCGATGTCGCCGACGACGGCTCGGTGTGGATCGCCGACGCCGGCAACAACCGGATCGTGGCCATCGAGGCCGACGGGGTCGAGCGCCTGGTGCGCTCGGGAACCGACCTCGGTATCGGGGCGTTCGCCTACCCGTTCGGGATCGCCGCCGGCCCGGCCGGCGCGGTGTATGTGTCCGACATGTGGCACGACCGCGTGGTGGCGCTGCGTCACTTCCACGATGCGGTCGCCCCCGAGACGACCCTGGGTTTCCCGGCGCAGGCGAGCCTCGTGGTGGCCAGCGACGTCGACGTTCGTGGATCGGCATCGGATGACGGTCGGGTCGACGAGGTGCGGCTCACCGTTCGCGACCTCGCCACAGGCGATTTCTGGCAGGGCGGCGTCGCGTGGGGTGAGACGGTCGAGCACTTCGCCGAGCTGAGCGCTCCCGGAGCGGTCCAGACCCCGTGGACGTTCCGATGGCTCCCGTCCTTCGGTGGCAACTTCGAGATCGTCGCCACGGCCTACGACGCCTACGGCCGACCCGACCCGACGCCGGTGGTGAGGCAGTTCAGCTACGAGCTGCCGGCTCCGGGCCAGGCATACCTGACGCTGATGTTCGGGCGCACCCAGTGGCAGCAGCTCGAGCAGTGCAACCCGATCCCCGGGACCGTGCCCCTCGACCGTGTCGCCGACGATCTCACCGCCCGGGGGTTGACCGCCGTCGGACCCGTGGTGATCGACCGGACGAACGAGACGACCCGGGTGTGCGACAACCAGATCTTCGAGCACGCGTCGTGGGCCGATCTCGCGATGTTGCGTGACGTGCACGGCTGGAGCTTCATCAGCAACGGCACGACCCACGACGACATCACGCTGATGACCCCGGCACAGCAGCTCCAGGAGAGCTGCGGATCGTTGCCGCCCCTCGAGGCGCACGGTCACGACCGGGCCTGGGGGCTGTTCGCGTACGGCAACAACCGCTACACCCAGGCGCTGCAGACGAACCTGGTGTCGACGTGCTTCTCGTACGGACGGCGCTACTTCAACACGATCAACGATCGCTCGACGATGTCAGCACCCTGGTTCACCAACACCCGCTCGTACAACGGTGGCAAGTGCAACAACGCGGCACTGGCCTGTTTCACGATGACCGTGCCCACGAACCGGTTCTACGAGAGCCCGACGGTGTTGGCGTCGCTGATGGCTCCCGGACCCGAGCAGTGGAGCATCGTCCAGCTCTACCGCTTCGTCGAGGGTTCGAAGCTGACCGGCGTCGACCGGTGGGACTGCACCAGCTCCGACTGGCGCAACCACTACACCTCACGGCCCGAGCTCTACTGCTACAACGACTATCTCTCGGCGATCGACACGATCCCGACGAACGTCTCGGTCACCGATCCGGCGACCGTCGCCGAGAACTGGGGCCGGGGCAACCCCAATCAATGAGCCTTCGTCCGACGACGGCCGTCCGTTCGTGCGTGGTGACACTGGCGGCCTGTGTCGGGCTGGGCTCGGCCGCGTGCACATCGGGCTCGGAAGGCAGGTCCGGGGCGGATGTGACGTCGGCATCGGACGTGCCATCCGATGCACCGGCGACGTCCGGGGCTGGGGCCCCCACCGGGCCGATCCAACCTGGAGCAGCCGCGCCTTCGGCTGCTCCAGGGACCGGCGCAGAGACCTCGGGAGCGGGCATCGACGGGGTGCTGGCCCCGGTGGGGACCCCGAACCCCTTGGGTGCGCGATGGAACTGGTTCCGCTACGAGACCGACGGGTTCGGGCAGGCGGTTCGGGACCTCGCCGGTGGCAGCACCTGGATCGAGCTCGTCTGGTGTGACGTCGCCGGGCAGCCCGCTGCGTTGAACTGGACCATCCCCGACCGGGCGTTCAGCGAGGCGATCGAGCTGGGTTACACGCTGGCATTCAAGCTGCGCACCGGTTCGTGCGCGCTCACCGTCGACCCTGCCTCCGACGTCGATCCGCGGCGGGCTTCGTCGTCGCCGCCGGTCGATACGGACAGCTACCTCGCCTTCGTGCGCGAGGCAGTGACGCGATATTCCAGCCAGCGTGTGCACCTGTGGGCGATCGAGAACGAGATCGACGCCGCGAACGCCTGGATGGGAACGGATGGCGAGTACGCGGCCCTGGCCCGGGCCGTCGTACCGGTGGTTCGCGAGGCGGATCCGCAGGCCGTCGTCGCCGATGCAGGAGTGTCGAGTGTCGTGTACGGGATCGCTGTCGCCGCCTCCCGTATCGACGACGGAGACCCCGCCGGAGCGCTGGGGTGGTTCCAGGAGTTCAGCAGGAGACGGGCCGAGGGCGGCGGGTACCGCTTCGGGGTGGCGTCGACCTCCGACGAGCTGAGCGCGCTGTTGGCCGCGCCCGATGCCGTCCGGGCGCTCGACGCGCTCGACGCAATCCTCGCCCTGCACGCCGAGAACCTGTTCGACGTCTACCAACTCCACTGGTACGACCCCTGGACCCTGTTGGCCGACGCGCTCGGCTTCGTGCGAGAGCAGTTGCCGACGGGCCGGCCGGTCGAGGCCTGGGAGGTCGGTGTGGCCTGGCCGGGCCCTGGTTACGACCCCGACGAGCATGCGCTCGACACGGTGCGGCTGGTGGCCGTGCTCCTGGCGAACGGCGTTCAGCGGGTCATCTATCTGCCCGTTTTTCAGACGGAGGGCAGCCGCCTCCAGCCCGTCGAGATCTGGCGGGGCCTCTACGAGCCCGACGCCCGTCCCCGGCCTGCGGCGGCGGTCTACGAGACCCTCACGCGACTGAGCGCAGGAGACGACGTGTCGTTCGAGCCCATCGCAGCCGACCCGGACCCCGACGCCGCTCGGGAGGACGGGCTGTCGGGCCTGGTGATCGGCCGCCCCGACACCACGGCGTTCGTGGTGTGGAGTGACACCGACCTCGACCTCGATCTCCCTGAGGGTTGGCTGCACGCCGACCCGAGCGGCGGGCCCGCACCGTCGACGATCACGAGCACACCGTCGATCATCTGGGCCGACCAGCCGGCACCGCCCGCCATCGTGGCCTTGCACGAGAGCGTCCGATGAACCGGCTGGGCCGGGCCGGGGCGGCCACGATCGTGCTGGTGTGCTGCTCGCTGGTCGCGGCCGTGCTCGGGGTTGCGCCCCGGTTGCGTGGTGGCGCCGGGGTCGGAGTCACGCCAGCCCAGGCCGCGCCCGCGCTGGCGGCGGGGAACCGCCTCTCGCCGTGGGCGCCGGGCTGGCAGGACAGCGGAGCCGTGACCTACACCCGAGCCGAAGCCGTCGAGATCGCCACCCGATACGACTTCATCGTGACGCTGGCGACGTCACTGCGCCTGCACGTCGCGGCCATGAAGGCCGCCAACCCGGACGTGCAGATCCACGTCTACCTCCAGGGCACGTTCGCCGGCACCCAGTGGCCCGAGGACTGGTATCTCCACGATGCCACCGGAGCCCGGATCAAGGAGTCCAGCGGCTCGAGCTGGCTGATGGACCCGAGGAGCGCCGGCTGGCGCGACGAGGTTGCGACCCGATGCCGGGACCGACTGGTCACGACCGGCTACGAAGGGTGCTTCCTCGATTCGCTGGGCGCCGCGCCACTCGTCGGCAACTTCGTCACCGCTGCACCGATCGATCCGCTGACCGGTGCCGTGTGGACCTTTCCCGACTGGCTCACCGCCACCTCGAGCCTGGCCCGGCACGTCACCCAGCAGAACGTGCCCGCGCCGATCAGCGGCAATGGCCTCGGGCGGGGAGACATCTGGTTCGACGCCGAGCGCCGGACCGACGGCCTGGCCCGCGAGCTCACCGGCGGGGCGATGGCCGAGCTGTTCCTGCGCACACCGAGCGACCCGGTCGACGCCTGGCCCGACGAATCGACGTGGCGCAACGACGTCGACATGCTGGCCGCAGCCGCAGCCATGGGGATCCCGGTCATGACCACCACCAAGGTGTGGTCCACCCCGGCGCCCACTGCGGCCGAGGCGACGGCGTGGTATCGACTCGCCGCGGCGACGTTCCTCCTGGGTTCCGACGGCACCGCCCGGTTCGCGTTCTCGACCGAACGCGCCGACGGCGCCTACGGGACCGACTACTCCCAGCCGTTCCTCGACCTGGGCGTTCCGGTCGGCTCCTACCGGCACTCGGATGGCGCCTACCAGCGCGACTTCGCCGGGGGGCGGGTCGTGGTCAACCCGTCGACGGCTCCGGCGACCGTGCCGTTGCACACCGCACTGCGCGACGAGGCCGGCGCCCTCGTGACGACCGTCGTCGTCGCTCCGCGCGGCGCGGCCTTCCTCAGATCCGATCCGAGCGCGCCACCGGTGGTGTCGGTCCGTGACGTCGGCGTGAACGAGGCGGGGGTCGCGCTGGTCGTCGTGACATCGTCGAAACCGTCGGGGTCGGTCCTCGGCATCGATTGGACGCTGGCATCGGGGACGGCCCGGATGGGGACGGACTTCGTCGCTCCGGGCGCGGGGAACGGTACCGGGACGCTGGTGATCCCCGCCGGGGCGACCCAGGCCTCGTTGGCGGTGGGGATCGTCGCCGACGCGCTCGACGAGCACTCGCCCGAGACCTTCTCGCTCACCATCTCGCCACCGGCAGGCGTGCTGGCCGGCCAGACCGTCGCCGATGTCGCGATCGTCGACGACGACTCGCCACCGGCGCTCTCGGTGGCCGACCGCAAGCACATCGAGGGCAGCGGCGCCACCGGGCTCGTCGTGTCGCTCGACCGACCCAGCGGACGGACCGTGACCGCGTCGTGGCGCCTCGTCGCCGGCTCGGCCGCCGCCGGTGTCGACTACCAGGACGCGTCGGGGACGTTGACGATCCCCGAGGCGGCCACGTCGGTCCTCGTTCCGATCGTCGTCGTCGACGACGACGATGACGAGCTCGCCGAGACCGTCAGCGTGGTGCTCTCGAGCCCCGACGGGGCGACGGTCGCCGACGGCACCGGTCGATTGACGATCGTCGACGCCGACCCGACGCCGACGGTCACGATCGGTGACGGCGAGGTGTTGGAAGGAACCTCGGGCGCTGCGATGGGCTTCACCGTCCGCATCAACGCCGTCCAGGCCGCACCGGTCACCGTCGGTTGGACGACCGAGCCCCAGAGCGCTTCGCCCGGGACCGACTACCTGCCCTCCCAGGCCACCGTGACGATCCCGGCGGGCAGCCTGTCGGCCCAGGTCTCGGTCGGGCTGGTCGACGACTCCGCTGACGAAGGCGACGAGACCTTCACCGTCCGGCTCACGACCGTCCCGGCCGGTGTCGCCATCGGAGACGCGACGGCCCGTGGTCGCATCGTCGACAACGACAACACCCCCAAGCTCAGGGTCATGGACGCCGAGATCGGCGAGAACGGCGCTTCGATCGCCTTCCCGGTGCTCGTGAGCCCGGTCGCCTCCCAGCCGATCGGGTTCTCGTTCGAGACCCGGGGCGCCTCGGCCGCGGCCGGGGTCGACTTCGTCACGAGCACGGGGAACGTGACGATCCCCGCCGGTGTCGAACGGTACGTGGTGAGCGTGCCGATGCTCGACGACGCCCTCGACGAGGCGAACGAACGCCTGTCGCTCGTCGTCTCCGCGGTGACCGGCGGCGTCCTCGTGACCGACGCCGCGGCCGCCGGTCGGATCGTCGACGACGAGAACGTCGTGGTGTCCGCTCCAGCGTCGTTGGCGATCGCCGATGCCGAGCGGTTCGAGGGGAACTCGACGGGCACCATGCCGATGTCCGTCTCGATCTCGAAGCGGCTCACCAACGACGTGATGGTCGACTGGGTGGCCACTGCGGAGTCCGCCACGGCCGGCGTCGACTACACGGCCACCACGGGCACGATCACCATCCCGGCCGGCACGAGCACCGTGGGCTTCGCCGTCCCGATCGTCGACGACGGCCTGGACGAGCCGACCGAGACGTTCAGCGTCAGCATCGCCACCACATCGCAGAACGTCGTCGTGGGTGACGCCGTGGCCGCGGGTCGTATCGTCGACGACGACCGCACCCCCACGCTCGCCGTGACCGGCGCCGAGGCTGCGGAAGCGTCGGGCAGGGTGGCCGTCAGGGTCCGGCTCGATCGGGTCTCGGTGGCCGATGTGTCGTTCGACGTGTCGACCACCTCGGGCTCCGCGGTCGCCGGAGGCGACTTCGTGGGGTCGGTGCGCCGGGTCACCATCCCGGCCGGATCGACGATCGCGACGGTGAACATCACGCTCGTCGACGACGGGCTCGACGAGCCGACCGAGACGTTCACGGTGGTCATCAGTGTCCCGTCGGGCGCCGTGATCGCCGACAGCTCCGCCTTCGCCGTGGTCCTCGACGACGACCCGGGTTGAGCCGGGGCCCGGCAACCCCATTGTTCACCCGGATATCGATCGTGTTGGGGTGAACGCAACCTTTTCGGCATGTCGGGCCGTCAGGATGGTCCGATGCGCGCGAACGTGGCGTTTCGAGTGCTCGATCGCCAGCGTCGGACGACGAGCAGGTCGACGAAGCGGCGGGGGCTCGCCTGCCTGGTCGTGATCGCGGCGGTGGTGGCGGCGGCGTTGCCGTCAACGCCGGCCGGATCGGCCGAAGTGCTCGACGGCTTCGTCGACGAGGTCGTGCAAGCGAACCTGCCCCAGCCCATGGGCATGGAGTTCGCTCCTGACGGGCGGCTGTTCGTGTACGGCAAGCAGTCGGGCGTGGGTCACGTCATCTCGATCGTGAAGAACGGCGTGTTCCTGGCCCCGCCGGCGCTGGCCGTTCCCGGGCCGCTCGAAGGCTCAGCCGGCATCCTCGGCCTGGCCTTCCACCCCAACTTCGCCACCAACGGTTGGATGTACATGAACCGCACCGTCACCGTCGGGGGCGTCAAGCTCAACCGGGTCAGCCGACTCAGCGTCGTCGGCGACAGCATCAACGCGGCGAGCGAGGTGGTGCTCGTCGATCTGGAGCCCGTCCCGGCCGGCGAGATCCTGCACTACGGCGGCGACATCGAGATCGGGAACGACGGGCGCCTGTACGTGTCGACGGGCGAGTTCACGATCGGGCCCGATGCCCGCCGCCTCACGAGCCGCAACGGCAAGATCCTCCGCTACGAGCTCGACGGCACCATCCCCGCCGACAACCCCTTCGTCGATCGCACCACCGGCAAGGAACGGGCCATCTACGCCATCGGTCTGCGCAACCCCTGGAAGATGGACCGCCACCCGGTGACCGGTGCGATCTACATCTCCGACGTCGGCTACGACACCTGGGAGGAGCTGAACCGCCTCGCCTACGGTGCCGACTACGGCTGGAACATCACCGAGGGCCCGACCACCGTGGCCGGGGTCACCAATCCCGACCTCGCCTACCCGCACGACGGGCCCGACCCCGAGACCTCGGGGTGCGCGATCGTAGGAGGCGACTTCTACGCGGCGACAACGCCGAGCTTCCCGCCCGAGTACGTCGGCGACTACCTGTTCGCCGACTACTGCAACGGCTGGATCCGGGCTTGGGATCCGGCGACGGGCACCGTCACGACGCTGTCGCGGGGCCTGACCTTCGCCGTCGACGTCAAGGTCGACCCGGCGACGGGCGACGTGTACTACCTCGACCGCGAGCTCAACGGTGATTCGAGCTCGCCGAGTGGGGGCCTCGGGCGCATCCGTCACGTCGGCGGCACGCTCGGTCTGCGCGTCACCGTCCCGCCGATACCCCTGACCGTGGCCATCGGTGAAGCGGCCACGTTCTCGGTGACGGCCAGTGCGCCTCCGCCGCTCAGCTACCAGTGGGAGCGCAACGGGACGCCCGTCCCCGGAGCGACGCTGCGTGAGCTGACCATCCCCGATCCGCAACCGGCAGATTCCGCAGCCACGTTCACCGTCGTCATCCGCGACGGCACCAGCGCGCAGCTCGAGACGACGCCCGTGGCGCTCACCGTGACGGCCAACCACGCGCCCACGCCCCAGATCTTCCGGCCCGTTGTGGGGCGGCAGTTCGTCGCCGGGCGGACGATCCAGTTCCAGGGAGCCGCGTCCGACGCCGAGGACGGCGTGCTCCCCGATGCCCAGCTGACCTGGGAGGTCGAGCTGCGCCACGGGATCCACACCCATGGCCTCGTCCCCGAGACGTCGGGTATCTCCAGCGGGTCGTTCGTGATACCGACCGGCGGCGAGACCGACCCCGACGTGTCGTATCTCGTTCGCCTCACCGCGGTCGATGGCGACGGGGCCGTGCGCAGCGTCGTGCGCGAGGTGCTGCCGACCCACGTGGTCATGACGTTGCGGACCGAGCCCCCGGGGCTGCCCGTCCGGCTCGACGGGCTGCTGCAGGGCACCCCGTCCGACGTCACCGGTGTGGCCGGCGTGTTGCGCTCGCTCGAGGCGCCGGCGCAGGCGATCGTGGGCTCGCAGGTGTACGTGTTCAGCCATTGGTCCGACGGGGGAGCGCGGGTCCACACGATCTCGACGCCGGGCTCGTCGAAGGCCTACACCGCCCACTACATCCCCGCCCCGCTCGACACCACCATCACCAAACCCGCAGCCAACTCGACCGTCGCCGCACCGATGGTGATCGCCGGGTCGGCCACCGCCCCCTCCGGCGTCGCCGGCGTCGAGGTCGCGGTGCGTGATCTCGACTCGGGCCTGTGGTGGACGGGCTCGGGCTGGCGGACCACGCACGCGAAGTTCGCGGCCACCGTCGCCTCGCCGGGCAGCGCCCAGTCGAGCTGGACCGCATCGTTCGATCCGCCGGCCGTGAGTGGCCGCTACTACCTGGGAGCCGTGGCGCGGGGAGCCGACAACGTGCGAGACGCGACGCCGGCGCAGGTGACCCCGGTGCGTATCGCTCCGCCGCTCGACACCACGATCACCAACCCCGTCAAGGGTCAGGTCGGTCCGTCTCCCATGATCCTGAGGGGCGCCGCGACGGCACCGGGCGGCGTGCGATCCGTCACCCTCGCTGTGCGCGAGCTCCCCAACGGGCGTTGGTGGAACGGATCGGCCTGGCAGTCGGCGTTCGTGCGCTTCCCGGCGACACTGGCGGTCGCCGGTGCCGTCGAGACCACGTGGAGCTCCTCCTTCGCCCCGCTCCCGTCGACAGGACGGTTCTTCATGTCGGCCCGCACGACCGACATGTACGGCGCCTACGACACGTCGGTGCCGATCGTCGACCCGTTCGACGTCACCGGCTGAGCAGACCTCGCACGGCCGGTACGTTCGCAAGCGGCCGTCGGCACAACGGCGACCTTCGGCGAGCCCGACGACCGCTTCGTGAGCGACGACGCACTCGAACGCGATGGTTGGCGTTTCACGGCCCGGCACCGACACGTGACCAAGGCGCTCGCCGACCCCCTCGACCCTGAGCAGGGTTACCGGATCGTCAATCGGGAGAACCACTTCGTGTTCCGCGCCGCACCACGCCTACCTCGCCTTCCAGCAGAGTCCTTCACGCGCCGACTCTGTGCCAGCTCGCGCTGCGGCCGGTCCCGTCGTTGGCGATCAGGCCTTCGTTCCGCAGCTCGCTGAGAACGAGCCGGATGGTGTTGTCGCTGATGCCGGGCACGGTTCTCCGGATGTCGGCGATGGTGAACGGGGTCGGTGCGTGGAGCAGAACGAAGTCGCGTACCCGATCCTGCTTGGTACCGCCACCCGTGCCCGCAGCGACGCGGGTTCCGAAACGCGTGTAGGCGGCGTCGAGTCTCCCCAGCAGATAGCTGGCCCACGGCCACGCGGCGTGTTGTCCGTCGTCGAACCAGCCCTTCGTCGATGCTTCGAGCGACCGGTAGTACTCGTCCTTGGTTTCGTAGATGAGTTGTTCCACACTCACGTACCTGCCGACCCCGTAGCCGGCCCGCTGGAGCAGGTGTGTGGTCACAAGCCGTGCGACGCGGCCGTTGCCATCGGCGAAGGGGTGGATGCACAGCAGGTCGAGCACGAACACGGCGATCACCAGGAGGGGATGGGTCTCGTTGTCGCGGAGCGCAGTGTTGGTGCGGGCGACGAGCTCGTCCACGTAGAACGGTGTCTCCTGCCAACCGACCGGGGCAAAACGGGTGCTGGTGCTGCCGTCAGGGTGGCGATCGATGACCAAGTTGTCGTCGACCTTGAACTGGCCGCCGCGTCCGTCGGTGAAGGCGAACAGCAGTCGATGGAGGTGCAACACCAATCCGACGGCGAGGTCACCTGGGCCCTGTTGGTTGAGGTAGTCGAGCGCGGCGCTGTAGCCGGCGAACTCGGCTTCGCTGCGGTCGCGAATGCGCTGCGGATTCCCCGACACGAGGTTGGGCACCCGCACCTTGGCGACGTGTACACCCTCGATCGCGCTCGAGGCGGTCACCGACTCGATGCGGGCCTGTTCCTGCAGGGCACCGAGCAGCTGCGGAAGCTGGTCGAGGTAACGGGCTTCGGCACCGGCCGCCATGTCGATCCGGCGCAGCAGGGCGACGATGTCGCCTGGGACGGGATCGAGGGTGCTGGCTCGGGTAAAGCTCCTCATAGAACGTCACAAACCTATCAACATCGAGGACCTTTGGGTAGTTTGTTGGGTTCGTTGGGTAGTTCGGCGCGCAGGCTCGCGTCGGCCTCGGTCCCGTACGCAGACCATGCGGCCGGGTCGGCCGGTACGTGAGGGTGAGGGTGGGGGCGACGGTCGTCAGATGGTGCGCCGGTGCCTCGGGCCGTGCTTCAGGGTGTCACCTCACGGCGTTCGATCATGCCGGCGAAGTGCTTGGGGGCATCGGGGTTGAGGCCCCAGCTCCAGATGACCTCGGGCGTGATCCTGATGAACTTCCTGCCGTGTTCGTCGGTCTCGGCCGAGGCTGCGCCGCGGACCTTGACGCCCCGTGGCGACCAGGGCTCGACGCTGGCGAGGTCGTCGATCACGAACGCAGCTCGTCCGGTCGCGGCGACGTTGCGCCACTTGATCGTCTTGGGGTTGTCGAGACCGTCGATCTCGATCCGACCGGTGGCGGTGATCGTGAAGGTGACCGGGGAGACGTCGGGCTCGCCGGAGGCCGACGCGGTCGCGATGCGCCCGAGCCGTTGCGTGGCAAGGTAGGCCTGCTCGTGGTCGGTGAAGGTCATCGTGCGCTCCTCGGATCGTTGCGATGTTGGTGTGTCGCCGGGTCGGCGTCGTCGTGGTGTCGTCGGCCGAGTGGCCACCCGACGGCTCAGTCGTCGATGAACCCGACCGCCTTGTGGCTCCCGTCGCACAGCGGCTTGTTGGCCGATGCGCCGCAGCGACAGAGCGTGACCCGGTTGCGGGTCTCGATCGATCGTCCGTCGGTGTCGGCGATCGGGATGCTGCCGGTCACCCACAGGGGTCCGTCGTCGGTGACCGCAATCGCTTGGGGCAACAGGGCTTCGATGTCGTCACCGTCGAAGCGGTAGGTGAGCGCACCCGACGGGCACCGTTCGATCATGGCGATCACCTGGGCCCTGACCGTCGAATCGGCCGTCTCGGGTACCTGCTTCCAGACGTTGGTCACGCGGGAGCCGCAAAAGCCTGCGTGCACGCAGATGGTGCGGTCGTCGCGAACGGTGATGCCCGTGCCGCCCAGCTCGTTCGAGCGCTCGTCGTAGGTACCCGTCGCGGTGTCGTCGGTGGTGAAGCCGGCCTTGGCGTGGGAGCGGTCGCAGAAGGGTTTGCGTTCGGACTGGCCGCAGCGGCACAGGACGTACCGGCCGCGGGTCTCGATCCGTTCGGTCGTCTCCCACGTCAGTGGCTCGCCGTGCTCGCTCGTGACTGCTCGGCGCCGGTACAGAGCAACGTCGCCGTTGACGGCCAGCGGACCGTTCGGCACCGTGGTGATGGACGGGGAGGGGGTCTCGGTCGCAGGCGCGGTGTCGGCTTCGCTCATGGTGACCACTATACCTGAACAATCAGGTATAGTGAAGGGAGTGTTCGGCTCGATGCACCGAGTCCGCCGGAGCGCCGAGACGATGCCCTCCGCCGCCCGTCCCCGCCAACTGTTGGGTGTACGCATGACCCGCACCGGCACCGCGGTGGCATGAAGCTCAACCGTCTTGACCGTCTCAGCCGTCTCAGCCGTCTCGGCCGTGTCACGGTCGTCGGCGACACCATCAACCCGGCGACCGAGGCCGGGATCAGCGTTCGAGGATTCGCAGGACGTCGTCGGCTGCGTAGACCCGCCCGTAGGTGCCACCCGTGGTCTCCCGCAGGAGGCCGAGCCGTTCGAGGCGGGCGACGGGCGCTGTTGGCTGTGGGGTAGCTCACGGCGTGCTAGGTGAAGCCGACGGTTGCGTCGAGGTTCGTTGATCTGGTTCACCGCGCCGGGTCGCTCGGGTCGGCCCCGCCGAGGGCCCGCCACACCAGCGTCGCGGTTCGGGCTGCCCAGCGCGAGGGGGCGGGCCCGCCGGCGAGAGCACGGGCGTACCAGTTCCCCGTCAACATCGCGACCGCCACCTCGAGATCGGCGTCGTGGTCGAGCAGGTCCGCGGAGCGAGCCCGCTCGAGGATCTCGCGCAGGCGGGTTCGGCGGGGAGCCACGATCCGCTTGCGGTACAAGGCGACGAGGTCGGCGTCGGTACCGGCGTTCAGCATGGTGCCGACCATCGAGAGGCCGTCGGGACGGCTGATACCCTGCCGGAACGCGTCGAGCTCGCGGACGAGATCGGCGTACGGGTCGTCGGTGTGCGGGCGCTCCTCGGCCCGGCTGAGCGCGGCGATGGCCGCCGTGGCCAGATCGGCCTTGGTCGGCCACCGGCGGTAGACGGCCTGGCGTGTCGTCCCGGCCTCCTGGGCGATGGCCACGACCGACATGGCCTCGTACCCGTGCTGGGCCAGATGCCGACGAGTGACCTCGAGCACCCGCTGATCGATCTCGGGATCCCTCGGCCGGCCCCGGCCCGCTTCGATCATCGGCTCATGCGTTCGTCCGCGCCATCGCAATACGTTACTGGTCTGTAATGGAGATGACCGGGGAGCGGTTGCAGCGGTGCGCCGCGCTCCCAGGTCTCGATGCAGCCTTCAGCCCGTCGCCGCGGCTTCGGCCGCAGCCGCGGCTTCGGCGACCCAGGGCCCGCTGCCGCCGATGCGTTCCGGGGTGATCCGCAGCACCCAGCCGGCGGGGGCCCCGGGAGGCGGGAACGCCGCGTCGGGTCCGAGGAAGCGCGGGGCGAGCAGCGTCAACAACTCCGGGGCCCCTCCCGCGGCGACGCGTGCGCGCCCGTGGATCACGAGATACTCACGCAGCCCGGCCGCGTCCCTGGATTCACCCTCCACCGACACGACCACCCGTGGATCGCGTTCGACGTTGCGCAGCTTCTGGTGCAAGCGCAGGTGGCCAGCGACGATCTCGCCGCCCTCGACACCAGGCCATATCAGCGAGAGCTGCGGGCTGCCGTCGAGGTTGAGCGTGACCAGATGGGCGTTCGCACCGGATTCGAGGAGCGCGACGGCAGAAGCGGGGAGGATCACCATGGCCCGAAGTTACCCGTCAACCGACGGTGGCTGGCCCGAGCGCCGACACCCGGCTGTCGAGAGGTCCCGGCGCCGGCTCAGGCCCCACTGCCCTCGCAGCGTGGTCGACCTCGATGATTGAGAAATACAATGCAGGACTGTATTGTTACGAACTCCAGATCATCGCACGTCTCGCATCAGAAGGAGCGCACATGGCCGCGTCGATCGACATCCTCCATCCGACCCGTCCGAAGATGTTCAAGCCCTTCGCGCTGCGTGATGGCAACCTGATCACCGGGCAACAGCAGTACTCGGGAGCCGCCGCAGCTCGGCTCGTCATCGAAGCGTTGGGCGTCTGAGAGGAGCTGGTCATGAAGCTCGCGATCATCGGAGCGGGGCGGGTCGGCACGACGCTGGGCGGGCGCTGGTCGGGGCTCGGCCACGAGGTCGTGTACGGCGTGCGCGACCCCGACGACGCCCGCCATGCGGCTCTGGGCACGCGCGCCCTCCCGGCCGACGCCGTTCGTGGTGTCGACGTCGTGCTGGTCGCCCTGCCGTGGGAGAGCGCCGAGACGGTGCTGCGTTCGATCGACGTCGGTGGAGCCGTCGTGATCGACGCGACCAACCCCCTCGCTGCGAACGCCCGGGAGCTCACCGGCCACCCTGAGCTGTCGGGTGCCGAGCTCGTCGCCCGGTGGACGGGCAGCGCCCGGGTCGTGAAGGCCTTCAACACCACGGGATCAGCGAACATGGCCGACCCCGGCTATCCGGGTGGTGCGCCCGTCATGCCCGTCGCCGGCGACGATCCCGATGCCAAGGCGACGGTGATGGCGCTCGCGCTCGAGATCGGCTTCGACGCCATCGACGCCGGCGGGCTGAGCGCGGCATCCGATCTCGAGCATCTCGCCATGATCTGGATCCGCCTCGCCTACTCGCTCGGCCACGGCCCCGGCATCGCGCTCGCGCTGCTCCGCCGATGACCGCATCGAACGCGCCTGTCGACGACCCGGGCGCCGGGGTTGAAGGGCTGATGGGCCGATGACGCCCGACGCTGCCGTGGAGATGACCAAGCGGACGTCGTACCTCGAGCTGTTCTTTGATCTGGTGTTCGTGTTCGCCATCACCCAGGTGGCCAACGCCCTGCAAGCGAACCATTCGGGCGCGGGGTGGGCTCATGCCGGTCTCGGGCTGTGGCTCGTCTGGTGGGCGTGGTCGCAGTTCACCTGGGCCGGCAACGCCATCGACCTCCAGCGCACCCCGGTCCGTCTCGCGATGCTGGCCGTGACCGGGTTGACCCTCGTCGCCGCACTGGCGATCCCCCATGCGTTCGACGATCGCGGTGCCTGGTTCGCCCTTCCGTACGCAGCCGTGCGGCTCGGCGGACTCGCCCTCTACTGGGCCGGTCTCCGCCACGACCCCGACTACCTCGCGGCGCTGCGCACGTACGTCCCCTTGGCGTCGATCAGCCCGCTCGTGGTCGTGGTCGGCGGGTTCACGTCCGACGGGGTGCGTCCGTGGGTCTGGACGCTCGCGGTGGTGGTCGATCTCGCCAGCGCGCTCGCAGCCGGGCGCGGGGAGTTCCGGATCGCGCCCGCGCACTTCGCAGAGCGTCACGCGCTCTTCGTGATCATCGCGATCGGCGAGTCGGTCGTCGCCGTCGGGGCGACGACGGCTGAGCTCGAACCGACGGCCCGGGTCGTGACCACTGCGGTGATCGCCTTCTCCATCGTCGCCACGCTGTGGTGGACCTACTTCGACTGGGTCCAAGCGGCGGCCGAGGCCCGTCTCGCGTCCGAGCCCGACCATGGGATCCGGTCGAGCCTGGCGCGCGACCTGTTCTCGTTCGCCCACCTGCCGATCGTTACGGGGGTGGTGGTGTTCTCGGTCGGTGCCGAGGAGGCGATCCTGCACCCCGATCAGCCCCTCGCGTCGTTCGGGCGCCTGGCCATGGTCGTCGGGCTCGTCGTGTTCCTCGTGGGATTCGTGGCCGGCAACGCCCGGGCGACCCACACGCTCCTCGTCGAGCGATCGGTCGCTGCGGGCGCCGTCATCGCGATCGGCGGCCTCCTCGCCCCGAACGTGAGTGCGCTGTCGGTGGTGGCGACAATCGCCGCGGTGATGATCGCCACGACGGTCATCGAGACGGTCCGCCGACGCTGATCGAGACGGCGGCCTGCGACCCGGAGCCGCCCGTCGTCCGGGTCGACGACGCCGGCCACGTCGTGCTCCCGTTCAGCGATGCGCCCGACCGGCCCTGATCCCGAAGCCGATGAGCGCCGACCCTCCGACCGCCGAATACCTCAACCGCCCGGCGCACGTTCGGTATTCTCGACGTCGGGCGCCGATCGCAGCCCCGTCAGGAGAGTGTGCGTGGGCACCAGGAAGCACGACGGGGCGCAGTTGCGCGAGAAGCCGCAGCTGATCGCCGACGAGTTGCGGGCCTCGATCGTCAGCGGTGAGCTCTCCGAGGGCGACTGGCTGGGTCACGAGCCCGATCTCGTCGAGCGATTCGGCGTGTCCCGCCCGTCGTTGCGGGAGGCGCTGCGGATCCTCGAAGCCGAAGGCTTCATCACCGTCATGCGGGGAGTGCACGGTGGGGTCATCGTCCACGAGCCCGACGAGCGGATGACCGCGCGCACGGCGGCGATGGTGCTCCAGGCCCGCAACGTGGCGCTGTCTGACGTGTTCGAGGCCCGGGCCCAGATCGAGCCGCTGGCCGCTCGGGCGATCGCGGGCTCGCGTCGGCGGAAGTCGGCGGTGGCCGAGCTGCGGATGCTGGTGGCCGAGGAAGAGGCCGCGTTGGGAGACCCGGTGGCGTTCGGGGTGGCGAATGCCGCGTTCCACGAGCGGCTGGTTGCGCTCGGAGAGAACCAGACGTTGGCCATCGTCGCCGAGATGCTCAACGAGATCGTCGTGCGGGCGGTCACCGCGGTGAGCTGCTCGGCCGACGTCGTCGGGTCGCTCCGGACCCGACGACGGGGGATCGCCTCCCAGCATCATCTGCTGAACCTGCTCGAAGCGGGCGACGCCACGGCGGCCGAGGAGCACTGGCGCGAGCACATGGCCATCGTCGGCAAGGTGATGCTCGGCCAGGACGCGGCGACCGTGGTGGCCCTCCTCGATCACCACCGCTGATCGCCTGCTCCGGGCCTCAGGGTGTCGAGGGTGTCGAGCCCGCCGACGACGGAGGGGCGAGCCGGTCGAAGAAGAGGCTCTGCGCGTTGGCGTAGAGGTAGTTGTCGCGGATGTCGTCGGGAAGATCGAGCTGCATGGCCTCGCCGATCGTCCGGGTGATCGACAACACCGGAGCGTCGGAGGCGAAGATGATCTTGGTCTTGCCTCGGCTGCGCATGTAGTGCAGCAGGGCCTCGGGGAGGTACTTGGGCGCCCACGCCGAGGTCATCAGGTGCAGGTTCTTGTACTTGATCATCAACCGGATGGCGGTGTCCCACCACGGATCGGCACCGTGCATCATGCACAGCTTCAACTCGGGGAACCGGACGCACACCCGGTCGAGGTGGATCGGGTTCTGCGCCTCACCGGGGATGGGCGGCCCGGGCAGCCCGGTGTTCAACGCGAGCGGGAGGTCGAGCTCACAACACTTCACGTACAGCGGGTAGTACACGGCGTCGCTCGGCGGGTACATCCCGTCACCCCAGAACGACGGACCCACCGACGCGAACGCCACCGGGTGGTCCTTCACGAACGACTCCAGCTTTCGCAGTGTCGGCATCGGCCGGAGCAGATCGAGCCCGCCCGCGGTGAGAGCGAACCGGTCGGGCCGAGCCTCCACGAAGTCGTACGGCGAACCCTTGGGATTGTTGATGTTCGCCGTGATGATCGCCCGCTCGACACCGTTGGCGTCCATCTCGTCGATGACCTTCGACAGCTCCCACTTCCCGAAGATCGAGTCGTCCTTCTTGAAGTAGTCGTCCTTCACCCGGAACATCCACTCCGGTTGTGCGGTGTCGCCGAAGTGGACGTTGATCAGGCAGTCGTGGGCGCGGCGTGCGGTGGGCATGGCTGGCGATCCCTTCGAGCAGAACGTGGCTCAGTTGGCGGCGGTCGTTGCATACAGCGGCGTTGGGGTACGGCTCACCGGGAAGGACCGGCGACCCGTGCCGATCGGGAATCATCTGAATCGTTCGACGTTGGTGCCGCCGGCCCGGACGAGGGCGCGCAGCTCGTTCTTGGCGACCTTCGAGGTGGCCGTCTTGGGCAGCTCGCGGGCCACGAGCACCAGCGCCTCGGGACACTTGAACCCGGCGAGACGGGCCGAGGCGAACGATCGGAGGCTGGCCAGGTCGACCTCGTGGCCGGTTCGGACCACGACGACGGCGCACACCAGCTCGCCGAGGCTTCGGTCGTCGATGCCGACGATGGCCACCTCGGTCACCGCTGGATGCTCCTGCAGTACCGCCTCGACCTCGGCGCAGTACACGTTCTCGCCGCCCCTGATGACGACGTCCTTCAGCCGGTCGACCACGAAGAGGTAGCCCTCGTCGTCGAAGCGTCCGAGGTCGCCGGAGTGGAACCAGCCGTCGACGAACGACGCCTTCGTCGCGGTCTCGTCGTTCCAGTAGCCCTTGACGACCTGGGGGGACCGCATGCAGATCTCCCCCACCTCGCCGGGTGCGAGCTCCCGCCCGTCGGGGTCGACCACCTTCACGTCGGCGGTGAGGTTGGGCCGGCCGACGCTGTCGGGCCGGGCCGCGAACTCCGCGCCCACGTTCGTCACCACCGCCGAGGTCGTCTCGGTCAACCCGTAGCCGTTGAGGATCTGCACCGACTCGCCGAACACAGCCAGCGCCCGCAACGGGAGGTCGGGCGCCACCGCGGCGCCGCCGAGGGGAACGCCCCGTACGTCGAGGCCGAGCTCGCCGATGCGCGGGTGCTCGAGGAGGTCTCGGGCCATGGCCGGTACGCCCCCGAGGGTGGTCACCTCCTCCGCCTTGGCGAGTCGCAGCGCTTCTTCGACGTCCCACTTGCGCATGAGGACCAGCTTCGAGCCGCCCATCTGACCGCCGATGATCGCCGCGACCCCACCGATGTGGAACAGCGGCCCGGCCGACAGCGTGGCGGTCTGGCGCGCCGGCGGGGGTGCTGACGCCCGTCCGCTGATGATCGCCGCCCGGGCACTCACGAACGCCATGTTCCACAGGTTCGCAATCGCCCCCCGGTTGGTCCCGAGCGCACCCTTGGGGCGACCGGTGGTCCCCGACGTGTAGAGGATCGTCACCGGGTCGTCCGGGCCGAGCCGAACGATCTCGTCGGGGGCCAGGGGTGCTCCGTGCACCAGATCGTCGAACTCGTCGTCGCCGCGGTCGTCGCCGCCGTCGCCGCGAACGCTCACGACCCTGACGCCTTTCGGGTGACCGCCGTCGAGGACCCGCTCGAGCCGCTCCCGGTCGGCGAACACGACCTTCGCTCCGGCGTTCTCGAGCGCGTAACGCAGCTCCGGTCCCGTCCACCACGAGTTCAGCGGTACGACGATGGCGCCGTTGAGCGCCGCGCCCCAGAACGAGACGATGAACTCAGGCAGGTTCCGCATGGCGATCGCCACCCGGTCGCCCGGGCCCACACCGAACTCGTCGCGTAGCGCCCGAGCCAGCCGAAGCGATCGGTCGTGCACCTGCGCGAACGTCCAGCGCTCGCTGTCGTGCACGAGATGGACGAGCTGCGCGTGCGCTCGGCCCATCTCGAAGCAGTCGAGGATCGTGCGGGGCGCCCGCACGAACGAGCGCATGGGGATCCCGTCGAGGGTCACCTCCTCGACCTCGAACTGCCCACCCGGACCGATGAGGGGCACCAGCCGGGGATCGTCCCGGTACACCGCTGCCAGTGACCGGCACAGCACCGGCCCGTCCTCGACCGCTCGACCTTCATCAGACACCGTGACCTCCGACCACGCTCATGTGCTCGACGGGCTCGGCGCCCGCGTGTCTCGACTCGGTCATGGCGGCATCACCCTCGCCCGCCGAACCCGCCGAGACCGCCGGGCGCGCCGAGCCGCAGGCCCGACTGGGCCAGGATCTCCTGGAGCTTGGCCTTGTCGACCTTGGCGGTGGCGGTCATGGGGACGAGATCGGCGCTGGGAGTGGCGATCCAGACCGTCGGGACCTTGAACGGGCTGAGCCGGGAACGGGCGCCCTCGACGAGCTCGGCGAACCCGTCGAGCTCCCGTAGGGTGACGACGAGCGCGCCGACGGCTTCGGCGCCGTCGGGGCCGATCACGTTGGTGACGTGCGCCTGGGTCACGCCGCCGATGGTCCGCAGCGCGGCCTCCACCTCCGAGGGGTACACGGTGGCGCCGCTCACCTTGAACATGTCGTCGCGGCGGCCGTGGTACCACACGTAGCCGGCGGCATCGCGCGATCCGAGGTCGCCCGTCGGGTAGAAGCCGTCGGTGTCGAAGACCTGGTCTCGGGTCAGCCCGCAGATGCCGCGCATCACGGTGAGGCCGCGCAGGCGGAGCTCGCCGGTGGTCCCGGGCGGGGAGGCGGCCCCGGTGTCGGGGTCGACGATGCGGAGCTCGATCCCCGGGAACGGCCGTCCACAACTCCCCCGGGCGTCGGCCGGCAGGTCGGTGTCGAGGCGGTCGCCGCTCCAGGGCCCGTTCGTCTCGGTCATCCCGAACAGCACGGCCCGGGCACCGGGGGACGGACGCTGCTCGGGCGGGAGGACGGCGGGCAGGCTGGCCGGGCGGAGGCTCGACAGGTCGGTCGAGGCGAAGCTCGGGTGCGCGGCGAGCCGGGCGGCCTGGTCGGGCCAGCCGCGAAACAGCGTGACCCGCTCCCGCTCGAGCAGTCGCAGGGTGCGCTCGGGCTCGGCGACGGCCTCGGTGATGAGCGTGGCGCAGGCGACCAGCACCGCGAGCAGGCCCTGTGAGAAGCCGCCCGTCCAGAAGAACGGCATCGGGATGTACAGCCGCTCACCGGGGCTGATGCGCCGAGCCGTCAGGCTCGCCGCCGGTGCCCGCAGACCGTTGCCGTGGGTGTGGATCGTGCCCTTCGGCGCGCCCCGGCTGCCCGAGGTGAACAGGATCGCGAAGTCGTCGGCGGGCCGGACGGCCGCTTCGAGCGCGTCGACGAGCGCCGTGCTCACCTCGGCCTCGGGCTGCCCGCCGCCGGCCTCGGACCCGCCGCCGGCCTCGGACCGTCCGCCACCGGTCGGGGAGACCACGCGGACGTGGCGCAAGAACGGCAGGCGGCGATGGCGTCGGCCGGCCGCGACCTCGGCCAGCACTCCCGGGGCGATCGCCTCGAGATCGGCCAGGCACGACCGGCCCCGAAACTCGTCGGCCACGACCAGGTGGGTCACGCACGCCACGTTGAGCTGGGCCTCCAGCTCCGGCGGTCGCAGCAGCGTGCTCAGCGGCACCAGCACGCCGCCGACGCGCGCCACCGCCATCGCGGTCACCGCCCACTCGATCCCGTTCGGGAGCGCGATCCCCACCCGGGCGCCCTTGCCGACCCCGACCGCCACCAGCCGGCAGGCCCGAGCCCGGCTCTGGTCGTCGAGCTCGGCGTGGGTGATCGATCGGTCCTCGGTGACGAGCACCGGCTCGTCGGCGGCCTCGGCCCGGTTGCGCGCGAGGAGCGCGGGCATGGTCAGCGGGTCTGGCAACGCCAGCGGTTCGGAGCATCGATCACGAGGCACCGAAGCGCTCCTTCAACGCGCGGGCGTCGAGCTTGCCGCTCGAGAGCATCGGCACGTCGGCGTCGGCCATCACCAGGATCCGCTGCGGCACCTTGTATGCCGAGAGCCGGGCCCGCAGCATCGTGCGAAGCTCGTCGGGGTCGGGTCGAACCTGGCCCTCGGGGACCCGAACGGCGGCCGCCACGATCTGGCCCCGAGCGGCGTCGTCGATCCCCACGACATGGGCGACGAACCCGGTCAGCTCCGCGATGGCAGCCTCCACCTCGCGGGGCGAAACGTTCGCCCCGGCGGTCTTGATCATGTCGCCCAGTCGGCCCGTGAAGTAGTACCAGCCTTCGGCGTCGATGTGGAACTGGTCGCCGGTGCGGAGCCATCCGTCGGGCTCGAACGTCTCGTGCCGCTCGCGCCCGTAGTAGCCCTCCATGAGGAACGGGCCGCGCAGCCACAGCTCGCCCACCACGCCGGCTGCGCAGTTGGCCCCCGTCTCGGGATCGACGACGCGGGCCTCGAATCCCGGCACGGGGCGGCCGAAGGAGCCCCGCCGGTGCTCGGGTTGATCGGACTCGTCCTCGCTGGCCAGGCACACGCTGCCCGTCTCGGTCATCCCCAGCATGTTGTGGCGCAGCTCGGGATCGGCGGCCCGCAGCTCGGCCGGCATGATCGGCCACAGGTTCCCCCGCCGGATCGAGGACAGGTCACGGTCGGCGAACGTCTGGTGGGCACCGAGGTGGGCGACGGTCTGGGCGAACCCGTTCACCATGGTGGGCCTGACCCGTTCGAGGAGATCGAGGGTACGGGCCGGGTCGGTGGCGTTCGAGCACACGAGCGTGCCTCCGGCCACCAACGTGGCGAGCAGGCTGTAGCCGAACCCGCCGATCCAGAAGAACGGCGAGTTCGAGAACAGGACCTCGTGCTCGTCGTAGCGGCGCAGGACGTTGAGGTTGTGCTGGTGGCGGATCAGCGGGCCGTGCTGGTGGATCACCCCCTTGGGGTCGCTCGTCGAGCCCGACGTGTGCACGATCACCAGCCGGTCACCGGGACGCACGAGCGCCTCGGCCGCTTCGAGCACGCCAGGGTGGAGGCCCTCGCCCTCGGCGATCAGCGCGTCGAGGCCTGACGGGCCGGCGTGGTCGACGACCAACCGCCGCAACGCCGGCACCGCCGGGAACTGCAACGGGGGCGGCGTCGTGAGGTCGAGGCCCGGCACTGCGTCGCCGAGCAGAGCCACGTGGTCTCGTCCCCGGTACGACGCCGAGGCGATGATCAGCTCGATGTCGGCGTTGCGCATCAGGGTCCGCAGCTCACCGGCGGTCGAGAACGTGGACAGCGGCAGGACGACAGCGCCGATGCGAGCGGCACCGAGCGTTGCGACCACGAACTCGGGGCCGTTCGGCACGAGCAGGCCGACGTGGGTGCCCTTCCCGGCACCGGCGCCGGCGGCGAGCAACCCGCGAGCCAGCGCTGCCGAACGACGCTCGGCCTCGGCGTAGGTGAGGACGTCGTCGTCGCAGACGAGCAACGGGTGCTCGCCCCGCTCCGCCGCCCGGGCCCGCAGGAGCGCGGGCACGGTGAGCGCCAGCCCGTCGCCGGCGTCGACCACGGCGGCCGTCGACCGTCCCGAGAACGCGGCGACGGTCAGGGCGGTCATGGCGTGCCCCGGCGCGGCGACACGTGCGGCAGGTTGCGGCGATCGCCGGCCACGGCCTCCATGGTGGCCACGCTCAGGAGCTCCTCGTCGTGCAGCAGGCGAACGGTGGACGTGATCCGGCGCTCGTCGACCTCGCGGTCGAGCTCGAACCGCAGGGCGACGCCCACCGGCGTCGGTCGGCGGTAGCGGATCTGCAACGTGGCCGTCCTGCCCGCCTGGCCGATCTCGCAGTTGTGGTGCTGGATCACGCAGTCGAAGAACGTGGCGATCACCCCGCCGTGCACGATGCCCGGGGGCCCCTCGAACGCCAGAGGGAACGTCACCGTGCCGATCGCCCGCGAGCCGTCGACCGCGATCTCGTACTCGGGAAAGCCCGGGTTGTACGCGCCGATGTCGCGCCCGTGGTCGAGGTACACCCGCTGCTCCGGCCGAGCGCTCTCGCCGAGCCGGGGCGCCGGATCCGACGGCGCCCGGACGAGCAGATCGCGCTCGGCGCGCCGCAGATCGTCGATCAGCCGGGCCACCACCGGCTCGGACTCCTCCATCGACACCGCGAGCCCCGCCACTCGCCGCAACAGCGGGGCCAGCTCGCAGGTCTGGGGCAACGGCGCCTCGCCGAAGATCCACGGGCCCGGGTCGGGAGGCGTTGGCTCGGTGCTCTCACGGCCCATGCACCACACCCCCACGGTCGGCAAAAGATCTAGAGGTAATTCTAGCCGTTGCCGCCTGGGCGGGTCATTGAGCATCGCTGACGAGCCGGCCGTGGTTGGAAGGCCGTTGGAAGGCCGGCGACCGGTCAGCGGGGCATGCCGAGGATGCGCTCGGCGATCAGGTTCCGTTGGATCTGGGAGGTGCCGGCGGCGATGGTGCACTGCAACGACCACAGGTGGTTGCGTACCGCTTCGACGCTGTCGATGTCGCCGAGGTGGACGCCGCCGAGGGCGAGCCGTCCGAGGGTCTTCACCATGAGCTCGGTGATCTCCTGGCTACCCGGGCGTCGGTGAGGAACACGTCGCAGAAGTGGCTCTCGCCGTCGATCGTGCGCATCGGCCGCACCTCGACGCCGGGCTGGTGCATGTCGAGGATCAGCCAGGTGATGCCCCGATGCTTGGAGGCGTCGGGGTCGGTGCGCACCAGGAGCTCGCAGTGGTCGGCGACGTGTGCCCGGGTGCTCCAGATCTTCTGGCCGTTCACGATGTATTCGTCGCCGTGGCGAACGGCGCGGGTGCACAGCGACGCCAGGTCGGACCCCGCTTCCGGCTCGGAGAAACCCTGACACCACACGGCTTCCCCCCGCAAGATCCGCGGCAGGTGGAACGCTCGTTGCTCGTCGGTGCCCTCGGCGATGAGTGTGGGTCCGGCGTGCATCATCCCCACGAAGTTCACGCTGATGTACGGGGCGTTGGCGCGGGCGTACTCCTCGAGGTACACGAGTTGTCGGGTGACCGGCAGGCCCCGGCCGCCGAACTCCCTGGGCCAGTGCACTCCGGCGTAGCCGCCCTGGTGGAGCGTGCGCTGCCACGCGGTGTCGTAGGCGCGCCGGGCCGGCCAGTCGCCCGTGGGAGGCGGCTGACCGTGGGCCGGCACCTCCCGTTCCAACCAGGCGCGGAGCTCGTGACGGAAGCGCTCGTCCTCGGCGCTGTAGGTGAGGTCCATCAGGTCGGATCCGCGAACAGCTCGCGCACTGCGGTGAGGTCGACCTTGCCCGAGGGGGTTCGGGGCAGCGTCTCGATCACCATGAGCTCGACGGGGATCTCGTACGGGGCGAGCACAGCGGCCACCGTCGCCAGGAGCTCCCCTGGCGTCGCCGCCGCGTGCTCGTCTCGCAACTCGACAGCGGCGACGGGAACGGCGCCGAGCCGGGCGTCGGGGCGGCCGATCACCGCGGCTCCCCGCACCCGGGGATCACGCTCGAGCGCAGCGCGGACGTCGTCGGGCAGAACCTTGAACCCGCCGCGAATGATCGCCTGGTCGGCCCGACCGAGGATCCACAAGAACCCGTCGGCGTCGAGGCGGGCCAGATCGGTCGTGCGGGACCAACCGGCATCGTCACCGAGCTGGCGGGCCTTGACCTCCAGCAGCCCCTCCGAGCCCGTCGCGAGCGGCGCACCGGTCGCGGGATCGACGACGCGCAGCTCGCAGCCTGCGTGGGCCCGTCCGACGCTTCCCCGCTTGCGCGACCAGAACTGCTCGTGATCGGCCAGGTTCCAGCCTGCGACGCCACCACCGAACTCGGTCGCCGCGTACGACGCCAGCACCGGAACCCCGTACTTCGCCCGGAACGCGTCGGCGTCGTCGGGCGACAGCGGCGCCGTCCCTGACACCACCGATCGGACGCTGGCCAGATCGGCCGGGTCGAGATCGGCGTCCAGGACCGTGCGCAGCGCCGCGGGGACGAGGCTGACCGTGCTCGGTCGGTGGCGGCGCACGGCGTCGACCCACTGTTCGAGGCCGAAGCGCTCGAGCAGGCAGAAGGAGCGGCCGTCGTTGACGCATTGCAGTACCCGGAACAGGCCGCCCAGGTGCACCAGTGGCGAGTTGACGACCACCACCCCCGACCGCAGCCGGAGGTCGGTCTGCTGGTTGCGCTCGTAGTGCTTGGCCCCGACGAGCACCCGGAACAACGTCTCGTGGGTCAACGGGACGCGTTTGGGCGGCCCGGTGGTGCCGCTGGTGAGCATCTCGACTGCCACCCCCGGCCGGCGTCCGGCCGGGTCGGCAACGGCCTCGCCGACGATCGTGACGGCCGCCGGATGCTCGCTCACAAGGCGGAGCGCCGCCGCGCTGGCGTCGCCGAAGGCCGCGAGGTCACGGGGCTCGCCGGCCAGTGCTGCGAGATCGAGCCCGGCCAGGTCGGAGCGCACCCGTTCGTCGCCCCGGTCGGGGTTGATGGTCACGACGCACGCGCCGGCCCGCAACAGCCCCACCAGCAAGCCGATCTGGGGCGGCCGGTTCCGCAACAGGACCCCGATCCGGGTTCCGGGCTCGACTGCCGCGGCGATCGTCCCGGCCGAGGCACGGAGATCGCCCCACGAGTACCAGTGCTGCTCGAACTCGAACGCCGGCGCCGCAGGGTCGATGGCGAGGATGCCCGCGATCCGCTGACTCAGCTCGCTCAGCTCGGGCAGCGCGTGCATCGCGTGCGGGTCGCCCATCAGCGGAGCCTCGGATCGGTCCGGTCGACTCCCCGTTCGGCCACCTCGGCCTGACCCAGCGGGTTGCCGAGCCGGGTGTAGATCAGGCCCTGTTCCATGGCGGCACGATACGGACGGTCGAGCGATTCCCAGATCGCCCGCACGGTCCCCTGCGTCGCCGACGTGGGCTTGCGGGCGATCGCCGCCGCGATCTCGTGTGCTCGGGTCCAGAGCTGATCGCGGGGCACGACCTCGGTGACGAGGCTGATCCGCAAGGCCGTCTCGGCGCTGACCCGTTCGTCGTTGCCCGACAAGGCGATGCGCAGCGTCTCGGCCAGGCCGACCCTGCGCATCAACCCCACCGGTTCGAGCGCGCACACGAGCCCGTAGGTGACGTGCGAGTCGAAGAACGTGGCGTCCGGCGAGCAGATGACGATGTCGGCCTCGTTGAGGAAGTAGAACGCGCCGGCCGTGCACATGCCCTGCACCGCGCACACCACGGGCTTCCAACACTTCTGCCACTTGGGGCTCAGGTACTCGCCGGGGTCCTCGTGGTTCCAGATGTCGTCGGGCTGGCCGAAGGGCGTCTTGGTGTCGAGCCCGGCGCAGAACGCCCGGTCACCGGCCGCCCGGAGGACCACGGCGCTGACCGCCGGGTCGCCCGTGACCCGGCTCCACGCGTGGCGCACCTCCTCGCACATTCGACGGTCGAAGGCGTTGAGCACCTCCGGCCGGTTGAGCGTGATGGTGGCGACCTTGTCGGCTGACACCTCGTAGAGGATCGTGGTGTATTCCATCCGGTTCCTCTCGACCTACCGTCGTCCGCTCGGGCCTTGGCGATCGACCGCTTCGGCGCTCACCGGGCCACCTCGGCACCGACGGAAGCGCCCAGCATCGCGGCATGCGACGAGCCGGTGCCGAACCCGTGCTCGAGCACCCAGGCCCGCTTCAGGAAGTAGTGCGCAAGCATGTCCCAGGTGAACCCCATGCCGCCGTGGAGCTGGATCGCAGCTCGGGCGTTGCCCAAGCCGGCCTCGCCGGCGAGCAGCTTGGCCGCGCTGGCTGCACGCTCCTCGAAGGCGATGACCGCCTCGACCATGCCGACACCTCCGACGTCTCCCCTGTCGCTCCGTCCGGGTGTCGCGGGTGTCGCGGGTGTCTCGGGTACGAGCATGCCCAGCGCGCCGAGACCGGCGAGGCCGTGCCACACCGCAGCATCGGCGGGCCGACCCTCCCGCTCGGCGACACGGTCGAGGGCGAGCCGGTCCGCGCAGGACCCGTGTACGGCATC
>VFJJ01000045.1 GCA_009886115.1 Actinomycetota bacterium
ATCAGAAATGTATCAATCCACCTGATACCGATGCGGTCCGGCGAGTACGGCCCCGTCCGGAAACCCCTGGTGCACATGGACGAGCGGGCACCAGATAACACCAGAAATGCGTCCGAATCCTGCTTTGCAAGCAGGGGGTCGAGGGTTCGAGTCCCTTCGTCTCCACTCGCCGTTGTCGATGTCACAACGGGCCTCCGGATCAGGATGCCAGGTACTCGCGCAGGGCGGCGCGGATGACCTCGCTGTTGGTGGCGTGGTCGCGGGCGGCGCGGCTCCGAAGCGAGTCCAGAAGTTCGGGGTCGATCCGGACCGGGACGAGTTGTGCGGGTCCGCTGCCGAGGGTTGGTCGACCCCGGCGACGGATCTCCTCGACGTCGTACTCGTGGGTAGCAACGTCGTTGGCGATGGTATCGATCTCGTCGTCGGTGACGGTTCGTCCGGCGCTGGTGGTGTATCGGTGTTTCGATGTCATGGGTCACTCCGTGGGGTCCGGGAGAAGCGGGTAGAAGCTCGGCCTGAGGGGCATGGCATGGATGATGAGCAACTCGTCGCCGGCGAGGACGAGAGCGATGAGTTCGAGGAGGTTGCCCGCTGCATCGGGCCCGATGAGGAGCACTTTCGGTGGTCGGAGTCGGGATCGAGGTCGGCGACCACGATGACATGGTCGTAGGCGTGCTCGATGCGGTCGATCGTGACGCCGTGCTTGAACGCAGACCGATGGCTGAGCACGCCGATTAACGTATCACGGAATCCTCGGTTGTCCCGGCTGTTTGGTCCGGTCGCGCCGAAGGTGAGAGATCACGGTGGTGCGATGGATCCCGAACTCCATGGCCAGAGCCTCGATGGTTGCACCCGCCGTTCGCCTGTCGATGAGCGCTGCGAAATCGGATGCATCGAGCCGGCGTTGGATTTGGCCAGCGGGACGACGGCCCGCCCGCACATGCGACCGGATCAACAGTTTCGACAGCAGGGCGATCGCCCGACCGAAGTGGTGCGGGGGGTTCGAAAGCCGTCCCTGATGGTCCACCGAATACCAGCAGGTCAACGGCACTGCAAAGATCGTCGACATTCCGACGCGATTGCCGACGGAGCCAGTCTGAGCGTCGTCGTTTGCCCGGTGGCTACGTCGGGTGGCTACGTCAGGAGATCGGGGACCCTTGCGTCGGTGCGCCACCGACGACCCCGAGGAGCCGGCGGCGCATCGGTCTGCACCCCTTGCGCGTCGCGACCCCGAGCGACGTCGGGGCAGTCGAGGAACGCTCGGCGCTCAGTCTCGTCGCGCCCGACCGGCACGGGTTTCATGCGGTGGTCCGTAGCCGGCGGGCGATGGCTTCGAGCTCGTCAGCCACGTCACGAGGTGAGGACGCGACATCGGCTCGCCTGGTCGTTGGCTGTCCCGCCAGCGCGGCTCCCGAGAGCCGGCGCCGGGGCCGGCGCCGGCGCCGGCGCGGGCAGGGTGAGGCCGTGGTAGCACGAGGGCATGAGCCAGGATCACACGAGCGTCGTCCGGACGAGCATCGAGCTGGTGGAGGTGGCGGCGCGCACGTGGTTCGTGCGCGGCGCGTTCGTGCACGCCGCGCTGTTCGAGACCGACGAGGGTCTCGTGATGGTCGACACCTGCTTCGCCCACGAGGCGCCGTCGGTCTTGGCGGCCGTCCGCCGGATCACCAACGCCCCCTTGCACACCGTGGTGTTCACCCATGGCCACATCGACCACGCGTTCGGACTGGCACCGTGGCTCACCGAGGCCTCGACCGCCGACCCGCCCCGGCCCCGGCCCCGCATCGTGGCCCACGAGCTGGTCCCCGAGCGGTTCCGCCGCTACGCCCGGACCGCCGAGTACAACGGCCGCATCAACGCCGTCCAGTTCCAGCTCGATCAGGTCTGGTGGCCCGATGCCAACGAGCAGTTCGCCTGGCCCGACGTGACCTACGCCGATCGTCTGGAGCTCACGATCGGCGGTGAGGTCTTCCAGCTCAACCATGCCCGGGCCGAGACTGACGACGTGACGTGGGTGTGGGTGCCCGGCCGGGCGGTGCTCGCGGTCGGCGATCTCGTGATCGGCTCCGCTCCCAATGCCGGGAACCCCCAGAAGGTGCAGCGTTATCCCGAGGGCTGGGCCGGGGCCTGCCGGGCGATGGCCGATCTGGGCGCCAGGGTGCTGCTGCCCGGCCATGGGCCCTGGTGGGAGGGCGTCGAGCCCCTACGCCGATTGCTGATCGATCAGGCCGAATACCTCGAGGCGATCGTCGAGCAGACCCTGGCCGGTCTCAACGCCGGCCTGCCCCACGACGAGATCGTCGCCGCGCTGCGCATCCCCGAGCACCTGGCCTCGCTGCCTCACCTGCAACCGCTCTACGACCGCCCGGAGTTCATCGCCCGGAACGTCATCAGGCTCTACGGGGGTTGGTGGGACGGGCGTCCAGCATCGTTGCTCCCGCCGAGCGCCGAGGCCCGAGCGCGTGAGGTCGTGGCCCTCGCCGGTGGGGTGACGGCGGTTGTGGACCGAGCGAGAGCGCTCGCGGGGCTCGGGGTGGGGGGCGAGCCTCCCGACATGGCGCTGGCGTGCCAACTGGCGGAATGGGCTGCGCTGGCCTGTCCCGACTCGCGTGCGGCCCAGGAATGCCAGCGCGACGTCTTCACCGTGCGAGCCCAGGGTGAGACGTCGCTGATGGGACGGGGCATCTTCACCCGGGCCGTCACACGCGCATCGGCCGCCCTCGCAGCCATCGACGAGTGATGCTGCCCCCCTCCAGCGTTGGTCCACGCCCACAGCGGCGGCCCAGCCTTGGCGGGCCATCATCGGCGGGCCATCATCGGCGGGCCGACTTGGGCGGCGGCCCGACGCAGGAACGCAGCGGGCTCACCCCTAGCCTCTCCGTCGTGACCACCGCTGCGCTCGATCCCCTGCACGACGTCGAGATCACGGTCGGCGATCAGGCGCTCGTCGCGCTGCGGCGGCTCCGGCGGAGCAAGGCCCTCGCCAACTTCGACTGGGTCGAGGCGCTCTACAAGACGTATCTCGCAGGGATCGCCGGCATCGTGGTGGTCCTGGTGCTGTCGGCTGCCGCTCGCGACGACCGACTTGGGCCGGCCGCGGTCGCCGAGGTCCGGGCCGACGGCCCCGCCTGGGTCGGCGTCGTCGTGGCACTCGCCGTCGCCGCCGGGCTGCGCTCGGGTGGGCGAGGCGGCCCGCTCGCGCTCGAAGCGGCCGAGGTCCGGCATGCCCTCCTCGCGCCGGTCGACCGTGGACGGGCGCTCCGGGCTCCGGCCGTTCGGCTCCTGCGATTCAGCCTGTTCCTCGGGGTCGTGGGGGGCGCCATCGCCGGCCAGGTGGCGTTCCGGCGACTCCCCGGCGACGAGATGGGCTGGGTCGCGGCCGGCATCGGCGTCGGTGTGCTCGTGGTCGTGTCGTTCGCCGGTGCGGCGATGGTCGCATCGGGGCGGCGCCTGTCACATCTCTGGGTCGATCTCGCCGCTGTCGCCGTGCTGGGTTGGGCGCTGAGCGACGCGCTCCGCGGCGCGACCACCTCGCCGATGACCGTCGTCGGCGGGATCGCCGTGTGGCCCATCGATCTCGATGCGCTCGACCTCCTCGGAGCGGTGCCCTTTCTCGCCCTGCCGGTGCTCGGTGTCATGGGTCTCGCGGGCGTCTCGATCGAGGCCGCCGAACGACGCTCGGGCCTGGTCGGGCAGCTCCGCTTCGCCGTGACCCTGCAGGACGTGAGGACGGCCGTCCTCCTGCGGCGCCAGCTCACCCAGGAGGGAGCGCGGCGCCGACCCTGGTTCCGGGTGGGAGGGTTGCAGGGCCGTGGCGACGCCCGATTCCCGACCTGGCGGCGCGATTGGCAGGGATTCGCCCGATGGCCGCTGTCTCGCTTGGTGCGCCTGGGAATTCTCGGCGCCGGTGCCGGGCTGTGCCTCGCCGGTGTCTGGGCGGGAACCTCGGCGCTGGTGGTGCCCGCCGGGTTGCTCATGTGGCTGGCCGGCCTCGATGCCATCGAGCCCATGGCCCAGGAGATCGACCATCCTTCGCTGCTGGAGTCGTACCCCGAGGAGCCCGGGATCGTTCGGATCCGCCATCTCGCCGTGCCGTTGCTGGCGATGATGCCCGTCGGGCTGGTTGGCTGTGCCGCTGCGCTCGTCTTCGGGGAGCCGGTTCTCGTGCTCCAGATCGGTCTGCCCACGGTGGCTGCGGCGGCGCTCGGTGGCGTGTGTGGCGCAGCGGTGAGCGTGGTCAGGGGAGCGGCCAAACCCGGTGCCCTGGAGCAGATGAGCCCGGAGGCCGCGGGGTCGGTCAAGCTCGTGGCCGCGGCGATTCCACCACTGCTGGCGACGCTCGGGGTGGCGCCGGTGCTCGTGGCTCGCATGATCGTCGATCGTGACGGTCCGGCGACCCTGGGTGTGTTGGCCGGCTGTGCGTTCCCGCTCGCGGCCGGGCTCATGGCCGTGCTGTACCTCCGGATGCGCGAGCCCGCTCGGGCCTGGTGGACCCGCCAGCTCGAGATCAGCATGTCGGGAAGCACGCTCCGCGAGACCGCCCGCAAGGAAGCCGAGGCCATCGTCGACGCTCGGGTCGAGGCCCGGGCCGCGACCAAGGGCTCCCGCCGCCGCGGACCCGTCCCCGCCGAGCCGTCCGACACGACCGACGCTGACACGACCGACTCCGAGCCGTCGGACACGACCGACGCCGACACGACCGCCGACACGACCGCCGACACGACCGGGGAACGATGAGCACCGACGAGACCGGGACCTTCGTGGCCGAGGGCCTGACCAAGACCTACGGCGACCTGGTGGCGCTGGCGCCGCTCGATCTCACGATCGGGCCCGGCGAGCGAGTGATGCTCATGGGCCACAACGGCTCGGGGAAGACGACGCTCCTCCGGATGGCCTCGGGCCTCCTGGAGCCCAGCGAGGGGACGGTCTCGATCTCAGGCGCTCGGGCCGGATCGCTCGATGCCCGGGCGGCCATGTCGTTCATCGCCGACGCACCCGTCTTCTACGACGACCTGTCGGTGCTCGAGCATCTCGAGTACGTGGCCCGCATGCACGACAACACCGACTGGCGGGACGGGGCCGAGTGGTTGCTCGACCGCCTCGGTCTCGGGCACCGGGCTGACGACCCGCCCACCCGGTTCTCGCGGGGTCTCAAGCAGAAGGCGGCCATCGCCATCGCGCTCATCCGCCCCTTCGAGATCCTGCTCGTCGACGAGCCCTTCGTCGGCCTCGACGTGGCCGGCCGCGATGCCCTCCTGGAGCTGCTCGACGATGTGTCCGAAGGCGGGGCAACCATCGTGGTGGCGACGCACCAGCCCGAGTTCGCCGAGCGGGCTGGTCGGTGTCTGGCGCTGCGTGACGGCGAGCTCGTCTACGACGGCGCTGCCGACACGGCCGAAGCCGTCGGCCTCATGCGGCACTGACCCTGCACGAGCCCATCGCCACGGCAACCCTCACCCGCCCCCGAGTACTTGCGCCTTCGACAGCTGCCCGGGGCATCCGGCAAACGCCGACCGGTGGGCGGCCTCTAGGCGAACCGTCGGCTGTCGTCGGCGGCGTAGCGGGCGACGACAGCATCGACGAGCGCAGTCGCCTCGACGGCCTCGACGACCTCGGCGAGCCTGCTGGCCGGGATCGCGCACGTCGTGTCGGTGGACGGCATCCCGGTGCGGACCCGGCTGAGCATGCACCCGACCGACGCGGCCACGACGCCCTGCTCCTTGGCCATGGCCACGATGTGGCACTGGGGCTTGCCTTCGATGTGGAGCCCGGGCAGGGCGTCCGACAGCACCATGAGGGCCTTGGGGGTGAGCCGTACCAACACGACGTCGGGGTCGATCGGCGTCTCGGCCAAGGGCCCATACGTGATGGCGCCCGGACGCTCGGTGATCACGGGGATGCCCGGCACCATGTCCATCGTCACCCAGCCCGAGTCGAGCAACGCCGCGACGTCGGAGTTCGTGGCGACATCCGACAGCTCGGCGAGGCCATGGGTGAGTCGGCCCACCGAGCAGTTCCCGTGGTCGGCGGCGATGGTCGAGAACGTGGCTTCGGTCGCCCGCATCCAGAACACGCAGCCGGCGGCGACCCGTCCCGTGCGCCCGTCTGGCATGGGCTCGGCGAAGGGCTCGTCGAACTCGGGCACGCCAGACGGTCGTTCGTTCGAGAACGTGATGGCGATCGGTGCCGCCGAGGGCGCCAGTGCGGCCACGAGTCGGTCGTTCAGAGCGCGCCAATCCATGGAGCAGGTGTCCGTTCCGGAGAAGTGGTCGGTGAGCAGATGACGACGGGACGCGCTACTTGGCGGAGGCTTCGTAGTACGGGTTCGCGCCCGAGGCGTGGTCGGTCACGTCGATCACCCGGGTGATCTCGGGGAGCGCCGAGGTGATCGCCGCCTCGATGCCCTGGGACACCGTGACCGTTGCCATGCCACAACCCTGACAGCCGCCACCGAGGCGCACGTACGCAGTGTCGCCCTCGACGGCCACCAACGACGCCATGCCGCCGTGGCCGGCGATCGCAGGGTTGATGCGCTGGTCGAGGAGTTGCTGGATCTGCTCGGCGAGCTCGCCGGTGAGCTCGAGCGTGCCGTCGGTCCCTCCGCCTCCACCACCGCCCGAGAACGGGTTGGGCTTGTTGGGGTTGCGCAGCGTCAGCCCGCCCTGCATGGGGTTCGACGGCACGTCGAGGACAGCGCCTTGCACCTTCGCCGCGTCGCGAGTGGCGACGATGACCGAGAGCCCACCGACATCGGTGACGATGGCATCGTCCTCGACATCGGAGATCACCTCGAAGTACATGTCGTACGTGTAGTCGGTACCCATGGCGGTGAGGCCGCTCACCTCGAGCCGGAGGCCCAGCGTCTCGGGATCGTCCTCATCGGCTCGCAGTCGCAGCACCTTGTCGAGGGCGTCGGGCGAGAGGCTGACGAGGAGGTCGCCGGTGGTCGTCACGTCATTGCTCATGACGCCAAGAGTACCGGGCCGATGGGGACGACACCGCTCGGCGCGCCATCATGGTCGTGTATGCCCCGCGTTGCCCTCCTGCTCCCCACGACCACCTACCGGGCGACCGACTTCGTCGCCGCGGCCGGTCGGCTGGGTATCGAGGTCGTCGTGGCGTGTGATCAGCGTCAGGCCCTGGCCGAGGCCATGCCCGATCGGGCCGTCGTCGTCGACTTCCGCGACCTACCCGGCGCCACCTCGATGCTGGCCGAGCTCCACGAGCGCAACCCCATCGACGCCATCGTCGCGGTCGACGAGGCGGGAGTACGCCTGGCTGCAGTGGCGGGGGAACGCTTGGGTTTGCGGCACAACCCTCCTGCGGCTGCGGCAGCGACGCGTGACAAGGCCGTGCTGCGCGAGACGCTGGGCCGGGTGGGTGGTGTGCTCCAGCCGGAGTTCGTGGTTGTGCGCTCCGGAAGCGGAAGCGACGCCGATGACGACGTGCGACAGGCGGCCGCGCACGTGGGCCTTCCGTGCGTCGTGAAGCCCGTGGTGCTCTCGGGCAGCCGGGGGGTGATCAGGGCCGACACGGTCGAGGCCGCCGTCGATGCCGCCCGCCGAGCCCGGCAGATCCTGGTCGCGGCCGGCGAGGACGCCGCCGGGCCGTTGCTCGTCGAGCGGTTCGTCGCTGGACGGGAGGTCGCGGTCGAGGGTCTGCTGGTCGATGGTGCGCTGCACGTGCTGGCGATCTTCGACAAGCCCGACCCCATGGACGGGCCGTTCTTCGAGGAGACGATGCTCGTCACGCCGACACGCCTCGGGGCTGCGGTCGAGGAACGGCTCGTCGGCGTCGTCAGCGACGTGGTGGCCGCGCTCGGTCTGCGCGAGGGGCCGGTGCACGCCGAGGCCCGGGTCGGCGACGACGGGACGGTCTGGTTCCTCGAGATCGCCGCCCGCTCGATCGGCGGGCTGTGCTCGCGAACACTCACGTTCGGCGTGGGCATGAGCCTGGAGGAGATCCTCCTGCGCCACGCCGTCGGGCGTCTTCCGGCCCATGGCTGGCAGCGTGAACGGGGCGCGGCCGGCGTGTTGATGCTTCCCGTGCACGAGGCCGGCGTGTTGCACGGCATCGACGGGTGGGATGCCGCCCTGGACCAGCCGGGCATCGTGGGCGGCGAGATCACGGTGCCTGTCGGCCAGGCGATCGTGCCGCTGCCCGAGGGTGACCGGTATCTCGGCTTCCTGTTCGCTCGCGGTCCGACAGCGGCTGAGGTCGAGGCGTCCTTGCGGACGGCGCACGCGTGCCTCAGGGTGGTCGTCGTGGCGCCGCCCGGCGGCGGCGTCGTTGTCGATCCCGGCGTCGAGCCCGCGCCACCGGCGGTCGCCACGCCGCCGAGTTCGGGCGCGCTGCCGACCGGCGTCGGGGTCGAGCGATGACCCGGGTGCTGCTGGTGTCGACCTACGAGCTCGGGCGCCAGCCCTGGCACGTGGCGTCGCCCGCCGCGTCCCTCCGAGCCCGCGGTCATGCCGTGCAGGCACTCGATCTCGCGGTCGAGACGTGGGACGACCGTCGCTTCGACACGGCCGAGGCCGTCGCCATCTCCGTTCCCATGCACACCGCAGCCCGCTTGGCTGTCGAGGTCGTGGCCCGGCTGCGGTCCGAGAGGCCGGGGTTGCCGATCGCGCTCTACGGCCTCTACGCGCCCCAGGTTCCCGATGGGCTGGTCGACGCGCGATTGGGTGGCGAGTACGAGCCGGCGCTCGCGGCGTGGGTGGAGCAGGTCGGCAGCGGCGGTTCCGACGGCGGATGCTCCGAGGGGGCCAGCGGCGACACGGGCCCGGTCGGGACCCCGAGCTCCGGCAGAGGTGGTGGCGGTGGCGGCGCCGACGCCACCGTCTCGATCGGGCGCTCGATGTTCGTGCTCCCAGCTCGCGACCTGCTCCCGCCGCTGAGCCGCTACGCCCATCTGGTACTGGGCGACGGCCGCGAGGATGGCGACGGCCGCGGCGACGCGGGCGACAGCGACAGCGACAGCGACAGCGACAGCGACAGCGACAGCGACAGCGACAGCGACAGCGACAGCGAGCATCGCCTCGTGGGGACCGTCGAGGCCACGCACGGCTGCACCGAGCGCTGCCGCCACTGCCCGCTGCCCGCGGTGTACGACGGGCGGACCCGCGCCCTGCCCGTCTCGCTGGTGATGGCCGACATCGAGCAGCTCGTGGGTCTGGGGGCCGGCCATGTCACCTTCGCCGACGCCGACTTCCTCGCCGGGCCCGCCCACGCCCGACGGTTGGTCGAGCAGTTCAGGGAGCGGTTCACGGCCCGAGGGATCACGTTCGACGTGACGACCAAGGTGGCGCACATCCTGCGCCATGACGCCATCGTGGCCGAGATGGCCGCAGCCGGCTGCCTCTTCGTGGTGACCGCCGTCGAGAGCCTCAACGACCGCTTGCTCGAGCTGCTCGACAAGGGCCACACCGCGCTCGACGCCGCCCGGGCCATGGCGGGCCTGCGCAGGCACGGTATCGAGCCCCACCCCACGTTCTTGCCGTTCACGCCCTGGACCCGTCCCGGCGACGTGGCCGACCTGTGCGAGTTCCTCGAGGTCCACGATCTCCTCGACGTCGTCGACCCGGTCCAGCTGTCCTTGCGGCTGTTGCTCCCCGAGGGATCGCTGCTGCTCGCGCTCCCCGACATCGAGCCGCATCTCCTGGGCTACGACGCCGATGCTCTCACCTGGCGCTGGCGGGCGGCCGATCCCGATGTCGACGTGCTCCAACGGCGCCTCGCCGCTCTCGTGGCCGAGGCGATCGCCAGCGGCGAGCCCAGCACCGCCACGTGGGAGCGGATCTTCGGCGCCTGCGGGCGCCGTGTGCGCTCCGCCGGTCCCGGTCCCAGTCTCGGGCCCGACGCGACGCGACGGCGGAGACCGCGCCTGAGCGAGCCCTGGTTCTGCTGAGCGGAACCGACCGAGGGCCAGGTTGGCTCTCTCCGAGTGCAGTAGCGGTCGATCGGGCAGACTGCCCGCCATGCTGACGACCTCCGACCACGGCCGTGTGCGGCTGCTCACGTTCGACCGCCCGGGTGCTCTCAACGCCATGAACAACGACCTCTACTGGGCCGCAGCCGACGGCCTGACCGCCGCAGCGGACGATCCCGGGGTCGCTGTCGTCGTGTTCACCGGGAACGGGCGGGCGTTCTGTGCCGGCAACGACATGAGCGAGATGGGGGGAGGGAACAGCTCGACGGTCTCGGCGGGCCGGGGCAACGGGTTCGGGGCGTTCACCGACGGGCTCATCTCGTATCGCAAGCCGGTCGTTGCCGCGGTCAACGGGCTCGCGGTCGGCATCGGCTTCACGATGTTGGCCCATTGCGATCTCGTGCTGGTGGCCGAGTCGGCTCGGCTCAAGGCGCCGTTCCCGACGCTCGGGGTCGCGCCCGAGGCTGCGTCGAGCGTCAGCTTCCCCGTGGTCATGGGCCAGCAGACGGCGGCGTACTACCTGTTCACCGCGGAGTGGATGTCGGCCGAGGCTGCGGTGGCCTGCGGCCTGGCGTGGAAGGTCGTGGCCGACGACGCGTTGCTCCCCGACGCGCTCGCTCTCGCCGGGAAGATCGCTGCGATGCCGATCCCGTCACTGGTGGAGACCAAGCAGCTCATGGTCGCCGGACGGGTCGACGCCCTCATGGCCGCCCGGGCCCGCGAGAACGACGCCTTCGGTCGGCTCATCGGTGCCCCCGCCAATCGCGAGGCCATCGCGGCCTTCCTCGAGAAGCGCCCCGCCGACTTCACCAGCCTGCCCGAGGTGTGATCCGTCGGGCCGAAATCGGTGCCCGGGCCCGGCTACAGAACGTGGTCACAGGGTCACAGGGTCACAGGGTCACAGGGTCACAGGGTCGCCAGGTGCTCCTTGGTGCGTCGGGCGCTCGCGGCTTTGGCCTCGTGATCGTCACCCACCGCGAACACCATGGCGCACAGGTCGGTGACGCCTGCGCTCGCGAACCCCTCGAGTCGTCGGGTCACCTCGGCCTCGGTGCCCACGACGGCCACGCCCCCCGGGGTCCCCGCGTCGCCGAGGTCGAGCATCCGACGGTACGTGGGAATGTGGTTGTACATGGCGAAGGTTCGCTCGGCCGTGGCTCGGGCCAGGTCGGCGTCGTCGCACACCGCGATGGGCAGACCGGCGATGACCCGGGGGGTCGCTCGCCCCACGGCCGACGCTCCCGCGGCGAGCCGCGGGAGCACGTGCTCGGCGTGGGTGCGCTCGTCGCCCATCCAGGTGATGGTGCCGGCAGCCCGTTCCCCGGCCAGCTTCAACATCAGCGGGGCCAGCGCTGCGAGATAGATCGGCACGCTGGTCGCTCCGGGGACTGCGAGCATCGACTCGACCGGGTACAGCGGACCGTCGTGGCGCACGAGCCCGGCGCCGGCCATCTGCTGCGCTCCCGGTGCTCCGGCGGCGAAGCACGCCTCGAGCACGGCCACGTACTCGCGCACGTGATGGATGACACCCTCGTACGACGCCCCGTACCACTTCTCGGCCACCATCTGGTGCGACGGGCCGATCCCGAGCAACAGCCGGCCGTCACACGCGGCCTGGGTGCTGAGCGCGTGTTGGGCCATGCCGAGCGGGTGGTGCGACCACGTGGGCACCACGGCCGTCCCGAGCTCGATGCGCGACGTGTGCTGCCCCGCCAGCGCCAGCGCGGTCAAGGCGTCGAGACTCCACGGGACGTGCGGAACCCACCCGGTGTGGAACCCCATGGCCTCGGCCTCGACGGCCCGATCGATCACACCCGTGACGGTGTTGCCGCCGGGACCGGCCTCCGAGATGAACAACCCGATGCGCATGCCGTTCCTCCGTGGTCGCCGTGTCTGGTGCTGTCGTGGTGTCTCGTGCTGTCGCAGGCCCGCAGGCTCTCGCGGTCCCGAACGTCTACCCCGCTTGGTGCTTGACCGTCTCGGAGGCAACCTTGGCGGCGTCGGGGTCGAGGTAGCGCTTGAGGATCGGCATCTTGTGGGCGGGGCGGAAGTCGTCGCCGAGCTCGTAGAGCATCGGTATCCCGGTGGGGATGTTCAGCTCGGCGATGCCGGTGTCGCTGATGCCCTCGAGGTGCTTCACCAAGCCCCGCAGGGAGTTCCCGTGCGCGGCGACGATCACCGTGGCTCCGGCCTGGAGATCGGGGATGATGGCGTCGTACCAGTACGGCATCATGCGCACCACGACGTCCTTCAGGCACTCGGTTGCCGGAAGCACGCTCTGGGGGAGCATGCGATAGCGCGGCTCGTTGCGGGGGTGGTACTTCGAGCGACGGTCCGACGGCGGCGGCGGAACGTCGTACGACCGTCGCCAGATGTTCGTCTGCTCGGGCCCGTACTGCTCGGTCGTCTGACGCTTGTCCTTGCCGGTGAGGGCGCCGTAGTGGCGCTCGTTCAGCCGCCAGTGCCGGCGAACCGGGAGCCAGAGCTGGTCGATGCCTTCGAGTGCCAGGTTCAGCGTGCGCACGGCCCGGGTGAGCACCGACGAGTGGGCGACGTCGAAACGCAGCCCGGCCTCGGCGAGATACTGCCCGGCCCGGGCGGCTTCCTCGACGCCCGTGTCGGACAGGTCGATGTCGTGCCAGCCGGTGAACAGGTTGAGCCTGTTCCACTCGCTCTGACCGTGGCGGAGCAGCACGAGTCGATGCATCACCGTTCGACCCTCACGATGCCATGGCGGCGCCGAGTGCGAGGAGCTGCTGGGTGCCGCCACCCAAGGTGAGCTCGATCTGCTTGTTCCACAAGGTGTAACGGTGGAGGGGATACTCGACGTCCATGCCCACACCGCCGTGGCAGTGCTGGGCGGCATGGGCCACGAGCTGAGCGGCATCGCTGGCGAAGTACTTGGCGATGCGGACCTGCTCGGTGGCCGGGATTCCCTCAGCCAGACGCCACACGGCTTGGTACGTGGTGAGCCGGACGCTCTCGACGTTGATGTACGCGTCGGCGGCCCGCTGGGCCACGGCCTGGAAGGTGGCGATGGGACGGCCGAACTGCTCGCGCTGGGAGGTGTACTCGGCGAGCATCGCGAGCTGGGTCTCGGTCACGCCGAGCTGGATGGCGCACAGGCCGGCCAGGGCCCGGTCGATGATCCAGCGGGCGATCTCGCTGCCACGCTCGGGCGTGCCGAGCACGTCGGCCGCTGCGATGACGGCGCCCGAGAGCGTGAGGGTCCGGGTCTTCTCGCGCCGCGTCGTGATCTCGTTGACAGCCGACACGCCTGCGCCCGACGGATCGAGCAGGCCGACGAGCACGTCGCCCGAGGGCGTCCGCGCGGTCACCAGCACCCGGGCGGCGCAATGCGCGAACTCGACCGAGATCTTCGTGCCCGTGAGCGCCCAGCCGCCGGAGCCGTCGGGCTGGGCGACGGTCGTCGGCCGGGTCGGATCGTCGTTGGCCGGCTCGGCCAGAGCCGCCGTGAGGATGGTCGTCCCCGCCGCGACTCCGGGGAGCCACGCGGCCTTCTGGGCGTCGGTGCCGAACTCGGCGATCGGCAACGCCGCGCACACGAGCGTGGGCAGCAGGGGCAGCGGGGCCACCGTCCGGCCCTGGGCCTCGAGCACCTGGAGCAGCTCCATGAACCCGAGCCCCGCGCCGCCGTTGGCCTCGGGGATCGCCAGGCCGAGCACGTCGGCCTTGGCCAGTTCCTGCCAGGTCTCACGGTCGAACCACTCGCCGCCGGCCTCGATCTCCTTCAACCGCACGGTCGTGACCCGATCGGTCAGGATCTTGCGGGCCAGCTCCCCGATCTCGTTCTGCGTCTCACTGAACGAAAAGTCCATGCGGTGTCTCCTGTTAGTGCCGCCTCGAAGCGCCTGCGGCGCCTCGGCGGCGAATCCGGGACCTCGCTTCGCTCGGCGGCACGGCAACCCCGTCCCGTCCCCAACTCAGCGAGTGCAGTCCGGCTAGGTCAATGCCTTCTTTTCTCCCGCGGCATCTTGAGGCCCACCATGGCGATGATGTCGCGCTGGATCTCGTTCGTGCCGCCACCGAAGGTCTGCACCCAGCACGTGCGATACATGCCCTCGATCTGCGCCTGCAGCACGGCGCCAGGCGATTCGTCGGTGAGGTACCCGGCTGAGCCGATGATCTCGAGCATGTGCTTCCACGACTCTGCGAAGAACTCCGAGCCGAAGACCTTGGTCGCCGATGCGTCGGCCGGGTTCAGCTCGCCCGAGGTGATGCTCCAGGCGACCTTCCAGTTGATGAGCCGGAGGAACTCGACCTTGGCCCTGATGGTGGCCAACTTGATCTGCACCCATTCCTGGTCGATCACCCGACGACCGTCGGCGAGACGGGTGTCCTTCGCCCACTGCACCACGTTGTCGAGGGTCTGGTTCACCCCGCCGGCAGGCGAGAGCCCCACCCGCTCGTGGTTGAGCTGGTTGGTGATGAGGCCCCATCCACCGTTCACCTCGCCGACGCGGAGCGAGTCGGGGATGCGCACGTCGTCGTAGAACGTGGAGGTCGTGTGGGCCCGGCCCATGGTGATGAACGGCTGGATCTTGAAGCCGGGCGTGTTCGTGGGCATGAGGAACATGGTGATGCCCTTGTGGGCGGGGGCGTCAGGGTCGGTGCGGGCTGCGAGCCAGACGTAGTCGGCGTCCCATGCCAGCGACGTGAACTGCTTCTGCCCGTTGACGACCCACTCGTCGCCATCGCGGACGGCCTTGGTCTGCAATGCCGCCAGGTCGGTGCCGGCGTTGGGTTCGGAGTACCCGATCGAGAAGTGCATCTCGCCGGCGAGGATCTTGGGTAAGAAGAACGCCTTCTGCTCCTCGTTGCCGAAATGACCGACGGTCGGGCCGACGGTGTTGATGGTGAGGAAGGGGACCGGAGCCCCGGCGGCCATCGCCTCGTCGAAGAAGATGTACTGCTCGACCGGGGTCTTCTCCTGGCCGCCGAACTCCTTCTTCCAGCCGATGCCCAGCCACCCGTCGGCGCCCATCTGGCGCACGACCTCCCGGTATGCCGGGTTGGGCGCAGTTCGCTCGCCGCCTCGCAACGACTGCTTGCGCTCGGGTGTCATGAGGTTGCCGAAGTAGGTGCGCAGCTCGGTCCGCAGAGCTTCCTGCTCGGGCGTGAGGTCGATGAACATGCGGCTCCCCGGAGACGGTGGAACGTGTTCCAGACAGCTTGCCAGCTCCCGGACCTCGGAGGCACACACGGCACCCGCGCCGCTCGGACGCCGCTCGGTGCCCGGCGCTGTGGACGGCGCTGTGGACGGCGCGCCCGACCGCGTGATCGCATGGCCCCGTCGTCTCGGACACGCCGGGCGCTTCGATCGAAGGGATGCCGAGGGATGAGCGAAGCGGATGTCGACCTCCTCGATCCGGCGAGCTATCGCGACGGGCCGCCCCATGCGCTCTTCGACCAGCTCCGCCAGAACGATCCCGTCCACTGGCTGGACGAGCTCGACGGTCCCGGATACTGGCTGCTCACGCGCCACCGCGACGTGTTGGCGGTATCGCAGGCGTGGGAGGTCTTCTCGTCGGAAGCTCGTGGCTCGATGCTCTACGAGATGGACGCCGACGACCTGGCGGTGCATCGCCAGCTGCTCGTGGGCATGGACCCGCCCCGCCACACCCGCTACCGGTTGCTGGTGAATCGGGCGTTCACCCCGAAAGCCATCAGGGCGCTGCACGACGACATCGACCGCCTCGCCGGCGAGATCGTGATGTCCGCGATCGCGAAGGCGTCGGCCGACGAGCGCGGCGAGTGCGACCTCGTGGCCGACATCGCCGCCAGGCTCCCGGTTGCGGTGGTATCGGGAATCCTCGGCATCCCCGCCGAGGATCGGGCCCATGTGGTCGGGCTGGTCTCGGCGATGATGGCCCTGCCGCAGCTGGGCGCTGAGCCGACGTCCTTCAACGACGCCATGGCTGCGGTGTGCGCGTACGGCCGTGGGCTGTTCGCCGAGCGTCGCCGGCATCCGGCCGACGACGTGGCCGGTCGCCTCGTGGCCGCCGAGATCGACGGTGACCGGCTCGACGACGACGAGCTCGAGCACTTCCTGGTGATCCTCGTGACAGCGGCGACCGACACCACCGCGCACGGCATCACCAACGGGATGCTGGCCCTGCTCGAGAACCCGGCCGAGCTCGCTCGTCTCCGCGGCGACATCACGTTGGTGGGGCCGGCGGTGGAGGAGATGCTGCGTTGGGGCACGCCCACCATGTACTTCCGACGCACGGCCACGGCCGACGCCGTCATCGGAGACACCCGGGTCCGTCGGGGCGACAAGATCGTGATGGCCTACACCGCAGCCAACCGAGACCCCGACGTGTTCGCCGATCCCCATCGGTTCTCGATCGATCGTGATCCCAACCCGCACGTCTCGTTCGGGGCGCCCGGCCCGCACATCTGCCTCGGGTCGGGGCTGGCCCGGGCTGAGATCGCGGCGGCCGTCCGCCATCTGGTCATCGACCATCCCGGCCTGTGCATCGCCGGCTCACCCGAGCGCCTGGCATCGAACATGCTCAACGGGTTGGTGCGGCTCCCGATCGCGTTTGGCGAGCGCTCGCGGTGACGACGACAGCTCACGAGCTCGGCTGACGGTAGCGAGTGGCGCTCAGATCGCGGCGTGGCGGGCGCCTATCGCTCCCCAGACCAGGCCGCGGAGGATGGCGATCCCGCTCTGGTAGCCGGCGCCGATGTCGAGGTGCGCAGCGGCGTTGCCGGCTGCGTAGAGGCCGGGGATGGGCTGGCCCGAGACGTGCACCACCCGAGCCGACGCGTCGGTGCGCAACCCGGCCGCATTGATGCCACCCGAGACCGGAGCCAGCCGGAGGCCGACGAACGGCGGCTGCTCGATGGAGCCCAGGTTGGGGTTGGGCGAGTGGCCGAGGTCGCCGGCCATGGCGTGCGCCCAGGGAACCCGACCCCGCCCGAAGTCGTCGTCGATCCCGGTGGCCGCAAGGCCGTTGAACCGGGCCACCGTGGCGCAGAGCGCGTCGGGATCGATACCGAGTGCGAGGGCCAGACCGTCGATCGTCGAGCTGCTCACGGCCACCGACTCGGGAAGCGCGGCGCCCGGGGGGAAACCGGCGAGGGGGTAGCGGCTGCGGTGCTGATCGTCGACGATCAAGAACATGGGGAGGTTCGTGTAGCGCTGCCGGGTGCCGTCCCACGCCCGGGCCCGAGGCAGCAGGTCCTTGTAGAACGACTCGTCGGCGAAACGCTGGCCTTGGTCGTTGACGAGCAGCGCATGGGGGAGCCCGGCCTCGAAGCCGGCGCTGCGCCACAGCGGTGCACCCTCGTTCTCCTCGCCCGGGACATGGATCCCGTAGAGAGCCGACAGGTTCATCGGTGGGACGGCCGCCACCGCAGCCCCGACCGCCCCGGCGATCGCGATGTGGTCGCCGGTGATCGACGGCGGGCACAGCGAGTGCCACTCGGTGAGATGCTCGAACCACCGGGTCAGCTCGGTGTTCCAGTCGTAGCCACCGGTGGCCAACAGCACACCCCGGCGGGCCTCGACCCGTATCCCGGGGCGATCCTGGCCACCCCCGCTGCCGATGATGGCGCCCGTCACCCGCGGGCCGTCGGTCGTCAGCGAGGTGAGCGGAGCGTCGAGCCAGACGTCGACCCGGCGCTCGATGAGGGCCGCTCGGGCCAGGGCCCGCACGAGCCCCGGCCCCAATGTGTGCTCGCCCCGGGCCATGCGCTCGACCGCGAGCCCCATGTCCCAGTTGTGCGTGGCTGCGAGGCCACCCCACTCGAGCATCTCGCCGTTGGTGAGCGGGAGCGGCGCGTGCGGCGAGGTCCTGACGAATGGCGCCCACGACCCCAACGTGGAATCGGCGATCGGGTCGACCTCGAGGTAGCGGCCGGTGCCGACCGTGCCCGGAACCGTCGGCCAGTGATAGTCGGGCAGGCCCTCGATGACCCGCCAGGGAACGCCGGCCTGCAGCCCGAGGTAGCGCACCACCTCGGGTGCCGTGTCGAGGAGCATCCTGCCCAAGGCCGGATCGCCGAAGCCGCCGCCGAGGAACTCGAGATAGGCGAACGCGTCGGCGGTGTCGACACCGGCGTCGGTGGCATGTGAGTTGGCGTCCATGTGGTTGTCGGGTACCCACACCTGGCCGTACGAATACGCGGTGACGCCCCCGAGCAACGCGGCCTTGTCGACCACGAGGACCTCGAGGCCGAGATCGGCGGCCACGATTGCCGCGCTGAGGCCGCCGGCACCGCTTCCAGCAATGAGGAGGTCGACCGAACGGGTGGTGGGAACCGACGGTCGGCCAGGTCCCCCGAGTCCGGCCCCTGGCCCGTGGGTGGTCACGGCTCGAGCGCGACCTTGATCGCGCCGCCAGCGCGGTCGGCAGCCGCACGGAAGGCCGCGGGGGCGTCGTCGAGCGGGAATCGATGGGTGATGATCGTCGCGGCGATATCGGGCTGGGCCGCCAGCATCGTCGCGGCATGGTCGAAGTCGCGCCCGCCCGAGTGGCGACCGTACGTGTACGGGAACACCACCCGGAGCTCCTTCATCAGCGCCATGAGCCCGGGGACGGGGACGATGCCGAAGTAGATGGCCGCGGCCAGGAGTGTGCCTCCGGGTGCCGCGAGCCCCGCCGCGGCCACCAACCCCTCCGCCGTCGTGGCCGCGTCGATCACCAGATCGTGCTCACCCGAAGCGGCGGTGGCGCCCAGCCGTTCGCCCGCCGCCATCTGCTGCGGGTGACGGGCCAACAGCGCGACGTCGCAGCCGAGCGCCCGGGTCGCCGCGACCGCGAGCAGGCCCACGGTTCCTGCACCGACGACAGCCACGCGCATGCCGGCCTCGGCTCGGGCCAGGTGCAGCCCGTGCAGCACCACAGCCATGGGCTCGACCAGGCAGGCGTCGCCCACGGGGAATCCGGCCGGAAGCGGCACGAGACAACGCTCGGGGACGACCACGGCGTCGGCCATCCCACCGTCGAGGGCGAAGCCCAGGTTGCTCCCAGCCCCGAGCCGGCAGCGGTGGTACGCCCCCATGGTGCACTGGTCGCAGGTGCCACACGGGATGATCGGCTCGACCGCGACCGACCGCCCGTCCTCGGTGATCCCAGCGATCTCGTGGCCCAGCGTGAACGGCAGCGGGCCGGCCTGGATCATGGCCAGGTCGCTGGCGCACACCCCGGCTGCTCGGACGTTGACGCGGACGCCGTTCTCGCGAGCTTCGGGCTCGGGAACCTCGACCACGGAAATGCCTTCGGCGGTGTTGCGAACTGCTCGCACGGCTGCCCCCTCGAGTCGAAGATCGACGCCGCCATCTGTTCAGCGCCAGAATCCCAGTCGAACGACCACAGTGTGTCTGCTGGTCGAACGACATGCACGGGGGATCATGAGCGAGCTCGACGCAGGTGACGCGACCGGGGTCAACCACGCGGCGGGGCCCGCAACCGCGATCGGTACCGGGCTCGACGGGCGGATCGTCGAGTGGGTCGGGGTCGAGATCGGGGGGACGGTCATCCGGGTCGAGCGGGCGCTGGCTCGACGCGAGGCCTGGCTCGTCGACGTCGAACGGACCGACGGCTCGGTGCTCGAGTTGTTCCTGCGCCTGGCCCACGCCGGCGATCCGGCCAACAGCACCGAGGCTCTGGCCAAGGAGGCTCGGGTCGTGCAGGCGCTCGCCGGCCGTGGCATCCCCGTCCCCGCCATCCATGGCATCCTCGACGACCCGCACGTCGTGTTGTTCGAGCGCGTGGCCGGCCGTCCCGATCTCCACACCATGGCGGACGAGCAACAAGACGCCGTGTATCGCCACTATCTCGAGGTGCTCGGAGCTCTGCACTCGTTCGACGTGGCGTCGCTCGATCTGGGCGACCTGCACCGTCCGGTCGACGCGCTCGACTGTGCCATGGCCGAGGTCGACGTCCTCGCCGGGAGTGTCGCCAGCGCCGACCCCCAGCCCTTCGCCCGCTTCGGCATGGCCTGGCTGCGCCGCAACGCTCCCGAGCACGTGGAGCGCATCGCTCTGCTGCACGGTGACACCGGGATCGCCAACTTCTTGTTCGTCGACGATCGGGTGACCGCGGCGATCGACTGGGAGTGGGCCCACCTCGGCGATCCGATGGAAGACCTCGGGAGCCTGTGCATCCACGCGTCGTTCTCGCCTTCGGGCGACTGGCCGGCGCTGTTGCCGCACTACGAGAAGACGAGCGGGATCGCCGTCGAGCTCGACAAGGTGCGCTACTACCGGGTGCACAACCTCGCTCGCTCGGTGCTGGCTCTGGCGCCCATCAGGGCTCGGCTCAACTCCCGTGACCCGGTGGCGCTCAACCAGTGCTTCGCCATCATCTGCGACCGCCTGCTCTGCGAGGCGATCGCCGAGGCCATGGGTGTGACGCTCTCGCGCCCGGCCGTGCCCGAGCCGGCGGCCGAGACGACGCTCTACGACATCGTGGTCGAGAACCTCGAGCGTGACGTGCTCGACCACGTGGTCGGCGATTTCCCCCGGGACCGGCTCCAGATGGCGGCGCTGCTCGTGCGCACGCTCGCTCGACAGCAGGCGCTCGGACCGTGGGCCGACGCGGCCGAGCTCGACGAGCTGGAGGGCGTGCTGGGTTCGCGACCGTCCGACGTGGCCAGTGGTCGGGCCGCCCTCGACGCGCTGATCACCGCCGACGACGGCGGTCGCGACCTGGAGATCCTGCAGACCTTGGCGGCCATGGCGTACCGGACCGAGGCCATCGCCGCCCCCGTGGTCAGCCTGTTCGGCAACACGAAGCTGCGGCCCGTCGGCTGACGGCGCGTCCGGCGCGCTCGCGTCACTCGTCGAGGGGCCAGCCGGGGGCGAAACCAGGCTCGATCGTGAAACCGAGCAACGCGTCGTGGTCGGGTGGGCAGGCGAAGATCTCCACCGAGCACCCCTGATCGTCGCGGAGGTAGGTGGACGCGAACGGTCCCGGCGGACACTCGACGGTCGCCCGATAGCCGGCGGCGAGCACTCGTTCCAGCAGCGTGTCGAAGCGGTCCCGATCCCTGAACGCCAGGGCCACGTTGAGCAGGCCCTGATCGCAGAGACGCTGATCGGCCGGGGGTGCCGCGCCGACGGGGTCGTCGTAGCGGACGACCTCGATGGCGACGTCGACCCCGCGTGCGACGAACTGCTCGCGGTGAGCGCCCTCGAGACCCCAGAGCGCTTCGTGGTGCGGTTGGTGCAACGCGGCGGGGTCGAGGGGCGTCAGCCCGCACGTGTCGACCCAGAACCGTCGGGCCCTGTCGAGGTCGGCCACCGACACGGTGACCGAGCGCACCGCCGGACGCGGCCGATCGCCGTTCCCGGTCACGCCACCGTCTCCGATGATCTCGACCACGACACCGTCGGGATCGCGCAGCGCACAGCGCCGAACCCTGTCGGTGCCGTCGGTGCCGTCGGTGCCGTCGGTCAGGACCGGCCCCAGTGGGAGATGTCCGGCGGCCGCGGCCCGGGCCAGCACGGCGTCGAGGTCGGCGACCCCGATGGCGACGCGGGCCCAACCGAGATCACAGGGACGCCAGGTCGACGGGCGCTCCCGACCGATGGGCAGCGTGTGGTGGAAGAACTCGAGCTGCACGAACTCCTGCCCCCCGAGCGCCCACCACAGGGTCGCCGCCGCGTCGTCTCCCAGCTCCTGGACGACCGAGAGGCCCGGTCCCCACAGCAGCCGTCCGCCGGCTCGCCGGAACCCGAGGACCTCGGTGTAGAAGCGGCAGGCCCGAGGCAGGTCGCGCACCGCCCACGCCACCTGGGCAAGATGCGGCTCGCTCGCGGGACGGACGACGGGATCGGGCGCCATGGTCGATCGGCTCAGGGTCGATCGAGGAAGCGGCTGGGACCCCAGGCCTGGAGCGCCGAGGAGGTGACCACGGCGTCCCAGGACGGGTCGAGCGCCGGGAGCGACCGGGCGAGATCGAGCACGCGGTCCCAGACCGGAGCGCCGTAGAGCACAGTGACGATGGAGCCGTGCACGGCTCCGAGCCACATGAGCGGAACCCATGCGGAGCCGGCGATCGCCGGTCGTACGACGTCGCCGACCCAGGCCAGGGCGTCGGCCTGGGCTCCAGCGCGCACGCGGATCACCTGCTGCACCACGCACGGACGGGGCTCGCTCCCACACCGACCACAACTCTGCGGCACCACCGATGGGCTCGCGGTCGGACGTCCTTGCCATGTCGGTGAACCTCGTGGCCAAGCTCCCGTTCAGACATAGATCCTCGGGCCCCGGGCCTGATTGGCCTTGTAGGCCGACCCGCCACCCACGACCACGGCGGCGTACATGACCTTGCGCTTGAACCAGCCGGCGCCCTCGGAGACCAGGACGGCCCGGAACACGGTGTCGCCGTGCGCTTTGGAGGTACCTCGCTCGCAGTACAGCCAGTCGTGGATGATGCCGCCCCAGCGTTGCGGGTCGTCCCACGGCTTCCAGCCGGTGAGCTTCTGGGCCCAGCCCGGCACCGATGCGCCGTCGGTCGTGAACCCGTTCGGGATCTCGATGCGCCGACCATCGCTGACCTCGACCACGAGCCGGCCACCGAGGATCCAGAACCGCTGGTCGCCGGTCAGCACGGTTTGACCAAACGCTTGTTTGACACGGTCGACCCGGTCGAAGCGCTCAGGCCGTTCCACGATCGTCGCTGAGAGCATGTCGTCCCCCTCACCCCCTCACCAGATTGCGTGGCTCAACGGCAGGCTACGCCCGTTCCTCACAGCGCTCGGACGATCGCCGTCGCTACAGCGCCGACCACGACCACGGTGAGGAAGCTGCGACGCGCCAGCACGGCGACGGCTGCGGCGCCCAGGCCCGCGACCCGGGCGTCGATCGTGAGGTGGCGCCCGTCGGCGAAGGTCTGGACGGCGATGAGCGCAGCGAGCAGTGCGGCGGGGATGAGCGTGAACGCCGAACGAGCTCGCTCCGGAACGGCCCGACCGCCGAAACCGAGCAGGCCCATGGCCTTGAGGGCATACGAGCCGACGGCCAGGGCGAAGATCGCGGGCCAGGTCATGGCGACCGCCGGGCGAGACGTGCCCTGACGACCATCCCCGGGATGATCGCCGCCGAGGCGACCAGGACGGGGAGCCCAGCCGGGACGATCGACACGAGCGCCAGGGCGATCACCGTGGCGAGCGCCGCCGCGGTCTGACCCCCGCGGTCGCGCACGTGGGTCACGATCAGGGCCAGGAACCCGCACGGGAACGCGGCATCGAGCCCGTACCGCGTCGGATCGCCGATGCCGTTGCCCACGAGGGCCCCGGCCAGCGTGCCGAGGTTCCAGAACACGTAGACCCCCAGGCCCGCGGCCCAGAAGGCCGCGCGCGCGTCGGTGGGGTTGCCCTGGGCCGTCGCCATGGCCGTCGACTCGTCGATCATCACCTGCGCGGCCACGGCTCGGGTCGTCCGCCGCGAGCCGCTGAAGATCGGCCCCAGAGCCACGCCGTAGGCGAGATGGCGAGCTCCGAGCAGGAGCGCCGAGCCCACGGCCGCACTCGGGTCGCTCCCGGCTGCGGTGAGGCCGATCGCTGCGAACTGCGAGGCCCCCGTGAACACCAGCAACGACATGGCGCAGGCCTGCAACACCGTGAGCCCGCTGCTCACGGCCAGCACGCCGAAGCTCACCCCGAACACCCCCACTGCAGCCGACAGGACGAGCGCATCGCGGACAGGGGGCGCCTGGAGCCGGTTCCAACGGGCATGCATGAGCTTCCGACGCTACCTTCGGGCCCTCATGGAACACGTTCTGGAACCCGCGGCGATCCTCGTGGCCGAGTCTGGTGTCGGCCGTCTCGTGGCCCGGTACTGCGATGCGGTGGCCCGGTTCGATCGAGAGCTGTTCGCTTCGCTGTGGACGCCCGATGCCGTGTGGGCCACGACCCGCGGCGACATCGTCGGGCGAGAGCGCATCACGGCCACGTACGTGAAGCTCCGGTCGGGCTACGAGCTCTCGATCCAGTCGCTGCTGTCGGGGACGGTCGACATCGCGCCCGACGGGCGATCGGCCCGGGCCCGCTGGCAGATCCGCGAGATCGGTCGAACCACCAGCGGCGAGGGGTTGGAGCTCTACGGCGTGTACACCGACGACTGCGTCCCGGCCGTCGACGACCCCGCCGTCGACCCGGCCGTCGACGACTCCGACACCCGGCGGTGGCAGTTCGCCCGGCGGCGGTTCGACCCGCTCTACCGGGGCGCGATCGCGCTCACCGGTGACGCCACCGCGTTTCCGCGGAGCTGAGCGTCATGGCATCGGTGGAAGTCCCCCGTGAGCTGAACGTGTTGGTGATCACCGTCGACCAGTGGCGCGGCGACACCCTGGGAGCCGTCGGCCATCCGCTCGTGCAGACTCCGAACCTCGACCGCTTGGCCGCCGCCGGGGTGCTGTTCCGTCGGCACTTCGCGCAGGCCGTTCCCTGCGGGCCCAGCCGCGCTTCGCTGCACACCGGCGTGTATCTCATGACGCATCGGAGCGTGAGCAACGGGACACCGCTCGACGGGCGGTTCACCAACATGGCGCTCGAAGCGCGAGCGCTCGGGTACGCGCCGGCGTTGTTCGGATACACCGACACGAGCCCCGACCCCCGCGCCCTCGCTCCCGATGATCCGGCGCTCACGAGCTACGAGGGCGTCCTCCCGGGATACGACGCGATCGTGAACCTCCCTGAGGACGCGAAGGCGTGGGGGGAGTGGCTGGCGAACCGGCACGGTTACGACGTCCCCTCCGAGGTGAGGGAGCTCCTTCAACCCCAGCAAGGGTTTCCGGGTGCTGAGGGACGAGGTCCCACGTTCTCGCCGGCGCGCTACAGGGCCGAGCACAGCGAAGCGGCGTTCCTCGTCGACGCGTTCACGAGCTGGGCTGCGCACCGGGCCCCACGCCATCCCGGTCCCTGGTTCGCCCATCTGGCGTTCATCCGTCCGCATCCGCCGTTCGTGGCCCCGGAGCCGTACCACGCCATGTACGACCCTGCCGACGTGCCGGCCGTTCGACGGGCCGCCACGATCGAGCAGGAGGTGGCCGTCCACCCGTTCCTGGCGGGAGCCGTCGGCAGCCCGCACGTCCGCGATCTCGAATGGGAGCGGTGGTGGCGCCAGGTGCGGGCCACGTACTACGGGATGATGAGTGAGGTCGACGCACAGCTCGGCCGGCTGTGGGACTGGCTGGTGGTCACCGGTCGTTGGGACGACACCCTCGTCGTGCTCACCTCCGACCACGGCGAGCAACTCGGCGACCATTGGTTGTGGGGCAAGCTGGGCTGGTTCGACGAGTCGTACCACGTGCCGCTGATCGTGCGCGACCCCCTGGGCCGGGCCGAGGCCACTCGAGGGTCCCAGGTCGAGCGGTTCACCGAGCACGTCGACGTGTTCCCGACCGTCGTCGACCTCCTGGGTGGACGGGTGCCCCGTCAATGCGACGGTCGATCGCTCACGCCCTTCCTGCACGCCCCCGATCCGGTGGAAGCCGCCCCGGCGGACTGGCGCCACGAGGTGCACTGGGAGTGCGACTTCCGGGTTCCAGGCGCCTCGCGGGTCGACGAGCTGAACCTGTGCGTCCTGCGTGACGAGCACGGCAAGTACGTGCAGTTCGCGCTCCCGGGCCTGCCTGCGATCTTCTACGACCTCGACCTCGACCCTCACGAGACCGTCGATCGTGCGAGCGATCCGGCCTGGGCCCCCAAGGTGCTCGACTACGCGCAGCGCATGCTCGCCTGGCGCATGCGCAATGCCGACCGGACCCTCTCGCACCATCTTGTGGGCCCCGGCGGCCTCACGACGTTGACGTCCTGACACCACCGCACCACCCAGGCTTGCGGCTGCCGATGAGACCGCTGCGGCCGAGGCGCTCAGGCCTGGGGGCGGACGATCGCCAGGTCGGCGCTCTGCCCCAGCGCCGACGCCAACGCCACCAGCGCTCGTCCCTGCACGGCAGCCACGGCTGCGTACTCCTCGGTGAGCCCGCCGTCGTCGAAGCCTTCGCGAGGCACGTACAGGCCGGGAGGCACGACCCAGGCGGCGAAGAACCCCGAGAGCACGTTCCGGAGATCGTCGATCGCGAGGAAGTGGTGCAGCGATGCACCGGTGGCGACGACGGCCACGGCCTTGCCGGCGAGGGGAGCGTCGGGCTCGCCCCAAAGACCCCGTGGCACGTGATCGAGGAGGGTCTTGAGCGGGAAGGCGTACGACGCCCGGTACACCGGCGATCCGAGCACCACGGCGTCGGCTCCTCGGATGGCGCCGAGCGCCTGTTCGACGGCTTCGCCGAGCGCATCACCGGCCAGCGCGACGACCGAGGTCTCGGTGGCCGACCCGGCTGCGCCGCGAGCCGCCTCGATCACCAACCCCAAGGCCGTGGCGGTCTTGCCGCTGCCGGACGGGGAACCGTCGATCGCCACGATTCGCATGGTGCGATTGTGCCAGGGCTGACGGGGGCCGTGCCTCTGGGATCACGAGTGCTGCGAGCGTCCGTGCTTCTTTCGAAGGCGCCCCACCCGGGCCAACGCCGCGTCGACCCGCTGGGAGCGGGCGATCTCGTCGAGCGAATAGCGGGTGCGCCTGCGCCAGTTGGGTCGCTCGGCCCCGGTGCCGGGGACGTTCTGGGGCTCGGGCTCGAGCCAGAGGTCCTCGAGGTTGACGACCACGAACGGCGACGGCGAACGGGCCATGAGCTCGTGCATCCGGTCGACCAGCTCGAGGCGACGGTCGTCCTGGGCCGTGGCTCCGGCGTGGGCTCCGGCTCCGGGCCCCGTGGCCTCGCCCGTGCCCGCGCGGCGCGGGTCGGGGGCCCATCCGTCGACGCCGAGGCGGCGGGCCAGGTTGGCCACCAGCTTCTGGCGCCCGTGGCGTTCGGTGGTGGCACGCGCCTGGTCGATGAGGCCGATCTCGAGCTGCAGGTCGATGTCGGCGGCGTCGAGGTACGCGGCGAAGCTCGGGGTGTCGTGGGTGTCGAGCGACGCCACCGCAGGTGCTTGGGCGTCACGAACCCGAGCGTCGGCGCCGCCGATCGCGAACTGGTACACGTGGCATCCGAGCATCTGGTGGCGGTGCAGGGCCCGGTTCACCTCGGCCGGGACGACGCCCAGGTTCTCGCCCACGATCGGGACCCGGGACCGGTGCGACTCCAGGCACAACAGGGCCAGGAGCTCCTCGGCCGGCTGCCTCACATACACGCCTTCGGTCGCCTGCATGCCGTCGGGGACCCAGAACTGGCGGTACAGACCCATCACGTGGTCGACGCGCAACAGGCCGGCGAAGCGGAGGTGCTCGCGGAGCGCGAGCCACCAGGTCGAGTGCCCTGTTCTCCGGGCCGCCTCGGGACGCAGCGGGGGCAACCCCCAGCTCTGTCCGTCCTGGAACAACCGATCGGGTGGAGCGCCGATCGACACACCCGTGGCGTAGCTGGCTTGGTCGGTCCAGACGTCGTAGCCGTCGGGATGGGAACCGATCGGCAGGTCGAGCCAGAGGATCTGCCCTGTGTCGCGCAGGCGCCGGGCCAGCCCTCCGAGTTGCTCGGCCATCTGGGCCTGGGCGTAGCGGTGGTACCGGAACGCCGGCGATGCCATGAGCTCCCGGGCGAGCCGCCCGGGCACGTCTCCGGAGCGAACCTGCGCCGGCCAGCGCCGCCAGTCGACCCCGTGCTGATCGGCCAGGGCTCGGAACATGGCGTATCGGTCGATCTCCGGGTTGGCAGCGAGTTGTCGGCCGAGCCCCGCCTGACGGCTGCCGGCCTCGGCGGCCCGGTCGGCCAGCCGCTGCAACAGCACGCGGCGGGCAGCGAAGACTGCCGCGTGGTCGACGAGGCGCCCGGAGCGGCCCCGTCCGCGCAGCTCCTGAGCCAGCCGGAGCTCGGCCAGCGCCGTCCGGCGGTCGTCGAGGTCGTCGAGCTCGGGGAGGCTCTCGAGATCGAGGTGCAGCTCGTTCCAGAACCTCCGACTGACAGGCGCGTACGGGGAGGGCTCGCAGGGCTGGTCCAGGAACGCGGCGAGCAGGGGCAACGTGGCGACGATCGTGCCGTGGTGGCGGGCGGCGATGGCGCCGAGGCGCTCGAGATCGGCCAGGTCACCGATACCCAGGCTGCGCCGCGAATGGAGCGCGTACAGCGGCGCGAAGATCCCCCAGGCCCTCCGGTTTCCCCAGAACTGGGCCCGTCGCGGCGCCGCGATGATGGAGGCGTGGGCGATCGTGTCGCCGACGCCGACGTCCACGCGGTGCACTCCGAACGGCAGGAGCGTCTCCAGGGGCACGCTCATGCTCACCCAGGCCGTGCCGTCGACGACCGCCTGCCCGTCGACGGCGAGCCGGCTCCGTCGGTGGACGGTCTCGACCTGCGTGCCGTCCTCCAACGTGACGAGCAGTCGAACCGATCCGCGCCAGCGGGCCGGGACCACGATCTCGAGCGGGCCGGGATCACCGTCCCACGCGACGTGGACGGGATCGAGCGCCCGGGTCAGGCGCTCGCGTTCGTGCCGGCCGAGGGAATCGGTGATCTCGCCGGGGCTCGCCGCCGCGACCCCGAGCGCCTGCAGGACCGCGATGACAGCGGCACGCGTCGCTGTCACCGAGCGCTCGTCGGCGCTCTTGTACGAGGTTTGGACTCCATGGGCCCGCGCCAGCGCCCGAAGCTCGGGGTCGAGGCTCGTCCGTGAGCGCATGGCGTGACATTAGGGCCCGTCGACAGTGCGTTCGGCCGCACGTAGGCGCTCACCCGGGTGGGTGGGGTCGATCTCGGTGACAGCGACCCGATCGCGCTGGGGCACGTGTCGGGGCGGATACCGTGACAGCATGCCTGTCAGTCCCGTTCCGCCGCTGTGGAATTCCGCGAACGCCGAGCGGCTCCGGTCGTGGATCGTCCCGTTCGTCCAGGCGACGGGCCGGTTCTACCGGAGGGTTGGTCGTCTGTTCACCATGCTGGCTGTCGGCGCACTGGCGGCGGCGGTCGTGGTCTGGCTCGTCCAGCCCTGGACATGGCCCGACGGAGATGGCGGCTCCACACGGATCCTGGGCGGTCTGGCGCTTCTCGTGGTGCTCTTGGTGCCGGCGTTCGCGGCGATCTGGGTGCGCGGGAACCTCCGGGCGGCGGCGGCGGTCGAGCCGGGCCATGTGGAGCAGGAGATCCAGAGCCTCGTCGTGGGCGTGGGCGCCCTCGGTGAGGAGCTCACGGGTCTCATCTCCGAGGCCGGCGAAGGTGGCACCCTCGGCAAGCTCAAGGCGCTGAACGATCTCCGCCAGCTGCGAGACCGCGCCGGCGAGCAGCTTGCCAGCATCGAGCTCGCCGGCATCCGGCGCCTGGGGTTCGTCGGCCGTCCCGGCTTCCAGCTCGGTTCCCTGGTCGCCATCGGCGGCGCCGCCGCGATCGTGGTGGTCGTGCTCCCCGTGGCACTGCTCATCTGAGCCCTGAGCCCTGCGCCCTGAGCCCTGCGGGCCTTGAGCCTTGAGCCCTGAGCCCTGCGGGCCGGTTCCGGGGTCAGTTGTAGGGCTGGGAGCCGGGGTGCATGTGGCGGTCGAGGCTGTTCTTGAACTGGACCACGATGTACCGGTCGGTCCAGTGCCACGAGCCGGCGCCGGCGCCTGGGCCGGGACTGCGGGCCCACTGGTCCTCGTAGCGGCCCGCGACGAGCAGGTGGAAGTCGCTGTCGGGTACCTGTTGGGCCACGGTGTAGGCCGTGGTGCTGACGGCCGTCCCTCGGTCGAGGTCGATGTCGACGAGGATGTTCGTGTAGATCTCGCGGGTGCGGCGGCCGCCTTCGGGGTACACGACGTTGGTGCGCTCGTACTGACCCCGGATCTCGTCGGCGCCGCGGAAGGCCTCCCGGCCGATCAGGTCGGCGCCGAACGTGGCGTGGCGGAGGAGCTCGCCGACAGCGACGAAGTCGCCCCGCTCGAGGGCGTAGCCCATCCGGTAGATCTGCTGCTCGATCTCGCGGTGGGCGAGCAGCAGGTTCAGCGCACGGCCGAGGTCGGGTGCCGGGGTCGACAGAGTCACGTCCAGCAGTTTCGCACCATGGCCCGGGTGTGTCGTACCCCCTCCGTATGCTCATGGCAGATATGGCGAGAGAATCCGACGACGGTCGTGGCGGCGGCCCCGACGATCCCAGCTACGACGCCTCGGCGATCACCGTGCTCGAGGGGCTCGAAGCTGTCCGCAAGCGGCCCGGCATGTACATCGGCTCCACCGGGGCCAGCGGGCTGCACCACCTGGTCTGGGAGGTCGTCGACAACTCGGTCGACGAGGCCATGGCCGGCCAGTGCACCCGGATCGACGTGACCCTGCTCGCCAACGGAGCCTGTCGGGTGAGCGACGACGGTCGCGGCATCCCGGTCGGCGAGCATGCTCAATACCCGGGGAAGTCGGCGGCCGAGGTCGTGCTCACCGTCCTGCACGCCGGGGGCAAGTTCGGGGGGAGCGGCTACAAGGTCTCGGGCGGTCTCCACGGGGTGGGCGTCTCGGTCGTGAACGCCCTCTCCTCCAAGCTGGAGCTGGAGATCCACCGTGAGAAGGGCTGCTTCACCCAGACCTTCCGCAACGGTGGAACCCCCACCGGTCCGCTCACCAAGGTCTCCCGGTCGTCCCGGCGGGGCACGACGGTCACGTTCTGGCCCGACGAGACGATCTTCGAGACCGTCGAATTCGATCGGCGCACCATCACCGAGCGCCTCCAGATCTCGGCCTATCTCAACAAGGGCCTCACGATCGTGTTCCGCGACGAGCGGCCCGGGCACGACTTCGAGGAGGAGTACCGCTACTCCGGCGGGATCGCCGATCTGGTGGCCCACCTGAACCACGCCAAGGAGCCCCTGCACCGCACGGTGGGTGCCTTCACGACCGAGCTCGAGGGCGCCGAGATCGACGTGGCGTTCCAGTGGAACACCGGGTACTACGAGGGCATCCACAGCTACGCCAACGGGATCGCCACCGGCGAGGGCGGCGCCCACGAGGAGGGCTTCAAGAAGGCCCTCACCGGCGTGGTCAACAAGTGGGCTCGGGCCCGGGGAATCCTCAAGGAGAAAGACGACAACCTCCAGGGCGAAGACGTGCGCGAGGGCCTCACGGCGATCATCAGCGTGCGCCTGGCCGATCCCCAGTTCGAGGGCCAGACCAAGGCCAAGCTGGGCAACACGTTCGTGAAGGGCGCCGTCGAGAAGGCGACCAACGAGCACCTGCTCATCTGGCTCGACGGGCACGTCGCCGAGGGCAAGGTCATCGCCCAGAAGGGCCAGAAGGCGGCCCAGGCGCGCAGCGCGGCCAAGAAGGCCCGGGAGCTCATCCGTCGCAAGAGCGCGCTCGACGGCGCCGGCCTGCCCGGCAAGCTCACCGACTGCGCGTCGCGCGACACGGCGTCGACCGAGGTGTTCATCGTCGAGGGCGACAGCGCCGGCGGATCGGCCAAGGAGGCCCGCGACCCCAAGTTCCAGGCGATCCTGCCGATCAAGGGCAAGATCCTCAACGTCGAGCGGGCCACCTTCGAGAAGATGCTCAAGAACACCGAGATCCAGAACCTCGTCACGGCGGTCGGCGCCGGGATCGGCGACGACTTCGACGTCACCAAGATCCGCTACGGCAAGGTCGTGCTGCTCGCCGACGCCGACGTCGACGGCGGCCACATCCGCACGCTGTTGCTCACGTTCTTCTTCCGCCAGATGCGCCCGCTCGTCGAGCACGGCCATCTGTACCTGGCCCAGCCGCCGCTGTACTCCACGATCGTCGGGGGCAAGAAGGTGTACGTACGCGACGACCGCGAGCGCAACCGGGTCGTCGGCGCCCACAAGGGCAAGGCCCTCGAGTTCCAGCGCTTCAAGGGCCTGGGCGAGATGAACCCGGGCGAGCTGCGCGAGACCACGATGAGCCCCGAGTCGCGCACGTTGATCCGGGTCACGGTGGAGCAAGCGGCCATCGCCGACGATGTGATGGGCATCCTCATGGGCGACAGCGTGGAGGCCCGCAAGGAGTTCATCCAACGCAACGCCAGCGACGTCCGTTTCCTCGACATCTGATCGGCTCCATCACCATGTCCCTCCACGACGTGAACATCGAGGATCGCGAGATCCAGGTCGAGCTCGAGACGTCGTTCCTCGAGTACGCCATGTCGGTCATCGTCTCGCGGGCCCTGCCCGACGCCCGCGACGGCCTGAAGCCCGTGCACCGGCGCATCCTGTGGGGTGCTCACGAGATGTCGCTTCGGCCCGACAGGCCGCGGGTGAAGTGCGGTCGCCTCGTCGGCGAGGTGATGGGCAAGTACCACCCGCACGGCGACGTCGCCATCTACGACGCGCTCGTACGGATGGGACAGGATTTCTCGCTGCGGCATCCGCTCATCGACAAGCAGGGGAACTTCGGATCCCCGTCCGACCGTCCCGCGGCGATGCGCTACACCGAGTGCCGGCTCTCGGCGCTGGCGATGCAGATGCTCGACGGGATCGAAGAAGACACCGTCGACCTCGTCGCCAACTACTCGGGCGAGTTCGAAGAGCCCCGGGTGCTCCCGGCCCGCTTTCCCAACCTGCTCGTCAACGGGGGCCAGGGCATCGCGGTGGGCATGGCCACCAACATCCCGCCGCACAACCTGGGCGAGGTCGTGGCGGCCGTCCTCCACCTGATCGACCATCCCTCGGCCACGCCCGACGACCTGGCCCGCTTCGTGAAGGGTCCCGACTTCCCCACCGGCGGGGTGATCGTCGGGCGCGAGGGCATTCTCGACGCCTATCGGACCGGGCGGGGCTCGATCAAGCTCCGGGCCGTCGCTCGCATCGAGCCGGGCCGGAGGGGCGACCGCATCGTCGTCACCGAGATGCCGTACCAGGTGAGCACCGACGCCGTGGCCGAGAAGATCAACGACATCGTCGAAGCCGGTGGGCTGGCGGGCGTGCGTGACATCGTCGACGAGTCGGCCCAGGGCGAGACCCGCTTCGTCGTCGAGGTGCGTCCCGGCGTGCGGGGCGACCAGGTGCTCGCCCAGCTGTTCAAGCAGACGAGCCTCGAGACCACGTTCTCCATGAACTGCGTGGCCCTCGTCGACGGCATCCCCCGCACGCTGACGCTGCGCGACGCCCTCGTGGCCTACGTCGATCACCAGTACGAGGTGGTCCGGCGTCGCACCGAGTTCCGGCTCCAGAAGCGCCGTGACCGGGCGCATCGCGTCGAAGGGCTGCTCAAGGCGCTCGACGTGCTCGACGCCATCATCGCCCTCATCCGGGCCTCCGAAGACCGGGCCGACGCCCGGGCGAAGCTCATGGCCGAGCCCTACGAGTTCAGCGAGGTGCAGGCCAACTACATCCTCGACATGCAGCTCGGCCAGCTCACCCGGCTGGCCCGCGTCGATCTCGAGGCCGAGATCGCCGAGCTGCGGGTGGCGATGGGTGAGCTCGAGGAGATCCTCGAAGATCCCGTGGTGCTGCGCCGGGTCGTCAAGAGCGAGCTTCAGGCCGTGACCAAGGCGTTCGCCAACCCCCGGCGCACCGTCATCATCGAGGGCGAGGAGGCGGTGGCCTCAGCGGTCGACCTGGCCAGCCTCGTGGTCGACGCGCCGAGGGAGATCCGCGTCACCCGTACCGGTTTCGTGTCGGCCGTCGACCCGGGTGCATTCCCCGTCACCGCGAAGAAGCGGGCGAAGGCCATCTCGCGGAGCTATCCCGACGGTCCGGCGGTCGCGGTGCTCGCCACCACCGAGTCGGCCGACCTGCTGATGGTCACGAGCCTGGGTGCCGTCCACCGGGTCGAGGCCCGGTTGGCGCCGCTGCAGGACAAGCCGGTCAAGGGCGAGCCGCTCGGGAGTCTGGTCGACGGGCTGGTGCCGGGTGACGTGCCGGTCGCGGTGCTCGAGGTCAACGGCGACGACGGTGAGGGCGGTGACGGTGAGGGCGGTGACGGTGAAGTCGGCGGTGGTCGCGCGTCGACGGTCGACGAGCGGCTGCTCGTGATCGCGACCCGTCGGGGTGGGATCAAGCGGGTCCGCTTCGACGAGGTGCTGGCCCTGGCCCGCGCGGCCAGCGTGGTCGGCCTCGACGACGGCGACCATGTCATCGGAGCGTTCCTCACCCGGGCCGACGGCGACCAGATCGCCCTGGCGACCAAGGGCGCCAAGGTGATCCGGTTCGAGGCCGAGGAGGTGCGGCCGATGGGGCGGGCGGCCGGCACCATTGCCGGGATGCGACTTCAGACCGGCGACGAGGTGATCTGGGCGGGCCTGGCTCCCGAGACCGGCGAGTGCGTCGCGGTGAGCGACATCGGTTTCGCCAAGCGCACACCGTGGGCCGAGTACCCGGTGCAGGGGCGCGGCGGACAGGGCGTGCGCGGGTTCAGAACCGGGGGCAAGGCCGGCGAGCAGGTCAGCGCGTGGGCGTCGATCACCAGCGACGCCGACGAGGTCTGGCTCGGAGCGGCCAAGGGCCACACCATCATCGGCACGGCGTCCGACATCGCACCCGCCCCTCGCGATCACGGTGGCGCCCGGTTGGCGGCCACTCCCGCCGGAAGCCCGGTCACGACCATCGTGGTGCGACCCGTCACTGCGGCCGCTCCCGCCACCGTCGCGACCGAGCCCGACAATCCCGAGGCGGCCCCGACCGTCGCCCCGCCTCCGACGGCGCGCTCGGCCCCGCCTCCGACGGGGCCACCGACGGTCGAGCGCCCCGAGCCCGAGCCCCCGGCCGAGCCCGAGCCCCCGGCCGAGAACTCGCTCTTCTAGCGACGAGCCTCAACCGGTGCCGGTGCCGGTGCCGGTGCCATCCGACCGGTCGGGTCGGGAGCGGAGCGGGCCTCGTGGCCCTACAGGTGGATCTCGGTGTAGAGCTGTGATCCCAGCGTGACGATGGGGCAGTCCTTCCCCGTGATCGTCTCCATGAGCTTCTGACCCTTGGGGCTGGCCATGAGTGCGTCGGACGCGGCTCCGAACGCCCGGTTGCTCTCATACTCCACCACGCTCACGTGGGTGTCGGCCATCTCGCCGGCCATGGTGGCCTGGAGTAGCCGGCTCCTGAGCGCACCACCGGCTTCGAGAAGGTCGAAGGCGTCCGATGCGAGCTGGAGCGCCTGGGTGAAGCGACCGGGCACGGGCTTGCTCATGTACACGGCGACGATCGTCCCCCGTCCGGTGGCCGCGCGTCGGTCGAGGGGGATCTCGGTGAAGATGCCGGCCGACTCGGCGATGATGGGCGAGTCGACCGCGGCGCTGCGGTTGACGATGGTGGTGGTCTCGACGTCGAGCGCGGTCTCGTCGGTGAACGTGCCGTAGGCGGTCAGGTCGGCGAACTCGCAGCTCATCGAGATCGATCCGGTCGCCGAGCCGGCAACGGCCGCTTGCATCACGCGGATGTCCTGGCCGCCGTGGCGTTCGATCAGCTTGGCGGCCTCGTGAAGCAGGGCGATGCTGGCGTCGAGCCGTCCCGGCTTGGGACGGCACATCCAGGTACTCACAACGGTCATGACAATGCCTCCTGGGGCAGGGGAGCGCGACCGCCTGAGGCCGCGTTCCTACGAGGATCGGTGCGGACGGGTTGGAGACGAACAAGGAACGGTTCGAGCCGACACACGCCGGTCCGCTCAGGGTTCTCGAACCCGGTGGCAGCGTCGGCGCGTCACTGCATGCGACAGCAGCACATAGGCATCACCCTCCCGGGCCGTCGCTGAGCGACGGTCAACCCGCGGCGGTGGGGACGTTGAGCACGGCCGCACCACCGTGGCGGCGTCGAACCCATCGTCCAGTGTGCGCTCATGAACGGCCCGAGTCCAGACCCTTTTCACCCCGTGTGAGCGCTTCGAGCAACTCGGGCAACGCCCGTCTGACGGCGGATGGGCCGTGGGCAGCGGTCAGTCGTCGTCGTCGTCGGTTGGGGGCGATCCCAGGAGCGACGCGTCGGAGGTGAGGCGCTGGGCCACGAAGATCGGGATCATCATCACGACCACCACCGCCATGGCGACGACGTTCGTCACCGGGCGATTGCGGGGCCGGTTGACGATGCTGTCGAAGATCCACAGGGGGGCTGTCCGCTGCGAGCCCCCGGCGGTGAACCGTGTGACGATCACCTCGTCGAACGACAAGGCGAACGCCAGCATCCCGCCGGCCAGCAGGGCTGTCCCGATGTTGGGGAGCAGCACGTAGCGGAACGTCTGCCAGCCGGTGGCTCCGAGGTCCATCGACGCTTCGATGATCGAGCCCGACGTGCGCCGCAGGCGGGCGAGCACGTTGTTGTACACGACCACGATGCAGAAGGTGGCGTGCCCCGCGACGATCGTCCAGAACGTGAAGTCGATGCCGAGGACGTTGATGCTCGAGCGCAGGGCGATGCCGGTGACGATGCCCGGAAGGGCAAGAGGCAGCACGAGCAGCAGCGAGATGGTCTCACGGCCGAAGAACCGGGTGCGGGCGACGGCCGCAGCGGCGAGCGAGCCCAGCACCAGCGCGGCGACCGTGGCCACGATCCCGACCTTGAACGACAACCAGACGGCGTCGCGCACGTCCTGGTTGTCCCAGGCGATCTCGAACCATTTCCCGGTCAGGCCCGGAGGGGGGAACGTGAACGCCTGGTCGTCGGTCGTGAACGCATACAGGAAGACGATCAGAACGGGCACGTTCAAGAACAGCAGAACGCCGAGCACCGCAGCCTTGAGCCCCCAACGGCGGGGTGCGCGCTCGGTCTGGTCGGGTGCGTCGATCTTGTAACCGCCCTCGGCCATCAGAGCGCCTCGAACGCGCCCAGGCGCTTGGCGATGGTGAGGTAGACGGCCATGATCGCGATGGGTACGAAGGTGAAGGCCGCGGCGAGGGGCAGGTTTCCGGCGACTCCTTGGTACACATAGACCTGCGCCCCGATCACGGGCTTCGAGTTCCCGATGATCGTGGGAACGATGTAGTCGCCCAGGGTGAGCGAAAACGTGAAGATCGATCCGGCGACGACCCCGGGGAGTGCGAGCGGCCAGATCACCGACCGGAAGACCGTGGCGGGTCTGGCCCCGAGGTCACCAGCCGCCTCGACGAATGAGCGGGGGACCCGCTCGAGCGCCGCGTGCACGGGCAGCACCATGTAGGGCAGCCAGACGTACGTGAACACGATGAACTGGCCGAGCAGCGAGAAGGTGAGGCCCTGGCCGCCGATGTACGGGAGGTCGAGGGCCCATTCGAGACCCTTGCCGAGCCCGACCTTGTCGAGCGACCACGGCAGGGCACCCTCCTTGGCCATGATCAGCTTCCACGAGTACACGCGCACGAGGTAGTTCGACCACAGCGGCATGATCGCCAGGAACAACAGGACCGCCTTCACCCGCCGGGTGGCGTAGCGGGCCATGAAGTACGCGAGCGGGTACGCCAGCATTGCGCAGGCGATGGTGACCGCCAGGGCCATGAGCACGGTGCGGCCCACGATGATGCGGTTGGTTTCGTTCGACCAGAGCCGTTCCCAGGTATCGAAGCCGAGGTCGTGGCGGACCTTCCCGGCGAAGTCGTCGAACGTGTAGAAGCTCTGCCACACCAGGCCGAGCAGCGAGCCGAGGTACACACCACCGAGCCACAGCATCGGCGGTCCGAGAAGCAGCCCCAGCCGCAGCTTGGGGTGGCGCCACAAGAATGCGGACGCGCGCCGCCCCACCCCGCGTCGTTGCGGGGTGGGGACCGACGGCGGTGTCGAGACGACGGTCAACGAACGCTCACGGATCAGCCGTTCATGACCGCCTGGTACTCCTCGGTCCAGGTCGAGTACGGGATGCAGTCGGTACCGGCGCCGAAGCAGTCGGCCTGCGGCGTCTTCCAGAAGCGGATCTGGTCGAAGTTGTCGAAGCCGTTGGTGGCGCAGCCCTGAGGCCCGAGCAACTCGCTGCCGGTGCAGCCATCAGGCACTGCCGGGGCCGAGCCGAACCAGGCTGCGACATCCCCCTGCACCTTCGGGTTGAGCGACCACTCCATCCAGGCGTAGGCACAGTTCGGGTGTGGGGCCGCGGCTGAGAGCATCGTGGTGTCGGCCCAGCCCGTGGCCCCTTCCTCGGGGACGGTCGAGGCGATGGGAGCCCCCGCCGCCACCAGCGTGTTCACCTGGTAGGGCCACGACGACGACGCCACGATGCCCTCGTTCGTGAAGTCGTCGATCTGCACGGTGACGTCGTGCCAGTAACGACTCACGAGGTCACGCTGGGCAGTGAGGAGCTCGATGGCGGCGTCGAACTGCTCCTGGTTCAACGCGTACGGGTCCGTGATGCCCAGGTCGGGCTGTGTGGCCATGAGGTAGAGGGCGGCGTCGGCGATGTAGATCGGGCCGTCGTACGCCTGGACCCGGCCCTCGTTCGACTCCCCGTCGGGGAGCTCGCCGGCCTCGAACACGACGCTCCAGCTCGTGGGCGGCTCGGGGAACGCCTCGGTGTTGTACATGAGTACGTTCGAGCCCCACTGGTAGGGCACGCCGTAGTGATCGGTCCCGACCGTGTACCACGGCGCATCCTTGAGCCGCTCGTCGACGGTGGCATAGCTCGGGATCCGGTTCAGATCGACAGGCACGACGGTCTCTCCGGCGATCAGACGGTTCGACGCATCGCCCGATGCCGTGACGAGGTCGTATTCGTCGGAGCCGGTCATGAGCGACACCATCTCGTCGGATGTCCCGGCCGTGGTGACCGTGACCTCGCAACCGGTGTCGGTCTCGAAGGCCGTGACCCAGTCGTACGCCGAGTCGGTCGTCCCGTCCTCGATGTAGCCCGCCCAGGCGACGATGTTCACGGCCCCTTCGAGCTCGCCGGCAGGCCCAGCGGCTTCGCCGGTTGTCGTGCCGGTTTCGCCTGCCGTTGCCGCCGTGGTCGTCTCGACTGCGTCACCGCCAGCGTCGTCGTCGTCATCGTCACCGCAGGCCGCCACCACGAGGCTCAGCACAGCCAGGAGCGCGGCGGCTCTCGTGTAACGCTTGCTCATCTTCATGAATCCCCCTTGATCGTCATGTCCCGATTGGCATCGGATGGCCAGACGGCCCGTACCCGGCAACCTCGCCCGATCGTCGTCGGACCGGCTCCCGTCACCGTCTGGTTCTGCTGCACCACCACGAGGTCGAAGCCGGCATCGGCCTCGACCAGGTAGCGGGTCTGGGCGCCGAGATACACGACGTCACGAACCACGCCATCGGCCGAGCAGTCATTCTGCGAGACCTCCGGAGGTGTGACGCCCTCGTACCGGCGCAGCACGATCTTCTCGGGACGAACCGTGAAGGGTTCGGGTGAGCCGACGACGCTCAGCGCGGCATCGGCGTTCACGACGTTGGAGATACCGACGAATCCGGCTACGAACTCCGACGAGGGATGCTCGTACACGTCGGCCGGGGCACCGACCTGCTCGACGCGACCGGCGTTGAAGACCGCGATGCGGTCGCTCATCGTGAGGGCCTCCTCCTGGTCGTGGGTCACGAAGATGAACGTGATCCCGACCTCGCGCTGGATGCGCTTGAGCTCAACCTGCATCTCCTGGCGCAGCTTGAGGTCCAGCGCGCCGAGTGGCTCGTCGAGCAACAGCACCTTGGGCCGGTTGACCAGAGCCCGAGCCAGCGCCACTCGTTGGCGTTGCCCGCCCGAGAGCTGGGACGGCTTACGGGCACCGAAGCTCTCGAGCCTGACGAGCGCCAAGGCCTCGTCAACGCGCTGGGTCCGCTCGGCGCGGGCGACGCGCCGCACCTTGAGCCCGTACCCGACGTTGTCGAGCACCGTCATGTGGGGGAACAGGGCGTAGTCCTGAAACACGGTGTTGACGTCGCGGTCGTAGGGCGCGATCCGCGACACGTCGGCGCCGTACAGCAGGATCTGGCCGGCGCTCGGTCGTTCGAAGCCGCCGATCAGCCGGAGACAGGTGGTCTTGCCCGAGCCGGACGGGCCGAGCATCGAGAAGAATTCGCCGTCGACGATCTCGAGATCGACGGCATCCACGGCCCGAACCGAGCCGAAGCGGCGCGACACACCGATGAACTCGACCGCCGCTCTGGCGACGTCGCCCATCTCACCCCCTCGGACTCTCCGCCGGATCACCGTGGAACCCTGCCAGCGGCGCGGGGTCAGGTTACCGGTCCGTAACCTCGGGCTCCAGGCGTTCGTCGGTGGCGGTCGGGTGCTCGATGGGTCGGGTGCTGTCGAGATGGGCGCCGCGCACCCGTCGAGTCAGGGCCGGGGGAGCGCCCATCGGCGGGTTCGACCCGCTGGCGCCGACCTCGACCCGGTCGCTCGCGTCGCTGGATTCGTGCCCTCCACCGTGATCGACCCGCGCTTGGGCGGTCAGGTCGATCTCCGGACCCAGCTTGTCGAGATCGACGACCTCGGGCTCGGCCTCGACGGTCGACGAGACGATGGCAGCGGGGGCGACCTCGACCACCGCTCTCCTCCTCTGCTGCTCGCTCGCGGCGTCGCTCGCGGCGTCGCTCGACGGGTCGCTCGTCTCGAGACGGGGCCGCAGGATGCCCGGGGGCAGCACCACGCGAACGGTCGTCCCGGTCGCCGTTGGCAGATAGCCGACCACGATGGCATGACGGGTGGCGAGCACGCCGACGATGTCGAGGCCCATCGTGCGCGAGCCCGTGTACCCGAATGCCGGGCCTTCCGAGACCCGACGCGTCGCACTGGCGAGCTGCTCGTCGACCAGACCCATTCCCTGGTCGACGATCGTGATCTCGTAGCCGGAGCCGATGCGCCGTCCGGCGACGGTCACCGTTGTCTCGGGCGCCGAGAAGGCCAGCGCGTTGTCGACGAGCTCGCACAGGAGCTGCACGACGTCGATCGCCGGGCCGCTGTGCACGTGGTCGCCGTCCATCTCGCCGATCGCCAGCCGGCTCGGGGAACCGAGATCGTCGCGAACCCAGGCCGCGACCTCCTGCAACGGGAGGTGGCCGCGGTAGACGTGAGCTGCCTCAGATCGGGCCCCCGCCAGGGCGAGGAGACCGTCGGCGCCCCGGCGGAGCGTGAGCATCGCCGTCTCGGTGCGGTCGAGATGCTCGAGATGGGCACCCTGGGTACCGCTGGCACCCTGCTGGGACGTGAGGTTCGCGGCGCGACCATGCGCAGCCTTCAACTGGCCGACGAGCACCAGGGCGTGGTTGGCCAGGGCTCGGTTGCGTTGCCCGAGTCGGGTGAAGATCTGTTCGATCTGGCGCAGCAGGCGACGCTCGTCGAAGGCCACCGAGACGGCGGTCCGCTGCAGCCGGTCGAACGAGCGGGCCAGCTCCACGATCTCGCGGGGATGGTCGACGACGACCGAGGACAGCGGTGTGACCTCGGCCTCGCCTCGGGAGCGATGCAGCTCCTCGACGATCAAGGGGAGCTCGATCTGGGCGGTGTGTCGAGCGGCTGCGACCACCTGCTCGAGCGGGCGGGCGATCGATCGGACCAGCGCGATCGCCAGCCACCAGGTGCCAAGGGCGATCACAGCCAGGATTCCGACGATCAGTAGCGCCCGATCGCGCAGCACCGAGCGGGTGCCCTCGCGATCGGTGGCGTCGAGCGCCTCGACGTCGTCGGCCAGACGGGTGAGCGAGGATTCCTGAGCGGCGACCAGGGGTTCGAGGCGCTCACTGATGATTCGGAGCGTCTGGTCGAGATCGAGCGCGTCGAGTGCCGGGTAGAGCTCGCCCCGGACGACGGCGTGGTACTGCTGCACCCAGGCCGACACCTCGAGAGCGAGCGACCCACGAACACCGTCGGGGCTCTCGAGCCCTTCGAGCCCATCGCCGACCAGGGTGGCCTGGCGCTCGAGGGCGGCGGCCTCGAGCTCGTCGACCCGGGCACGGAGACGGACCCGCTCGCTCGCCGCCTCCTCAGTGGAGAGGTTGCCGATCGCGACCGAGGAGAGCAGCGACCCCATCGCCAGTACCGCGGCGTGGGTCTCCGAGAGCGCCAGGGGTCGGGACTCGACATCGAGGAGGACGGTTCGGTATCGGTCGAGCTCGAGATCGAGAGCTCCACCGATGCGGGCCCGATCGAGATCGCGAGAAAGCAGGGCGCCGCCGAGCACGGCCGCGATGACCGGGACGGCCATGGCTGCGGCCAGCTTCGAACGGATCCGGATCCGGCGCTTCACTCGGCGTGTGCACCCTCGATTGACGGTCGGACCCTCCGCCGTGGCTCCAACGAGCGCCAGCATCGGGAGGGCCCGACCGTATCCCAGCCACTCCCCGAGAACTCCGCGGGGCCGATGCTCATTGTGGGCACATGGACGCTCTGGGCGATTCTCCGTGGAAGCCCGGCGTTGCCGCGAACGCTCACGGCCGATCGGTAGAGTGACGCCTCCGGCGCAGGGCACGGCCGCCGCCAGTTGGAGGGCACACATGAAGCTCGGACTCGTCCTCGGTTATTGGCCAGCGCAGCCGCCGTCCGACCCCATCCCCCTCGTGCAGGAGGCCGAGCGGCTCGGGTTCGACTCGGTGTGGACGGCCGAGTCGTGGGGCTCCGACGCGTTCTCGCCGTTGTGCTGGATCGGCGCGCACACCAAGACGATCAAACTCGGGACGGCGGTCACCCAGATGGCCGCCCGCACACCAACAGCCACCGCGATGCACGCGCTGACGATCGACCACCTCTCAGGTGGACGGTTCATCCTGGGGCTCGGGCTGTCGGGTCCGCAGGTGGTCGAGGGGTGGTACGGCCGGCCCTATCTCAAGCCCTTGGGACGGACCCGCGAGTACGTCGAGATCATCCGCGCGGTTCTCGAGCGCGAGGGTCCGCTCGAGTACGAGGGTCAGTACTACCAGCATCCTTACCGGGGTCCCGATGCATGGGGGCTGGGGAAGTCGCTCAAGGTGATGACCCACCCTTTACGGTCCGATATTCCGATCTACCTCGGAGCCGAGGGTCCCAAGAACGTGCGCCTGACCGCCGAGATCGCCGATGGCTGGCTGCCGTTGTATTACAGCCCGTATCGCCAGAACGTGTATGCGCCCGATCTGGTCGGGGCCAAGCCCGGCTTCGAGATCGCGGCGCTGTGCAACTTCACGATCACCGACGACGTGGAGGCCGGCTTGTGGCCCATGAAGGCGACGCTGGGGTTCTACATCGGGGGAATGGGCGCCAAGGACGCCAACTTCCACACCAACCTCATGGCCCGTATGGGCTACGCGGAGGAAGCCAACAAGATCCAGGAGCTGTTCTTCGCCGGCAAGCGCGACGAGGCGATCGCGGCCGTTCCCACCGATTTCGCCGACGAGATCTCACTCGTGGGCCCGGTGTCGCGGATCAAGGAGCGGCTCGAGGCGTGGCGCTCGACCCCGGTCACGACCATGCTCGTGGCGGCACGCGACATCGACACGCTGCGCCAGATCGCCTCGCTCGTCCTCGCGTAGGTGCGAGGTCCCGACGTTGCTCAACCCGCCGAGGGCGACAAGCCGCGCACGGCTTCGGCCTGGTCGACATCGCCGATCGGGATGATCATGAGTGACGTCGTGGTGACCCCGTTGTCGAAGTAACGAGCGATGTGGGCACGGCACTGCGCCATCGTGCCGTGCACGAAGAGCTCGTCGACGAGCTCGTCGGGGATCTGCTCGACCGCTCCGGCCCGGTCTCCGTTGTTCCATCGCTCCCACACGGGCGCGAGCATCTCGCCCCGTCCGAGCCATTCGTGGAACTTGGCGTAGACCGGGACGGTGAGGTACGACGCCATCATCCGCTTGGCCGCGGGACGAACGACGGCTGCGTCGGCACTCGGGCACACGAAGATCCGTGCGACGATCTCCTTGCCAGGACCGCCTTCGTGCACGAACGGGGCGACGGTGGCGACATCGGTGGCCGAGAGCCAGTTCAAGATCGCGCCGTCGGACTCCTTGCCCGCGAGACGCAGCATGCCTTGGCGCAGGGCAGCGATCATGATCTTCGGGGGTTGCTCGGGCACCAGGCCCAGCCGGAACCCGTTCACCGAGAAGGTCTCGTAGTCGCGGGTGACCTTGGCCCCGGTCATCGCCTCCTTGAGGAAGCGCGTCATGTCGCGAACGCGCTGATAGGGCTTGACGAACGGGATGCCGTTCCACCGTTCGACGATGACGTTCGACGATGCGCCGATGCCGAGGGTGAACCTTCCGGGAGCGAGGTCGGCGAGGGTGGCGACCTGGTTGGCGAGAGCAGTCGGGGCGCGTGTGTACGCGGGGACGATGGCGGTTCCCAGTCTGAGCGTGGGCGCCCACGTCGACGCCAGGACCAAGGGGGAGAACGCATCCCAGCCGTCGATCTCGGACGACCACACGTCGGTGTAGCCCACAGCGGCGAGCTCCTGGATCAACGAGGCCTGGTCGCCCAACGGCACGCCGCGCAGCGGTACGGTCATTCCCGGGAAGGTCATGGGCGCCGAGGTTAGGCCGCACCCCTACGATGCGTCCCCATGCCGGATCCTGAGATCGAGCCACGACGGGCCCCGAGCATCGACCCGGTCGAGCAGCTCCACGACGATCGCCGTCGGGTCCGGGAGGTCATGGGCGGAGCCGACAAGATCGCCGCGCTCCACGCCGTCGGACGGGCGACGGCCCGGGAGATGATCGCGGCCCTCGTCGACGAGGGCTCGTTCAGCGAGATCGGGACGTTCACGGGCGACCGCGACGCGACGCCCGCCGACGGAAAGATCGCCGGGTTCGGTCTGGTCGACGGGCGACCGGTCGCCATCGTGGCCGACGACGTGACCGTCAAGCGAGCGACGTCGTCGGTGGCCGGTAGTCGCAAGATCCAGCGGGTCTACGAGCAGGCCGAGCGGGCGGGGCATTCGTTCGTGTACCTCGGCGCCACGGGTGGGGCCCGCCTCCCCGACACCATGGGGGTCGACGGCTTCTGCGGCGAGCCGGTCTTCCCGTGGTTGATGAGCCGGCGGCGGGTCGTACCCGTGGTGACCGCCATCGTGGGCGACTCGTTCGGGGGATCGTCGTTCGTGGCCGGGCTCTCCGACCATGTCGTGATGACCCGGGCCGCGACGCTGGCCGTCACCTCGCCCCGGGTCGTCGAGATCGCCACGGGCGAGACGATCTCGATGGCCGAGCTGGGCGGCGCGGAGGTGCACGAGCGGGTGACCGGAATCGTCGATGTCATTGTCGAGACCGATCTCCAAGCGGTCGCGGCCGTGCGCAGGTGGCTCTCGTTCCTGCCGGCGCACGGACGTGAGCTCCCGCCCCGTACCGTCGGCGCCGCAGCCACCGGGACGGCTCCGCTCGCCGGCGATCCTGGTCTCGGGGCCCTCGTGCCCACTCGCCGCCGACGGGCCTACGACATGCACGCGGTGGTGGCGCGCATCGTCGACGACGGAGACCTGCTGGAGACGCGACCGCTGTTCGCCCGTTCGGTGATCACCGGCCTGGGCCGGATCGACGGTCGTCCGGTCGGTGTCGCCGCCACGAACCCCATGTTTCTCGCCGGATCGCTGAGCCCCGAGGCGTGCGACAAGGTGTGCCGGCTCGTGGTGCTGTGCGACGCCTTCAACCTCCCGCTGGTGTTCCTGCTCGACACCCCGGGCTTCCTCGTGGGCCGGCGCGTCGAGCACGAGCGGCTGCTCCCCAAGGCCATGAGCCTCATGCAGGCGTTCCAGATGGCTCGGGTTCCCCGGCTCAGCGTGGTCGTCCGCAAAGCGTTCGGGATGGCCTTCTTCGCGCTCGGCGGCCCGGGCCAGGGTGGCGATCTGCTCGTGAGCTGGCCGGGCGCCGAGATCGGGTTCATGGATCCCGAGGTCGCATCGAACGTGCTCTTCGGCGACCTGGAGCGGGCGTCGGAGCTGGGCGCGGCCCTGGCGCCCATGGCCCTGGCCGATCGGGGCTATGTCGATGAGGTCATCGACCCGTCCGAGACCAGGATGGTGCTGGCTCAGGCGTTGGCGCGCTTCGCGCCGGACGCGTCGGGACCGGGCCCGTGCGGATGGGGCGCCGACCGACCGCTCGCCGCCTGGCCCAGCGGCTGGTGAGCCAACCCTCCCGAACTCCCGAACCCTCCCGAACCCTCCCGAACCCTCCCGAAATTTGTGCAGAAATCGTCGCCTGGCGACGATTTCTGCACACAGAACGGCTGGGTGAGGCGGTGGGGTGAGGCGGTGGGGTCAGGTGGCTGGCTTCTTCTCGGGACGCCAGAAAGCCGCCAGGAGCAGACCGGCCCCGCCGATCCCGCCGATCGCGGTGACGGCGAACCAGCCCAGGCCCGAGAGCTCCCACCCGGCTGCGTGGTCGAGCGACCACTCGCCGCCGCCCGTCGCCCCGAGCGCCAGGCACACCATGGAGATGAAGCCCACGTACTCCCAGCCCTGCCCCGGCCGGAAGATGAAGAAGCCGTTGGTGCGATGTGCCGTCATGAACGCCACGACCATCACGCCGAGCACCCCGGCCGCGGCGAGCGGGGTGAGCAGGCCGAGGCAGAGCATGGCGCCGGCGCCGAACTCGGTGAGCGATGCGGTCCAGGCATGGACGATCCCGGGCTTCATGCCCATGCTCGCGAACCACCCGGCGGTGCCCTGGATCTTGCCGCCCCGGAAGACGTGGTTGTACCCGTGGGCGATGATCATGAGACCGGTGGCCAGGCGCAGGATCAGCAACCCGAGATTCAGTCCGTCGATGTCCACGAAACGCTCCCCCACTGCTCTTGGGTACTCCCGGTACCCCCGCGATCGTGGGAGTCTACGGTGGTCGCCGGCGAGGTTCCCGGTGCGACCCGATCGCGACGAGGCGGGTCATTCGCCGGATTCAGGCAGAAATCGACCCCTCAATTGTCAGCACCGGCGGTCGATACCTTCATCATGGAAGCGCGGGAATCCTGGTCGGGCAACGACGGCGTCAGGTCGGCGTTACCTCGTTTCAACGAGGGCGATGTCTTGCTGGTCGACGCGCCCTCCCGTCGACTCGGTGCGCGCACGTGTCGGGCGGTCATCGAGTCGGTCGAGGGCGACACGGTGAGGATCGTGATCGGCGGCCATCTGGCCACCCGCGCGGCTTCGGGCCTGGTTCCGTGCATGCGAGTCTGGACCGCGTTCCAGCACGACAGCGGCGTGTTCACGTTCGCGGCCACGATCGTCACCCGCCTGAGCGATGCCCCCCTGCGGTTCGTGGTGCGGATCCCGAGCGACGCCGGTCAACTCGACGAGCGCCGTCAAGCGAGACGGACGGTGCGTCTGCCGGTGACGCTGTTCGTCCCGGGCGACGACGGCTTCGAGCTGCACCGAACGGTCACCGACGACATCGGCGGCGGCGGATTCTCGTGCGCACGGATCACGACCGTCACCGTCGGTGACGAGATCGGCGTCTCGGTCGAGCTTCCCGAAGGACCGCTCGACGCGATGGCCCGCGTGGTGAGCGTTCGGCACTGGGACCTCCCCGACCCCGAGCCCCGGGCCCACTTCGAGTTCATCGATCTCCCTGAGGTCCATACCGAGCGGGTCAGGCGTGTGGTCGTGATACCGGGGGGCGCCGAGCCTGCAGGGCACGGCACCGTCCAGCACTGACGGATCTCCGGGTCGACGGCGGCAATTGGGCCCGATGGGGTGCCGGCGCCGGCGGATACACTGACGCCCGCATGGAGGGATGACCGAGTCGCCGAAGGTGATCGCCTGCTAAGCGATTGTGGGCCCTCAAAGTCCACCGAGGGTTCAAATCCCTCTCCCTCCGCCACCGAAGGCCCGCCGCGAGGCGGGCCTTCGTCGTCTCTGGCCCGTCGTCACGACAGCGCGATCGGATCGGTGGTGGGCTGGTCGGAGCCTCCCGGAGGCTCGATCGTGACCGCGTAGGTACCGGCGGGATCGGTGACCTCGAACTCGCTGATCCCGGGTGACGCGCCCAGCACGTCGAGCGAGATGGGCTCCGAACCGCTGCTGCCGTCGCCATTGCCACCTCCATCGGCGGGCGGGATCCGCCAGAGCTGGTACGTCCCGTCGGCGAGTCGGGGCAGATCGTCGCTCACCACGTACCCGTGACCCTCGGCCCGCACGACGATCCGCATCGCGACGGCGCCGTCGGGGCCAGCGAGCGCGAGCTGACGGGCGTCGGGGTCGAGCATCGCGGCGATGGCCTCCTCGGCGAGCTCCTGTGACGCGCTGATCTCGCCCACGCGATCGTCGAGGCGGATCTCGGTCACGGCGAACCCGATGGCCACAGCCGCCACGATCGAGGCGGCGATCCCGGCGGTCTTCCATGTGATCAGGGCACGGCGCCCGTCTCCCGGGTGGGTTCGCACCCAGCGCCGGGTCGTGCCGTCGAGGTGACGAGGCGGGCGCCTGAACTCGAGGACCGGTGCGCTCGCCGTGTCGGGAGGAGTCTCGATGGACGTGGCGATCCGCTCCCACAGCCCCTCAGGGGCGGCGGTCCCGGTCGAGGCCATCAAGGCCGCGACCTCGCGGTACTCCTCGACCTCGGCCCGGGCCCGGGGGCTCTCCCGCAGATACGACTCGATGCGCAGGACCTCGTCGGCGTCGACGGCGTCGAGCGCGTAGGCGCCGAGGAGCTCGTCGAGCTCGTGGGTGTCGGGGCTCCAGGTCATGCCGGCACCGCGCCTGCCTCGACGAGCGCCTCGCGCAAACGGCGCATTCCCAGACGGATACGGCTCTTGACCGTGCCCTCGGGTTGGCCGAGGATCGCCGCCACGTCCCGATAGGTGTGCCCCCCGAAGTACGCCAGCTCGATGGCCTGGCGCTCGCCGTCGCTCAAACCCGCGAGTGCCGCCCGCACCTGTTCGGCGAGCGCGAGGTCCCAGATCTCCTGCTCGAGGTCGTAACCAGCTTCAGCAGCTTGGCGGGTGGCCCTCTCCTCCCTGAGGCGTCGTGAGCTCTCGGAACGGATCATGTCGACGGCCCGTCCGTGGGTCTGGGCGAGCAGGAACGACCGCAGCTGGCCCCGCTCGGGATCGAAACGCTCGGGATGGCTCCACAGCCTGACGAAGACCTCTTGCACGACATCTTCGGCCATGGTCCTCTCCCGCAGAACCCGGACGGCGAGTGACATCACCGCACCGGCGTGACGCCGGTACACCTCGGCCAACGCTTCCTGGTGCCACCGCCCGATCGCCACCACGAGGGTGGCGTCGCTCGCCTGGTGCCAGTCGTCCCGGGTCATCGACGACTGTTCGGAGCCGAGGACCCCAGCGGATGACCGGACTCCTGGGTATGGCCCATGGAGTGGACGGATTGTCGGCCCGCCGGCCCGCGGGGCTGCGCGATGGTCAGCGGGTCCCGCAGGCGGTCTGGGCCGTGCACGCCTCGATCGCGTCGGCGAGCCGACCCGCAGCGATGTCGAGCTCGCCGGGCGTCAGCGTCGCGAACGAGAGTCGGAGGTGGCGCCGACCGTCGGAGTCCGTGGCGCCGCGCCCCGCGACGGCTGGGCGCGCCCGTCGCCGCGCCGGGGCCGGGGCCGGGGCCGGGAAGAACGCCGTCCCGGGTACGAACGCCGTCCCGTGCTCGAGCGCCGAAGCCAGCAGGACGGCGCTGTCGACGACGGCGTCGTCGACGATTCGGGCCCACACGAACATCCCGCCTTCGGGTGACGATGTCGCTCGAATCGCCGATCCGAGTCGTTCGTGGAGCGCCCGCTCGAGGGCCTCGGCTTTGGTTCGATAGGTGCGGCGGAGCAGCTCGAGGTGGGTATGGTGCGCGTCGACGTCGCCGAGGAGCGCCGCGACGAGATGTTGACTCAGCGTCGAGGTGTGCAGGTCGGCGCCTTGCTTGGCCCGCACGAGCGCCGACCGGAGCCACGACGGTGCCGTGAGCCAGCCGACCCGAAGGCCCGGGGCCAGGATCTTCGATGCTGTTCCCAGCGTGACCGCGTGGTCGGTGAACGTGGAGATCGGGGCGATGGCCGTTCCTCGAAAGCGCAGCTCGCCATAGGGATCGTCCTCGATCACGACGAAGCGGAAGCGCTCGGCCAGCGCGGCCAGATGCCGTCGCCGGTCGAGGGCGAGCGTCGCTCCCGACGGGTTCTGGAAGTTCGGGACCGTGTAGCACGCCTTGGGGCGCAGGCCCCGTCCGAGTCGGTCTTCGAGGATGTCGGTGCGCAGGCCGTCGGCGTCGGCGGGTATCGCCTCGAAGACCGCGCTCTGGGCCGTCATGGCCTGCACGGCGCCGAGGTAGGTGGGGGCCTCGACGACGACGGTGTCGCCCGGGTCGAGCAGCACCCTCGCCAGGAGGTCGAGCCCCTGTTGGGAGCCGGTGGTGACGAGATGGTCGTCGGGCCCGAAGCGACCGTGGGACCGATCGGCGAGCAGGGTGCGGAGCTCGACGGTGCCTTCGGTGAGCCCGTACTGGAGCAGCGCCGCCGGGTCGGCCGCCAGCAGACGGTCGAGTGCAGCTGCGATCCGCGACGTGGGGAACAGGGCGGGGTCGGGGATCCCGCCGGCCATCGACAGGATGTGCGGAGCGCTCGTGAGCTCGAGCAGCTCCCTGATGACCGACGACGGCTGGGCGCGCGCCCGGGCCGAGAGCAGCCGGTCGATGGCCGGGCTGCCATCGAGCATCGCCCGGCGCTGTTTGTGGTACTCGTCGCCCGGAATCGTCGAGCGCACGGTCGCGTTCGTCGCCATGGTGGATCGTGGCTGCATGGTGCATCGTGGGCTCAGGATGCGATCCCGACAAGGGCGTGGCGATCCTGGGAGTGGCACTCCCAGGCAGCCGGCGGCCGGCGCGTTCACAATGGGTTCATGCATCGTCGTGGAGATCTCGTCGAGTTCCTCCGGGCTCGCCGCGCCGTCGTGTCGCCGGCCGACGTGGGACTCGTGGGTGGGGCGCGGCGGCGAACCCCGGGGTTGCGACGCGAGGAGGTGGCGCTCCTCGCCGGAGTGTCGATCAGTTGGTACACCTGGTTGGAGCAGGGACGACCTATCAACGCCTCGGTGGACGTGCTCGATGCGCTGGCCCGGGTGCTCCGACTCGATGCCGTCGAGCGTGAGCACCTGATGGCCCTGGCCGGGCATCCCGTACGTCGGGCCGTCTCGCCCGGCGGCGGGCAGGTGCCCGATGCGTTGCAGGTCCTGCTGGCCGGGCTCGACCCGAGCCCGGCGTACGTCCTGGGCCCGCATTGGGATTTCCTGGCCTGGAACTCGTCGCACGACCGCTTGTTCCCGACGCTGCGGGCGCTGCCGCTGCCTGAGCGCAACCTCGTGTGGATCGTCTTCGCCAACCCCGAGGCCCGGGCCCTGATCGTCGACTGGGAACCCGAGGCGCGCAGGGTCCTCTCGCAGTTCCGGGCCGACACCGTCCCGTACCGCGACGATCCCGCGGTTCTGGCTCTCGTCGCGCGCCTGCAGGAGGCTTCGTCGGAGTTCGCCGCCTGGTGGCCCCGCCACGACGTCGCCGGCAGCGAGCCCCGCCTGCGGCGATTCGCTCATCCCGAGGCCGGTCTCCTCGTGTTCGAGCACCTCCAGCTCGTCCCCGCCGGGGCACCCGACCTCCGGGTCACCGTCCACCTCCCCATCCCCGACGACGACTCCCTCGCCCGCCTGGCCGCCGTTGCCGCTGCTGGTCCCGCCGGCCGGTGATTCTCGCCCCGGTTTTCGGTCGGTCACACCGAATCGCGGTCGTGTACGCTCTGCGCCGCCTGCGCTCGTAGCTCAACGGATAGAGCATCTGACTACGGATCAGAAGGTTGGGGGTTCGAGTCCCTCCGAGCGCGCTACACAAGTCCAGGTCAGAGAGCTGTTGGAGGCTCTCGCTGGATGGTGTCACACCTCTGTGAGAAGATTCTGAGAAGATCCCGTCTTCTCACGACTCGGGGGTGGCGCTGATGCCCAAGTTCCAGGGCGTGTACCAGGACCGCCGCGGGGGCTGGTACTTCAAGGCGTCGTCGCACAAGGACCCGCTCACCGGTCGCTGGCACCAGATCACCCGGCGCGGGTTCATCACGGCCGCCGACGCTTCGCGGGCCCGTGCCTCGTTCGTGGCCGAGTTGGAGGCGTCGCCACCTGCGGCCGCGCTCGCGGGCTTGACGGTCGCCGAGCTCGTCGACGCGTACCTCGATGACGCCTCGTCTGGTGGCCTCCTCTCGGCCAAGACCCTGTTCGACTACCGGCACTACGCCACCCACTACATCGGCCCGTACCTCGGGACGAAGCTGGTGCGTGATCTCGACGCCGAGACGATCGCCGCATGGCAGCGAGCGCTCACCAAGGGCGGCGGGGCCAAGACCGGCAAGAGCCTCTCGGCCAACACCGTCCGCATCGCCCGGGCGCCGCTGGCCGGGGCGCTCAAGTACGCGGTGAGCCGGGGGATCCTCAAGGCGAACCCGATGGTGTCGATCCCCCCGCCGCGCATTCCGAAGAAGATCCCGCAGCACTGGTCGCCCGAGCAGGCCCGGGAGTTCTTGGCCCTGCACGAGGGGGACCGGCTGTTCCCGGTGTGGGCGTTCCTGCTGGGATCGGGCCTGCGCATCGGCGAGCTGGTGTCGCTCCGCTGGCCCAACGTCGAGCTCGACCGCCGGCTCGTCCGCGTGCACGAGTTCGCCACCGTGCTCGGCTACGAGGTGGTGCGATCGGGCGGGAAGTCCCGAGATGCTGTCCGCACGGTCGACGTCGACGAGCACCTGGTGCGGGTGCTCCGCCAGCACCGCAAGACCCAAGCGGCTGAGGCGCTCGCGACCGCCGACTACGAGGCCAGCGACTACGTGTTCACGCGAGCTGGCGGCGGGCCGTATCACCCGCAGACGCTCTCGAAGGTTCTCGTTCGAGCGAGCGTCGCGGCGGGCCTTCCCCGGTTGACGGCCCACGGCCTGCGCCACACGAGCGCCACCCTGATGTTGGCGAGCGGAGTCGCACCCAAGGTCGCGGCCGAGCGCCTCGGCCACGCCGACACCACCCTGTTCTCGAACCTCTACAGCCACGTCACGCCCACCATGCAACGCGAAGCCGCCGAACGCATCGGCGACACGCTGTTCGGGGTCTGACGATGGCTGCCCAACGAGTCCGCGTCGAGGCCCCGGTTGCGCTGTACGAATGGGCGATCGAACGGTCGCGCGTCGATCGTGAGGGCTTGGCGCGCCGATTCCCAAAGCTGAGGGACTGGTTGGCGGGCGAGGCCCCTCCGACCCTCAAGCAGCTCGAAGCGTTCGCTCGGGCGACGCACACGCCGATCGGATTCTTCTTCCTCACCGAGCCGCCGGTCGAGCCCATGCCGATACCGGACTTCCGCACGATCGGCGACCGCACCGTCGCGCGGCCGAGCGCCGACCTGCTCGACACCATCTACCAGTGCCAGCAACGCCAGGAGTGGTTCCACGACTACGCCCAGGCAAACCGCTTCGACCCGGTGCCCTTCGTTGCGTCGTGCACGCTCGACTCCACGGTTGCCGAAGCTGCGGCGCATATGCGAGAGGTGTTGTCGTTCAGCGTCGATGAGCGTGGCTCGAGCTGGGGTGACGCATTCGCTCGGCTTCGTGAGCACGCCGAGGAAGTTGGCGTGCTCGTGATGGTCAACGGTGTCGTCGGGTCGAACACCCATCGCAAGCTCGACCCCGATGAGTTCCGAGGCTTCGCGTTGGTCGATCCCTTGGCCCCCTTGGTATTCGTCAACGGGGCCGACACGCGGGCCGCGCAGATCTTCACCCTGGCCCACGAGCTGGCCCACCTCTGGCTCGGCGAGAGTGCGCTCTCCGACGTGGCTCTCGATGTGGAGAGCACCAACGCGACTGAACGGTGGTGCAACCAGGTCGCGGCCGAGCTTCTGGTTCCGCTCGTCGATCTGCGCGACCAGTTCGACACTGGACGAGACCTGACCGAGGAGCTCGACCGGCTGGCTCGGCGTTTCCGCGCCAGCACGCTCGTCGTCCTTCGCCGCGTGCAGGAAGCGGGCTACCTCAGTTGGCCGGCCTACCGAGCGGCGTACACGGCCGAGCGCCAACGAGTGCTCGGCCTGATGGGTGACGGTGGCAGCGGCGGGAACTTCTACAACACCCAGCCAGTCCGGGTGAGCAAGCTCTTCGCCCGATCCGTGATCGCCAGCACCCTCGAAGGCCACACGCTCTACCGCGACGCGCTCGACATGCTCGGGTTCAAGAAGATCTCGACCTTCAACGAGCTGGCCGGCCGTCTCGGTGTCGCGTGATGGCGTACCTGCTCGATGCGAACGTGTTCATCCAGGCCAAGAACCTCCATTACGGCTTCGACTTCTGCCCAGCGTTCTGGGACTGGATCGAGCAGGAGAACGCCGGCGGTCGCGTGCTCAGCATCGACCGGGTGCGCGACGAGCTGATCGGTGGCGACGACGAGCTGGCCGCCTGGGCGGCGGACCGGGCCGGGTTCTTCGTCGAGGCCGACCCCGCGATCATCGCGAGCCTGCAGGCAGTCAGCCGGTGGGCGAACGGTGCCCGCTACGAGCCGGCGGCGATCGCGACCTTTCTCCAGGTCGCCGACTATTACCTCGTTGCCAGCGCGCTGGCCCATGAGCACGTGGTCGTCACCCACGAGGTCGTCGCTCACTCCACCAAGAAGATCAAGATCCCGAACGTCTGCATCGCCCTCGGCGTCGGCTGCATCACGCCCTACGAGATGCTCCGCAGAGAGCGTGCCCGGTTCGTCCTGGGTCCGACGGCGGCTTGATCACGCGCCGCGCGGGGACTGGCAAGGTTCGATCCGATGCTCATCGATCCACTGCACGAGCTCACCGGGGTCGAAGCGTACGAAGTGACCTACCTTCACGTACGGGATCCGCTTCTCGGCCACGAGCCGCCGCACGTGCCGCAACGAGACGCCCAGGTGCTCAGCCGCGGACGACATGTCGATGAGCGTCGGCAGAGATGCGGCCGCAGCGACCGGCTGAACCAACATGTCCTACAAGGGACACTCCGTGGCTGCCGATGTGACAAGGAACGACCAGTAGGTGAGGCCAGCTTGGTGGCGAAGCCGCTGGCGAGGACCGGTAGGTGGGCCATACTGTCGCCGTGCGGCGACGGCGCAGGCGACCATCGGCACCACTGCCGACCACGTTTTCACGGCCACGGAACGTGGCGGCTGGAGCCCGACCGTCATCTGGAGGTCCGCAGGACCTGCAGATGTGTCTCGACGTCTTCGGTGGGAGCATTAGGTGTGGCGTTCATCACGTGCCGTGGGATCGGATGGCCGTTAGCGCTGTCTTCGGTGACTAGTTGCTTCTGAGTGCGAGATAGAGGGACGTGACGTGAAGAGTGATGACCTGGCCGAGGTTCGGCGGACCTTGTGGAAGGCGGCTGACGAGCTCCGGGCGAACTCCACGCTCACACCGGCGGATTACCGGAGCCCGGTGCTCGGGTTGATCTTCCTCGCCTACGCCGAGCACCGCTTCGAGGCCGTCCGGGCCGACGTCGAGGCCGGTGCCACCGCTCGCAACCCAGTGTCGCCCGACAACTACCGCGCCCGATCGGTGCTGTTCGTACCCGACGAGGCACGGCTGTCGGGCCTCGTCGACCTCCCCGAGGGCGAGAACCTCGGAGCCGCGGTCGACGCCGCCATGAAGGCCGTCGAGGCCGCCAACCCCGAGCTCCGCGACGTTCTGCCGCGCGGCTATCAGCGCCTCGAGCGCTCGACGCTCACGGAGTTACTCCGGCTTTTCTCCCCGCTGCCCCGCACCCTGTCGGGCGACGCCTTCGGGTTGATCTACGAGGACTTCCTGTCCAACTTCGCCATGGCCGAGGGTCGCCTGGGGGGAGAGTTCTTCACCCCGTACTCCATCGTCCGTCTCATCGTGGAGATCATCGAGCCGTACCACGGCAAGGTCTATGACCCGGCGTGCGGGTCGGGCGGCATGTTCGTGCAGTGCGCCAAGTTCGTGGAGCGCCACGCCGGCTCGGCCACCCAGGAGCTGTCCGTCTACGGCCAAGAGCAGAAGGAGGTCACCGTCCCGCTGGCCAAGATGAACCTCGCCCTCCACGGTCTGTCGGGCGACATCCGCCTGGCCAACAGCTACTACGAGAGTCTCCACGATGCCGTCGGCCGGTTCGACTTCGTCATGGCCAACCCGCCGTTCAACGTGAACGGTGTCGACAAGGACAAGCTCGCCGGCGATCCGCGGTTCCCGTTCGGCCTCCCCAGGACCGACAACGGCAACTACCTCTGGATCCAGCAGTTCTACGCCGCCTTGAACGACGCCGGCCGCGCCGGCTTCGTCATGGCCAACTCGGCGGGCGACGCCGGCCACTCCGAGAAGGAGATCCGTCGCAAGCTCGTCGAGTCCGGCGCCGTCGACGTCATGGTGGCCATCGGGACCAATTTCTTCTACACCGTCACCCTCCCGGTGACCCTCTGGCTCCTCGACAAGGGCAAGGCCGGCACGGATCGCGAGGACACGGTGCTGTTCATCGACGCCCGCCACACGTACCGCCAGATCGACCGCGCCCACCGCGACTTCCTTCCGGAGCAGATCGAGCTGCTGGCCAACGTCGTCCGTCTCTACCGTGGCGAGGACGTCACGACCGTCGATGGCAGCATCGCCCTGTTGAAGGAGCGGTTCCCCGACGGGACCTACGCCGACGTTCCGGGCTTCTGCAAAGTGGCCACTCGGGCCGAGATCGAGGCGCAAGGATGGAGCCTCAACCCCGGGCGCTACACCGGCACCGCAGCGGCCGACGCCGACGACGAGGACTTCACCGAGAAGCTCGAGAGCCTCTACGAGGAGTTCACGCGTCTCAGCAACGAAGCCGACACCCTCCGCGCCAAGGTCGATGCTGCCATCACAGGGGTCTTGAGCGAATGAGCGAGTGGCGGGACGTCGTGCTCGGCGACCTGTGCGAGCGAGTCACGGTAGGGCACGTAGGGAGGATGTCCGATCGGTACGTAGATGATGGAGTGCCCTTCCTCCGATCTCAGAACATCAAGCCGTTCGTGATCGATCGCAACGGCATGCTTCGGGTAGACGAGGACTTCCATCGGAAGCTCGCCAAGTCGAGGCTCGCCGCCGGAGACGTAGTCGTCGTTCGCACGGGCTATCCGGGAACCGCAGCCGTGGTCCCATCCGACCTCGATGGCTCGAACTGCGCGGACCTTGTGGTCATCACCCCAGGCGAAGATCTCAACCCACACCTACTCGCCGCAGTCTTCAACTCGAGTTGGGGGCGTTCGGCAGTTGGCGGCCACCTGGTCGGTGCGGCTCAACAGCACTTCAACATCGGCTCAGCCAAGATGCTGCGCCTCCGTCTCCCCTCAAGGCACGAGCAGGACCAGATCGCCGTCGTTCTGTGCGCCCTCCACGATCTGATCGAGAACAATCGGCGGCGGGTTGAGGTGCTGGAGGAGATGGCGCGGGCCATCTACCGGGAGTGGTTCGTCCATTTCCGGTACCCGGGCCACGAGGACGTCCCCCTCGTCGACTCCCCCCTCGGCCCCATCCCCGACGGCTGGCAGATTCGGCGCCTCGATGAGTTCGCGTCGCTCGTTCGTGGACGGTCGTACCGCAAGCACGAACTCGTCGACGTCGGTGGTCGCCCCTTCGTGAACCTGAAGTGCATGATGCGCGGGGGAGGCTTTCGGCGGGACGGCCTGAAGCGCTACGACGGGAAGTTCACCGAAGCACAGCTTGTGAACCACGGCGATGTCGTACTTGCGGTTACCGACCTCACCCAAGGGCGGGAGATCCTGGCTCGGGCAACACTCGTGCCGCGACTACCCGAGCCGGGCGTGATCTCGCTCGACGTAGCGCGCATCGTCCCCGACGAGCCAGCAGATCGACTGTGGTTGTTCGCAGTACTCCGATGGTCGGACTTCGCCGACCGCGTCAAGGAGTTCGCCAACGGCTCGACGGTCCTCCACCTTTCTCCGGACCATGTGGCGGCCGGCCAGGTCCTATGGCCGCCGGGAGACCTGCGAGCCTCACTTGCCGCGGCGCTCGACGCGGCGCTTGCGCTCGTGGATGAGCTGCTCGACGGGTCCGATCAACTCACCGGGCTCCGAGACCTCCTCCTTCCAAAGCTCGTGACCGGGCAGATCGATGTTTCGCATCTAGACCTCGATGCGTTGACCGAGGCGGCGGTGGGGTGAACCCACCGGGGCCGTATTCGGAGTCGGGGCTGGTCGAGGAGCCGGCGCTCGAACTGCTCGCAGAACTCGGCTGGGAGGTCGTCAACGCCTGGAAGGAGTCGTTCGGCCCGGCGGGCACGCTCGGACGCGACTCGATGCACGAGGTCGTCCTCGTCCACCGTCTCCGAGATGCGATCCGGGTCCTGAACCCCTCCGTTCCGGACCAGATCCGCGAGGAGGGGCTCCAGGCCGTCACGAAGACGCGGTCGGCGATGGATCGGGTGCGCGCGAACCGCGAGGTGCACGCTTTGCTGCGGGACGGCTACCGCGCCGAGTGGACCGACGATCAGGGCGGCAAGGCCTACGCCACCGTCCGTTTCGTCGACTTCTCGGACTCGACGAACAACGACTGGCTGGCCGCGTCGCAGGTGTGGTTCGCGAGCGACATGTACCGCCGCCGCACCGATGTGGTCCTGTTCGTGAACGGTATCCCGCTGGTGCTGGCCGAGTTCAAGGAGCCGAACCGGAAGGCCAAGGCGGCGTTCGACGAGAACATCACCGACTACCGCGACACCATTCCCGACCTGTTCGTCCCCAACGGATTCGTGATCTGTTCCAATGGATCCGAAGCGAAGGTAGGCCCCACCTTCGCGTCATGGGAGTACTTCGGGGACTGGAAGGTCATCGACGCTGACGGCACCCGTGGTGTCGTCGCGTTGGAGACGGCCATCCAGGGCACCTGCGCCCATGACCACCTGCTCGACCTCGTCGAGAACTTCACCGCGTTCATCGAGCGGCCGGGCGGGCTGATCAAGGTCGTGGCTCGCAACCACCAGTTCCTCGGCGTGAACGCGGCGATCGAGAACCTGCACCGGGTGCGGGCCGCCGGCGAGAAGCGCCTCGGCGTGTTCTGGCACACCCAGGGGTCGGGCAAGAGCCTGTCGATGCTGTGGTTCACCCAGAAGGTGCTGAGGCGAGTCCCGGGTGCCTGGACGTTCGTCATGGTGACCGATCGCACCGAGCTCGACATCCAGCTCCACGGCGAGTTCGCCGACGCCGGCGCGATCCCCGCCGAAGCCACCGTGCACGCAACGTCGACCGCTCACCTCCGCGAGCTGCTAGCCGCCGACCATCGCTACGTGTTCACGCTGATCCACAAGTTCCGCATCGACACCCGGGCCGGGGAGACGACCATGCCGGTGCTGTCGGACCGGTCCGACGTGATCGTGATCACCGATGAAGCTCACCGCAGCCAGTACGACACGTTAGCGCTGAATATGCGCCAGGCGCTCCCGAACGCTGCGTTTATGGGCTTCACCGGCACGCCGCTCATGTCGGGCGAGGAACTGACCCGCCAGCAGTTCGGTGACTACGTCACGGTCTACAACTTCCGCGACGCCATCGAGGACGGCTCAACCGTCCCGCTCTACTACGACAACCGGACCCCGGAGCTCCAACTCGTCAACGAGGACTTCTCCGAGGAACTGACCGCCCTGCTGGAGCAGGCCGAGCTCGACGAGGACGCCGAGGGTCAGCTCGCCCGCCGGTTCGGTCGGGAGTACACCCTCCTCACCCGCCCCGAGCGCCTGCGCACCATCGCCCGGGACCTAGTGGCGCACTTCGTGGGCCGTGGCTTTACCGGCAAGGCCATGTACGTCGGGGTCGACAAAGCGGCCGCGGTTCGCATGTACGGCTACGTGCAGGAGGCCTGGGCCGAGCACCGGGCCGAGCTCCAAGCCGCACACGACGCCCTCCCGGAGCTGGAGCGGCCATGGCTGGCCAGCCGGCTGGCCCTGATGGACTCCACCGACATGGCGGTGGTCGTGTCACAGGGCCAGAACGAGATCGCCCAACTCGACGCCAAGGGCCTCGACATCCGCCCGCACCGCAAGCGGATGAACGACGAGGACCTGGCCGAGAGGTTCAAGGCCGCCGACGACCCGTTGCGGATCGTCTTCGTGTGTGCCATGTGGATGACCGGATTCGACGCCCCGAGCGTGTCGACGATCTACCTCGACCGCCCGATGCGCAACCACACGTTGATGCAGACCATCGCCCGAGCGAACCGGGTGTTCCCCGAGAAGGACAACGGCCTGATCGTCGACTACATCGGCGTGTTCCGGAACCTCGAGGCCGCGCTGGCCATCTACGGCTCGGCCAACGCCGAGGCCGGCGTGGACACCCCGATCCAACCCGTCGACGCACTTGTCGTCGCCCTCGACGAGCAGATCGAGGTCACCGTCGAGCTGTGCGCGGCGGCCGGTGTCGACCTTGCGGCGTTGCGAGACGCCACCGGGTTCGAGCACATCGCATTGCGTGACGCTGCCGTCGAGGCGCTGCTGGCCGATGACGATCAGCGCGTGGCGTTCCTGGCCGCGGCTCGCCAGGTCCGCAAGCTGTTCAAGGCCCTCCTCCCCGACCCAGCCGCTGCCGCCCAGATGCGGACCGTGGCCGCGATCCGGGTGCTGGCCGAGCGCCTCCTCGACCTGGCCCGGCCCCCAGCCGCCGACCTCGACGAGCTCGCCGACGCCGTCGACGAATTGCTCGACCGATCCGTCGGTGCGGAGGAGTACGTGATCCGCGCCGCAGCCGAGGGGAGCGAGCCCGAGGCGCTCATCGACCTGTCCCGGATCGACTTCGATGCCCTTGCCGCTCGTTTCGCCGGCCGCAAGCGCGCTGAGACCGATCGGTTGGCGGCCCTGCTCAAGCAACGGGCGGTCGCTGCCGCGACCCGCAATCCGACCCGCTACGACCTCGTCGAGCGGATCGAGCAGCTCATCGCGGAGTACAACGCAGGCAGCCTCAACATCGACGAGTACCTCCGGCGCCTGATCGAGCTGTCGCAGTCACTGACCGACGAAGAGCAACGAGCGGTCCTCGAGGGCCTCACCGAGGCCGAGCTGGCGATCTTCGACCTGCTCACCAAGCCCGACCCGGTGCTCAGCGACACCGAACGCACGGTGGTGAAGGCGAGCGCCAAACGCCTCCTCGCCCATCTCCACGACAAGCTCGTCCTGGACTGGCGACGCAAGGCGGCGACGACGGCCGACGTGCGAGTGGCGATCCGCCGACTTCTCGATGAGGACCTGCCGGCAGATCCGTACCCGCCGGAGGTGTTCGACACCAAGGTCCAGGCCGTGTTCGACCACATCACCTCGGCCTACGGCGACGACGGACGCAGCGTGTACGAGGGCATCTCGGTCGCACCTGCCAGGCCGGCGGGCGGCGTGGGGACGCTTCCGGCCGGGGCGCTCACCACGTCGGCCCTCACCGAGGAGGTCGTCGAGAAACTCCGTACCGACGCCGAGTTCGTCGCCCTCGTCGCTGAGAAGCTCGGGCTGGTCGGCAAGCCCGAGCTGCGGACCATCGAGGAGTTGATCGCCAACGACGAGGACTACGCCGTCGAGTTCAAGTCCACCGCCCGTTGGGACCTCCGCGAGAACCAACCGAGCAAGGCAATCGAGGACGCCATCGTCAAGACCGTGGCCGGCTTCCTCAACACCGACGGCGGGACGCTACTGATCGGGATCGGACCCGACCGCTCAGTCGTGGGACTGGGCCACGACTACGAACGGGTAAAGCCCAAGAACGGCGACGGCTTCGTCAACTGGCTGACCACCCACCTCGTCCACGCCCTGGGCCACCCGCCCGTCACCCGGGCCCGCGCCCGCATCGCGATTCACGCGGGCGCAGAGGTCTGCCGTGTCGACGTGGCCGCCTCGCCCGTCCCGGTGCGGGCGAAGACCAGCAAGGAGGACGGCGTCTTCTACGTCCGGCTCAACAACTCGACGAGAGCGCTGCCGGAGGACGAGGCCGAGGCTTACTGCTCCGAGCACTGGGCTGAACCATGACGACGCCGCAATTCGGACTGCTGTTCCACTTCACCCACGTCGACAACCTGCCGGCGATCCTCGAAGCGGGCGCACTGTTGAGCGACACGATCGTGGAGGGACACGGGCTCCTGACGAACGAGGCGGGCGACCCGGCGATCAAGCAGAGGCGCCGCGGTCAGCCGGTGACCTGCTCGCGCGGAGGTTGCGTCGGGGACTACGTGCCCTTCTACTTCGCGGCACGCTCGCCGATGATGTACGTCCTCTGGAGGGGGAGCGTGCCGTCGTTCACCGGCGACCACCGTGATCTCGTCTACTTCGTGGGCCACGTCGATCAGCTGGTGGGCGCGCCGGTGGACTTCGCAATCAGCGATCGGAACGCGGCGAAGGCGTATGCCGCGTTCAGCGACGACCCTCGCGTGCTCGGTGACCTGGCGGCCCCGGTACCCCAGTCGACGTTCATCGACTGGTCGTTGATGAAGGAGGCAATGTGGAAGGACACGCCGGACGATCCCGAGCGAATGGAGCGACGGATGGCCGAGTTCCTCGTGCACGGCCAGGTGCCCCTGGAGCTGCTCACCGGAGTAGCCGCGCGGTCGGACGACCGGAAGGCTATGGTCGAACGCCTGTTCGTGGAGTCGGGGTGTGGGCTGCAGGTGGTCGTCCGGCCCGACTGGTACTACTCGTAGGATCGGAGTTGAGATGATCCAGGAAGCGCACGGGAACCTGCTCGACGCCAAGGCGGACGCCTTGGTCAACACCGTCAACACAGTAGGGGTCATGGGCAAGGGGATCGCCCTGCAGTTCAAGCGCGCATTCCCCGAGAACTACAAGGCCTACAAGCGCGCCTGCGACCAGGGGGCCGTCGAGCTCGGCCAGATGTTCATCTGGGATGCCGGCGCACTCGCGACCGATGGCCCGCGGTACATCATCAACTTCCCGACCAAGAAGCACTGGCGGTCGAAGTCGAAGCTGTCCGACATCCGTTCCGGACTCGACGACCTTGTCCGCCAGCTCAAGGACCTGTCGATCAGCAGCGTCGCCGTTCCGCCGCTGGGCTGCGGCCACGGTGGGCTTCGTTGGGAGGACGTGCGCCCGGTCATCGAGCGCGCCTTCGACCAGGTCACCGACGTGCAGGTCCTCCTCTACCCGCCGGAGGGTGCACCCGCATCCGTCGACCAAGCCGTTCGCACCGACCGGCCCAAGATGACCTACGGCCGAGCGGCTGTGGTCGCCGTCATGGAGCGCTATCTCCCCTTCGCAGTCGACGTCACAGCCGTCGACGTCCAGAAGCTGATGTACTTCATGCAGGAGGCAGGCGAGCCGCTCAAGCTCGACTTCGCAAAGGGCAGGTACGGCCCGTACGCCGACAACCTTCGGCATGTGCTCCAGGGGATGGAGGGCCACTACATCCGAGGGACCGGGGATGGCTCGGCGAAGGCACTGGACTCGATCCCGTTCGAGATACTCGACGGTGCGTCCGCGGAGGCGGCCGCTGTGCTCGAAGCGCGCGTTGGCTCCAACGCCCACCTCGAGGTTGTCGCTCAGCTCATCGAGGGATTCGAGTCGACCTACGGACTCGAACTGCTCGCCACCGTGCACTGGGCATCCTTGCGTGACGACGACGAGCACCGCCGGGCGGAGCCGCTAAGGCTCGATCAGGCCGAGCGCGTCGTCGGTTCCTGGAACCGGCGCAAGGAGCGCCTGTTCACGCCGACGCACATCGCCAAGGCCTACGAGCGACTCCACGGCCAGGGATGGCTCGATCCACCCGTGCCCACCGGGTTGCTCACCGGCTCCTGACGCGATCTCTCGATGCCGTCGACGAGATCTGACATGAGCACGAACGCCGGAAGGAAGGACCTCCTTCGTGCGGCGCAGGGACTGTGAACTGAGTCTGGACCAGGCAGCTCACCCGGCTTCTTGGTCGACGTGTCCCGGAGCCCGATTGGCTGGCGCGGCACGGCACTGTCCCCGTGAGAAGATGCTGAGAAGATCCCGGCGGCAATCCGGGTAGATGCCGGGTAGCGCCGGTCGCTCACCCGAGCGCATCGCCCCCGCTCAGGGGCACCATCAGGCCATCGCGGGCACGCCTGGTCAACCCCGGTCACCACCCATCCGCCACCTACGGATCAGAAGGTTGGGGGTTCGAGTCCCTCCGAGCGCGCTGAAGAAGTCCAGGTGGGAGTGTTGTTGGTCCGTTCCCCTGGGCGTCTGGGAGTCCGTTCTGCATCCTGGTGAGATCCAAAGTTCCGCAGAAGCGCTGCTGAGCGGATCTCACGGGAGGTCGGGTGCCCAGGTTCGCGGCGGGCAGCGAGACAGCACCGTCGCTCTCCCACAGGTCACCGAGCCTGCCGACCCTCCGATGACATCCGGAACGATCGGATTGGAGATGCGCCAGAGGCCGGCATGCTCGCGAACCTCGACAGGATACGAACTCGGTGAATCGCCGGGTGGCGCCTCAGGCCGCCAAGACGCTGTTCGACCACCGGCACTACGTCACCCACTCCATTGGCCCACACATCTCGGGGCGAAATCCTGCGCGACCTCGACGCCATCGCCTCGTGGCAGCGGGTGCTTGCGCCCCGTTCGGCCACGCCGACGCGACGCTCCTGTCGACCCTCTACAGCCGCGTCACCCCGACTATGCGGCGAGAAGCCGCCGATCGCATCGGCCACGCGCTGTTCGGAGGCTGAGTATCAGCGACGCAGCTCGATTCATGGTTGCAGATATTGCAGTCGGTGGTACTCTTCGGCTGTGTCCGAGTCAGCCCTGACCACCCTCTCCGCCGAGAACCGGTCGCAGCGGGCGGTCGCTCGTCAGCTCGCCGCACAGGTAGACGACGGCTCGGATCTGGGGCACACGCTCCGGTTGGTGCTCGAGGACGTTGCCAGCGGGAAATCGGTTGTCATCCTCCGTCCGACGCAGGAGGTCACGCCGACCGAGGCGGCTCGTGTGCTCGGGGTGACCCGCCAGTTCGTCGATCGTCTTTGTGGTGAGGGCGTGCTTGCCTTTCGCCGGCTGCCCGGCAGCCGTCATCGCAGGATCCTCGTAGCCGACGTGCTCGCCATTGCGGCTGAGCGTGATCGGCGTCGTGAGGGTGCCGCCGCCATCCGATCGGCGCTCGACGAACCCTCGTGAAGGAACGTCGGCGCGATCGCGTCTTCGTCGACGCCAACGAGCTGTTCCCGTTTGCGGTGATGGACGTCGTGCTCGCCTTGGCCGAGGACCTGGTGATCAACTTCATCTGGTCCGAGGAGCTCCTCGACGAGTGGGAGCGCGTCATCGTTCGTGAGGGCAAGCGCACGGCCGAAAGCGCCCGGTCCGTGGTTCAGGCCGTTCGGTCCTACTTCGGCTCCGGCCGCATCGACCCGGCTGCGTATCGGGACCAAGTTGCTCGCACTACCAGTGCCAGCAACGCCAGGAGTGGTTCCACGATTACGCCCAGGCCAACCGCTTCGACCCGGTGCACGACGCGCCCTCGACCGAGCCGACCACCGCATCGGCCAGCTCGTCGCCGACGGCAATCGCCGTGCCGAGCGGCTGCCGGCCTGGCGGCGCTGGCAGGACCAGTTCTCGGACGCTGCCGATCGGCTGCGGAGCATCGACGAGCGGATCGCCCGGACCGAGATGGGTCAAGGCGTTGGGCCCGACGGGTCCGCCACGCCGGGGCAGATGTCGGGGTCGATCTCGGCCCATAGGCCGCACCCGTCACGCCGCTCTCGTACTCTTGGCGCACCAACCCGAACGCCGGTGGGGAAGCACATCGTGGACTGGTCCACCCGACGGCCGAGGACTGCTCGGCTGGAAGTGCCTCGGCACCCGGGCGCTGTTCGTGAGCGCGGTCGACCTCAACCTGGGGGAAGCGCCACCGGCTGGAGACCAAGATGGCGCTCCCTGAGACCGACGTGGCTCGCGTTCGCCGGTGGGTCGACGCTCGCAACGAACGCCTTCCCGAACGAGCTGTCGGCCAGATCCGCTACGAGATGGACGTCGACCCGCGGGCGATCACCATCCTGGAGTGCCGGCCGCCGTGGCGTGAGGACTTCGGGCCTGAGTGAACTCGGTTCCCCGTCGCCCGCCTTCGGTACACGAAGGTGCGGCGGGAGTGGGAGATCTACGGGCGGGATCGGAACCTCAAGTTCCGTGCCTACGACCTCGTCCCGCCCACGCCGAACGTCGAGACGCTGCTGGCGGAGATCGACGCCGACCCGACGTGCATCTTCTGGGGCTGACCGGGGAGCGGGTTGGCTTCCGGACGGGTGCGGGCTCGAGTCGACAGAGCCGCTCGGTTCGCTTCATCGCCGACCACAGTCAGCGACCCGGGAGTCGAAGCCGGAGCATGATGAGACCTCGAAGTCACACAAATCTATAGGTACAGACATCTGTGGCGTTTGAAACTCAAGTTTCGATGTAGGATTAGCGCGTGCCCGCCCACCGTCGTGACCTCCGCCGCCGCTTGTTCGGGCTCGCTGCGGATCAAGGCGGCTACTTCACGGCGGCGCAGGCCAAGGAGTTCGGGTACTCCTACCAAGCGCAGGCCCACCACGTGCGTGCCGGGAACTGGCTGCGCATCGACCGGGGCATCTTCCGCCTGGCCGAGTGGCTCCCGGGGCTCCTCGATGACCTCGCCCGCTGGGCGCTCTGGTCGAGGGGGCGAGCAGTCGTCTCCCACGAGACCGCCCTCGCCGTCCACGGCATCGGCGAGTTCGAATCCGCTCGTGTCCAACTCACCGTCCCGCCCGGGTTCACGATGCGCGCTGGCGCCGTCGTCCTCCACCGGGCCGAACTGCCCTCCGCCGACGTCGAACAGCGGACCGGGTTCCGCGTCACCACCGTGGTGCGCTCGCTCGTCGATGTCGCCGCGACCGGCGTCGATCAGGACCAGCTCGCCCGCGCGATCAACGAGGCGCGGGGGCGCGGGCTGCTCACGATCCGGGCCGTCCGAGCGCGGGCCGAAGCCGTCGATCTCCGTGCTGCGCTCCTTATCGAGCGCTCGCTGCAGGGAGCGGACGCACCGTGAGCTACGTGAGCTACGGGAGCGCGCGAGCGCCGCGCACCGCGCTCGAGCACCGACTCAGGACCCGGGCGGAGGCCACCAGGATCGCGCTCGACCGCCTCCGCCGACGGGTGGTGTTCGAGCGGGTGGTCGCCCGGCTCGAAGCCGCGGAACCCGGACGTTGGGTGGTCAAGGGCGGGATGGCGTTGGAGGTCCGCCTTGCCGACGACGCTTGACTCACCAAGGATCTCGACCTCGGGCTCCGCGACGACGTCAACGACGTCGACGCGCTGCACGATCGGCTGATCGACGCCCTCGGCGCCGACCCCCACGGCGACACCTTCGTGATGACCGCCGAGGCGCCATCCGCGTTGACCGAGGACGACCGCCACCAGACGACGTGGCGGGCACGCGTCACCGCGAGCTTGGCCGACACCGTCTTCGGCGTCATCCAGCTCGACATCTCACCCCGCGCCTACGAGCTCCACGCAACCGACAAGCTCGGCGCCATGATGCTCGGTGGATGAGACGTACAGAACACCTGCCCAGAACACCCGGCATTGCTGGCGACAACGCGCCCTGAGCGGGCATTCTGTACGCATGGACGAGTACAGCCAGATATGGCTCGACACAGCGAGCGCGGCGTTGTCGATTGTTGAAGGTCCGCGTGTCGGGGAGCGCTGGGCCGAGCCGTCGAGCCTGTCCGGGATGACGGTCGGCGCACTCGCCGGACATCTTGTCCACTCTGGCATTCTGATGGCCGAGCAGGGACTCGTCGTCGCTGGACCGGCCGGACAGCCAATCACGGCGGCGAAGATGTACTCGTTGATACCGCTCGACGAAGACAGCCCGATACACGACGGTGTACGCGCCGTCGCCGAGGAGCAGGTGGTCGATGGAAGAGAGGACCTGATCGAGCGGGGGAGGGCAAGCTGGAAGCGGAGCGAGGTCGTGCTCGCTGAAGCTTCGCAGGATCAGATCGTCGCACACCCGGTCGCACAGAGGTTCGCAATCACGTTGCGCGAGTTCTTGCTCACGCGAATCCTCGAGTTGGTCGTGCACATCGACGACCTCACCCACTCGGTGGGCGAGCAGGATCTGGGCGTTGATCGGCGGGCAATCGACGTCGCCTGCCACTTCGGGATCGACATCAACGCCGAGCGATACGGATCGGCCCCCGTCATGCGGGCGTTGTTTCGGCGTGACCGGAACTCACTCGACGCGCTGCGCACGTTCTGACTCGACGCGCTCACCCGAACTCCATTGGCATGGGTGACGTGTCGGTCGTCGGCGCGCACATGATCTGCTCGATCATCTCGCGCTGCGCCTCGTGGACGATCTCCAGTCGTACGCCGAACGGGTCCCGGTGGTAGGCCATCTGCATCACACCGCTTTCTCGTGAGCCGAGGGCGAGCGGGCACCCGGCCGTCGACCAGCGCGCCGAGTCAGCCTCGACGTCATCGGACCAGAAGCCGATGTGATGGATGTTGGAGTACTCGTTGCATTCCCACTCGGTGCCGCGCATCTCCTCGATCAGCTCGAGATAGGGCGCGACGCTCGAGTAGCAGGCCTTGAGGTGCAGGACGCGTTCATTCCCTGCCCCATCGATGAAGTCGCCGTCGAACTCCATCACCGGGCCCCATGCAAGGCCCAGCAGATCGGCGTAGTGCGCCCGACCGGCCATCAGATCAGGCACCACGATTGCCACGTGATAGTGCTCGCTTCGGTTCATCTCGGTTCCCCCGTGGCCGTCGATCAGTGACGACGTGTCCGACACTACGTCTCCCCGACGCCAGCCAGCGAAGAACGGAACTGCCGATCGGGCCGGTGGCCTGCGGCCTTTGAATCGATCATTATGGGCGGGTGTTCGGGGCTTGGCGTCGCAGTGAGCGGGTTCGTGGCGACGGCGCTGCCGGCGTTGCGGCGCTGTCACTTGAGGAGCTTCGGGATCGCTGGCGCGATGACGGGAAGCGAACCACTGCTGTCCTGAAGGCTCTGTGCGAGAACCGGCCGCTGTCGAAGGTGCTGGACCGCACGCCCGACGGGTTGCTCGACGCACGGGGACTCTTCGGCCCGCTCGCGAAGATCAGCCATCGCGGCGAGGTGGCCGGGCCCGTCGGCCCGTTGCACTTCGACGTGGTGACCGATCGAATGACGATCACCGAATGCTCGTTGGCCGGGGTCGACTTCTCGTTCGCGGCGCTCCCGAACCTGTTGGTCTCCGACGGCGTCGTGGAGAACTGCAAGTTCGACGACGCGCTGCTGTCGGGCATGAGCCTGACACGTACGAGATGCTGCGATGTCTCATTCCGCGGCGCGAACCTCGGCGGTGGTGGCCTCGGCGGATTCCGTGGCGGCAGCAACGTCTACGAGCGGGTCGACTTCCGCAATGCCCGCCTGGGCCCCGGGTTACCGAGCGCGATCCTCCGAGACTGCGTGTTCGGTCCGCTCGAGGACACCTACTTCGGGTCGTCGGAGTTCTACGGCTGCACGTTTGTCGGGCCGATCACGCATGTGACGTTCCACGGCACGATGCCCCTCCCGGGTGGCAAGTCCACACCGGGATGCCTCAGCGGCTGTGACTTCTCGGGTGCGGAGCTCAAGTACATGTCCTTCGTCGGGGTCGACGTGTCGTCGTGCGTATTCGGCGATGTCGTAGGTCGTGAAGGCGACGCAGGAGGACACCCACGGCGGTTTGACGGTCATCGAGCAGGAATGCCCGCCGGACCTGCATTCTCCTGAGCATGTGCACGACGCGGAGGAGCAGTGCATCTACATGCTCGCCGGGAGCATCGAGTTGGTGTGTGGTGGTGTCGCGAGGTCGCTGACGCCGGGGTGTTTCGCGGTGCTGCCGCGGGGGGTGCCGCACTCTTTCGTCGTTGTCGGCCTCGACGTAGACGCCCGGCTGTCGTCGAAGACCCGTTTCGACTACCGGCTGAGCGCGGACTCCTACCTCCGCCAGTGGCTGGGTGCCAAGCGGTTGCGTGACGTCACGCCCGAGGTGCTCATCGCCTGGCAACGCCGCCTCGGAGTCGAGGGCGGCCGCAAGCGAGGTCAGGGCCTGGCTCCGAACACGATCCGTCTCGCTCGCGCCCCGCTCGCCGGCGCGTTCAAGGCGGCCATCGCCGCAGCACTCGTCAGCCACAACCCGCTGGCCGACGTTCCCCGGCCGACAGCGCCACGGTCAATCCCGCAGCACTGGTCACCCGAGCAGGCTCGGGAGTTCCTGGACCTGGAGGAGGGCGACCGCATGTGGCCGGTGTGGGCGTTCCTGCTCGGCTCGGGCCTACGGATCGGTGAGCTGGTGTGGCTGCGTTGGTCGAACGTCGAGCTCGAGCGGCGGGCCGTCCGAGTCGTCGAGTTCGCATCCACCGACGGCTACGAGGTCAAGGCCTCGGTCGGCAAGAGCTTCGACGCGGTGCGCACGATCGAGCTCGACGACGGGCTGTCCGAGCAGCGCTTCATACATCGCCAGCATCGCGGGCGCATCGAGCCGGTCAGCGAGCGCGATTGCCGCGTACACGGATCCGCGACGACCGCGTCTTCCACGCCCCGCCACCACCACGACCCAATCGGCCTCCCTCAACCGGCGGCCGACCACCCCGCCACGGCCCCAAGCTCGTCGCGATCGTCGGGGTTGTCGCGTCGGGTCGCCAGGATCGTTCGTGGTTCGATCGGACGCTCCGAAACGCGACGTGGAAGGGGCTGCTGACCAGCACGGTCAGGCCTGACGCCGGCGCAGAGCGCGGGTTCTCGTCACGATTCGCGGTGGGCAGCGTGACAGCGCTGTCGCTCTCTCCCACAGGTCGCCGAGCCTGCCGGCCCTCCGATGACATTTGGAACGATCGGATTGGAGATGCGCCAGGGCCGGCATGCTCGCGACGGATACGAGCTCCTTGAATCGCCGGGTGGCGCTTCAGGTTGCACCGCGCCATCGGGCGCTTGATTCACGCAGGTTCGCGTCCCTCGATCGCGCGATTGATGACAGCGAGGATTTCGGCGGCGGTCGTAACCGCCGAAGAGGCCTCGCTCGTCGTCGCGTCGGGCAGGTCGCCGGGGTAGCGCGCATCGACTGCCCACGGTTGTAGGAGCTCGAGGTCGACATCGCCCAGTAGCGAGCGAATGGCCTCTGGCTGCAGCCCGACGAGGATCGCAAGATCGTGCGTCTTGCGAAATGGCGTCCCCGTGGCGATGAGGGACGCCTTCAGCGCCTTCTCAGTGGCTTGGTGAGCGTGGAAGCAGGCGATCCGAGCGGGAAGATCGGGGGTGGCAAGCAAGCTCCGAGCCGCCGCCAGGTCGGCCTCGGCGAACCTCAGCCACTCGCGAGGATCAGACTGCTTCGGCATGTGGGCGCCGGTACACCGACCGGCCCTCTTTGAGCGGCCAGTAGAGGATCGAGCCGACGTCGTCTCGACGTTCTGCCATCTCGATCGGGTCGGTGATGAGCACGTCGACGGGGACGAAGGTCTGGATGGAGCGCCGGACTCGGGCCATCATCGGTCGCTTCTCGGCCGGTTGGACATGATCGAGCACGACGAGCAGATCGATGTCGGAGTCTGGCCCGTCCTCACGGCGGGCGACCGAGCCGAACAGGATGACCTCGGCGGGATCAATGGCCGCGACCACCTCGGCGACGACCTGCGGCCAGAGCTCCTGCAGGGTCTTGCCGTCGTAGCGACCCTGATCGTCAACGGTGTGCTGGACCGACATCTGCCCAGTCTACGGACGGCTCAGTCTCGATCGGTTCCTCGCGGGCTCCGCTTCGTGGTCTTGTTCATCTCGCACCCGGCGACAGGACCCAGGGCGCACTACCTCGAAGCAACCGGGGCCGGCGGTGGTGCCTCAGTGGTCCAACCGAGCGGCGTCCTCTGACGTTCAATCAGAGGACGCCGTCTCCGTGAGATCCACCGTGAGATCCATCCGGCGGGTAAACCCGGTCACGTGCGGTCACTGACGGTCCATGCCGCCCACGTATGTGCCCTGTTCAGCGGCCACAAAAGGCATTGGCGGGCGGTGCCGGGAAGTGGCGGAACGTGGCCCTCACCGAACTACGGATCAGAAGGTTGGGGGTTCGAGTCCCTCCGAGCGCGCTACAGATGTCCGGCCGGCCCGCGCCTCGTTGATGGCGACCTGGAGGCGCCGCCACCTGCGGCCGTGCTCGTGGGCTTGACGGTCGCCGAGCTCGTCGACGCGTACCTCGATGACGCCTGGTGCGGCAGGATCCGTTGGACGAGCCGGCGTCGGTGCTCCTCGAACAATCCGGGCTGAACGCGCCACGCCACCAACGCCGTCGGGTACGCGCACGGCGCGGACCGGCCGATGACAGCGCCGCGCCACGCTCGCCAGCACCGAAACCCATCCGCGTCATGGGCCTGGGCCGCCGTCACCACCAGCACCACCACCGGTGAGGGGCGGGGGGTGGCTGGTGAGGGTGCGGCCGGTGGGGAGCGTGATCTCGACTCCCGAGTCGGGCAGGAGCTTCATCTGGTAGCCCGGCAGGTGGATGAGCGTGTGGTGGCGTTCGCAGAGCAGGGCGAGGTTGGTCGGTTCGGTGGGGCCACCGTGGAGCCAATGGTGGACGTGGTGGGCGTCGCAACGGGGGCTGGGCACGGCGCATCCGGGGAAGCGGCAGTGCCGGTCGCGGAGCGCGATGACGTTCCAGAGGTTGGGAGGGACGGCTTTGGTCCCGCGCCCGTAGTCGAGGATGGTGCTCGCACCGGAGACGATGACTCGGTGCACCTGAGCGTCGCAGAGAACCTGCGCGATGGCGGCGTTCGAGATCGGGGTGCCGTCGAGCCAGTGACTCGTTCCGGGCCGGGCGGTTCCGGTGAGGACGTCCCAGTCGATGACCACGTGGGCGCTGGGTCGTTGCCGGGCCGTGGCCGGGCTCGGCTGGCTCGCCAGCCAGAACGCGCAGATCTCGCCGAGCGCGTCAGCCCGACGGCGCGACGGGGTGCGTTCGGGTTCACCGTCGAGGTCGGGACGCATCGCCGCTCGGATGGCGTCGCCGACGACGGCACCGGTGCGGGCGTCGAGGTTCCCGTCGAGACGGTGGCGACCGTCGGGGAGCACCGACAGGTACAGGTCGTTCCGTTCCGTCGGTGGTTTCGGGTCGTCGACGCCGTCGACGATCTGACGCCACCGGGTCATCGCCACCCTGGTGTGGGCGACGTCACCACCGGTCAGGGTCGGGACCATCAGCGATTCGTGCTCGGCCCACCGCTCGACCGCCCCAGCCGGGACCTGGGCACAGATCACCTCGACCTGCGACGCCGACAGGTCCCCCGACCGGGCCGCCGCCGCGGTGACCGGCCAGTGCCGCAACTGTCGGCCCGCCTTCAGATGCCGACCGGCGGCGGCGTCGTCCATGCCGGTGTGGTGCCGCAACCACGACAACGTCGACAGGGCCCCCTCGCCGGCCGGGCCGTCGAGCGCATCGAACTCGGCGGTCGCTTCTCGGGCCCGGGCGGTGAGCTGATCGACCAGCCGCCACGCCTCGCGCAGCGCGTCAGCCGTGGCCGGTATCTCCAGCTCCTCCACCACCTCCTGCAACCCCTCGAACATATGTTCGATACTACCAGAATCACTAACAAGCACAAGGGAATTCTCGAAGATTCTCGCCTTCTTGACTGGGCTCGACCCATGGATGGCCCAGCGTTCACGGAGGTCGGAGCGTGAGCGCAAGACCCACACCCCGGTCGGGTTCTTCTTCCTCGACGAGCCACAGTCGCCCACATCCTGCCGGCTCCAACAGCGCGGTTGCCTCCGCAGCGACGGCGCCGCCAAGGACGAGCCGTGTGACTTCGACGCTCGAGCCCGGCGCATGGCGGACACCGCTATTCGACTCCGGCGGTTGGCGCTACCTTGTGCGCCAGAGAGCAGGGAGAGCTGCCATGCGTCATCGAGCACTGACCGTGACCCGCATGGGGGCCTTGTTCCTGGCCGTGACGTTGACCGGTGTCGCTGCCTGCTCGGGCGGCGACGACGACGATGTCACGACCGCAGTGGGGCAACCCGGCGAGATCTTCCTCGAGCCCGCCGCCGATACGGGCCCCTCTCCGTTCACCAAGACCAGCGCCACCATCGCCACTGACGCCGTCTCCGACAAGACCGTCGGGCGCCCGTCGACGATCGTGATCGACCTCGATGCATCGAAGCGCGGTGGCCGAGCAGGTTCGTTCCCGCCCGTCGCCGGATCGACGCCGGGGCTCTATGGCGGCAGCGGCAATCAGCAGGTGTGCGACGCCGATGCGCTCGTCGAGTTCCTCGGGGAGAATGCCGACAAGGCGGCGGCCTGGGCCGGCGTGCACGGCATCGAGGCCAACGAGATCGCCAGCTTCGTCGCCGGGCTCACACCTGTGGTGCTGCTCGACGACACCCGGGTCACCAACCACGGGTATTCGGACGGCCGGGCGACACCTCGCCAGTCGGTGTTGCAGGCCGGCACCGCGGTGCTCGTCGACGAGCTCGGCGTACCCCGGGTGCGCTGCGCATGCGGGAACCCGCTCCTCGAGCCCGAGCCCGTGCCGGATCCCGTCTTCACGGGCGAGCCGTGGCCCGAGTTCGACCCCGACGCCGTCTTCGAGATCGTCGCCGCTGATGCACCCATCACCAGCTTCGTGGTGGTCGACATCATCACCGGGGAGACCTTCGAGCTCCCGGCCGCAGCCGGGCCGATCGCCGAACCACCGTCGTCAGCCACTTCCACGACCACGGCGACGACGGCCACGCAGGCAACGACGGCCACGCAGGCCACGACGGGCACGACGGGCACGACGGCGGGTGGCGTGGTTCCCACGACCGCAGGAGGGCCGACGGCCACGACGAGCGCCACACCGACGACGACCGATCGTGGATTCGGGACTGTCGACCCATGCTCAGCCAGGCTTGTCCCCGCTACCACCTGCTCGCTCGGGCCGCCGGTCGCCAACGAGGAGGTCCTTGGGTTCTGGTCGGGAGACTGGGGCCGGCTCTTGTTGCGCGAGCTCGATGACGGGACCGTCGTGGGCGCGTATTCCTACGACGAGGGCGTGATGGTGGGCGAGATCGTCGACAACGCGTTCCGCGGCACCTGGTGCGAGGTCCCGAGTCGAACCGGCCCCAACGACGCCGGCCCCGTCGAGCTCACCTTCGTACTGATCGACGGGCGACGCACGATCGACGGACGCTGGCGCTACGACGGCGATCCGGCCGGCTCCGCGTGGCGCGAGGACTGGGACCTCGCCGACCGTGACACCGAGAAGCCCGATCAGGCCCTCATCGACCGCTTGGGGCAAGCGCCCCGGCTCTGCGTCGGCTGAACCGACCCAGTCGACGGGTTCATCGCCAGCCGCCACCGGCCCACCGGCCCACCGGCCCACCGGCCCACCGGCCCACCGGCCCAGCCGCCCACCGCTGGCTGGCGGCTGGCGGTGTACCCGAACGCCCCGAGGGGGGAGGCTCGCCTCCCCCCTCGAAACTCGAGCTCAGCGGGTGATCGCAGCGACCGGAGCCGTCGCCAGGGCCCCGAAGAAGCCATGGTCTCCGTAGGCGAAGACTCCGCCGTCGCTGGCAACGAGGGCGTAGCCGTCTCCGGTGGGCGAGACCTGCATTCCAACGACCGGTTGGTTGAGGGTGATGGCTCCCGTGCTGCCGTAGAACACGGCATCGCCGTATGAGAACACGCCCCCGTCACTCGCCACGAGCCAGTAGCCGTTCCCGGTCGGGGTGGTGGCCATGCCCACGATGGGCTTGTTGAGGGTGATGGCTCCCGTGCTGCCGTAGAACACGGCATCGCCGAACGAGAACACGCCCCCGTCACTCGCCACGAGCCAGTAGCCGTTCCCGGTGACCGTGGCGGCCATCCCGACGATCGGCAGGTTCAGCGTGACGCTGGCCAGTGAGCCCAAGGTGGCCGAGGCATCGCCGTGGGCGAACACCAAGCCGGTGGAGGTGACCAACCAGTAGCCCCGCCCCGTGGGCGTCGGGGCCATCCCGACGAAGGTGCTCGTCGTCGCGGTGCGGCTGTTGCCGAACAGGCGCGCATCGCCGAAGGCCACGACCCCGCCGTCGGCTGTGGCGATCCAGTAGCCCCCCAACGTCGGCGACGCCTCGACATCGACCGCATTGGCAGTCAACCGAACGGCGCCGGTCGGGGCGATCGACGCTGCGCCCACGCCACCGCCCGCGGCCGGAGCGGCGGAGATGGTGAAGATGTCGGTGGTCCCGAAGCCCTTGACCTCACCGGTGGCCGAGGCCATCCGATACTGCAGGTTCGACCTCGACAGCTGACCCCGGAGCGCGCCCGACGGGAACGCCACGTTGTGCACGTTGACGTAGAACCCACTGGGATTCGCAGCAATCTGATCGGCGAGCTCGTTGGTGACCGCCGTGCACGCCGTGGCCCGACCGTCCGCGCCCGGCGTCGGGAGCGTCATGACCACCGCGCCGTTGACCCCGAATGCCGCCTGGTGGATGTGGGCCGCCGCCGCCGCTTCGATGCGCTGCACCCGGAGCTCGGCGCAGACCGTGTCGATCTCGGGGTGAACGGTGATGATCGCCAGGCCCGACCCGTCGGGATCGCCCTTGCGGAACGCTCCCGCAGCGTCGACCTCGCTGGCCCCGTTGAGGATCGTGCCCATCGGACGTTCGCCCCGGCTGAGCTGACCCCGGAGTGCGCCATTCGGGAAGGCCGCATTGTGGACGTTCACGTAGAAGCCTGCCGGGTTGCTGACGATGCTCGTGACGAGCGCAGCGTCGACGCCCACGCAACTCGACGAGGTGGGTGTGGGGGCCGTGAGACCCACCACAACCGGACCGTTCCGGCCGACCGGGGCCTGGTGGATGTGCGCCGCCGTCGCCGGATCGATGCCCGATACCGTGAGGTCGAAGCACACCTGGTTCAGCCGGCGGTCGATCGTCACGACCGCAGTGCCCTCACCGTCGAGGTCCCCCTGGTCGACGACACCGTTGACGTCGACCTCGGCCTCTCCCGTCAGCACCGCGGCCAAGGGCCGACCATCATCGAGTGCAGCAGCGGGCAGTGCCGCTCGGACCGGGAGCGCGAACATGAAGCTGGAGACGGTGGTCGCGAGAGCGATGACTGCGCTCGCGGCCAGCTTCCGACGGATGGGTCTCATTGCTACCTCCTGTATCGGTGACCGATCTCGAGGCCACTCGGGCACGACGAGCGGACGACCATATATGACCGAATTGCTGTCGCGAGCGGGACATTACCCGTTCCAAAGCCTGCCCAACCGTCGGGGTTTGCACCGCCACAACGCATGGTGACCACTCCACCACGTCACGAGAAGAAAGGGTGGCGACGGGCTCGGGCTACATCGCCAACGGGGGATAGAAGGTCTCGGCGCCGATGACGGCGACCTCGCTCAGGAGGTCTCGTGGGTACACCGGACCCCAGGCCGGATCGACGATGCTCGACGCGTCGCGCAGGTAGCTCCAGTTCTCAGGGTCGAGACGATGGGCCTCGAGGAAGTGCGCAACGGCGTCGCGTCCGAACCCGGCGCGGTGCAGATGCTGGCCCAGGTCGAAGTGGGCTGCTGCGAGTGCGAACTCGACGGGGCGGGGCCGTGACCGGGCCACGACCTCGTCGGCGGTGAGCACCCACGAGCTGGCGCTGCCGTGCGCCACCCAGTCGCGTACCGCGGCCGTGTAACGGTCGGTGCCCGTGACGTTGGCCATCATGTCCCGCAGCACCCGGCGCTGCTCGGGCGGCAGCGTGGCTGCGAACGACTCCATCTGGGCCGACCCGGTGTCGTCGCGCGGCGAGAAGGCGACCTCGGCCGGCCTCACGATCATGCCCCCCTCGTCGATCCACAATCCGAAGGGAACATTGGTGATCCCGAACATGTCGACCATCGTCAACCCCGGGTCTACGAGCGAGGGATGCGACGGCGCTGCCGCCTCGATGAAGGGCCGAGCCGCTTCGATGTCGGTGTCGAGTGCAACGGTCACGATCTCGAACCCGACCGGGCTCAACTCTTCACGCAGTGCCTGCCACACGGGCAGGTCGAATCGACATCCTCACCAGGAGGCCCAGGCGAGAAGCAGCACCTTGCGTCCGCGGAGGCTTGCCACGTCGAACACGTTCCCCGAGAGATCGGGGAACGCCAGGTCGGGCATCAGGGCGCTGTCGAGCACCCGCCCCCCGGCCTCGGGACCCACGGCCCACAGCCGGTGGGTCGTGTCGTGGGCGACGGGCATCGCGAGACGGTCGGCCAAGGCGACGAGGTCGTACCGTCCGTCGGCGTCGGGCTCGAGGCCGTCCAGGGGAACACACCGGTCGACGCGGCAGAGTCCGTCAGGCTCGATCGTCCAGCCCGTCGCGTCGTGGAACTCCTGCGCCGTCACATCGGGTCGGTCGAGAATCATGGGCCACCCTAGATCGATCGACGATTCGTGGGCAGGCGCCGATCGGCGACCCGTCACCCTGCGGGCTCACCGGGGCGCCATTCGGGGCGATCGTCGCCGTACCCCGCGACCGGAGCGGGCCAGGCGAGGGGCACGTCACCGATCCTCCCTGGAGGCCGCACCGCAGTGACCCGTCCGGGCATCCCGTCGAGCTCGACGAGCCACGGGGTCGGATCGGTCTCGGCGACGGGTTCATCGACAGCGGCGGGGTGCGTGGACGTCGTCATGAGCCACCAGGCCGTCCGGGCCAACGACACCCGGCGGATGTGGGTGCCCCCGTCGGCCCGTTGACGCCGGAGCCCGTCGAACACGGCGGCTGCGGCGAGGTACCCGGTGCCGTGATCGAGGAGCTGGCATGGCAGCGCGCCGGGGATGTCGCTTCCCGGTTCGGCCTCGCTGCGAGCGATACCGGTCGGAGCCTGGACGACGCTGTCGAAGCCGCGCCGCCCCGACCACGGTCCCGAATGCCCCCAGGCGTCGAGGTACACGACGACCAGACCCGGATGGCGCTGCGCGAGCGAGCGGGGGTCGAAGCCGAAGCGGTCGAGCGAGCCGGGCCGATATCCACAGACGACCACATCGGCGCCCGCGAGGAGACGCTCGAGCGACCCGGCCCCGTCGACGGTACGCGCGTCGATGATCGCGCTGCGCTTGCCGAGCAGGCTGTCGGCGCTCTGACCCCGGGGAAGATCGGGATGGCTCGGCGGGTCGATCCGAACCACGTCGGCGCCCATCGCACCGAGGTAGCGCGTGCAGACCGGTCCGGCGATCACGCGGGTGAGATCGAGCACCCGGATCCCCGCGGCCGCCTGAACCCCAGACCCACCGGCGCTCGAGTCGAGTCGGGTCCGCGGCGGAGCGTCACCGATGCGCTCGTGCCCGATCAGAGGATCGGCGGCCACGGCCCGGCCCTGCGGATGGGATCGCCAGGCGTCGAAGGTGCGCACCGCGCAGGCGACCCCACCCGCCGCGAACACCGCCTCCTCGGTCTCCAGCGCGCTCCGCTCGGCCAACGCGGCCCCGACGGCGTCGGCGTCGTTGGCGGTCCCCAACACGCTCAACAGGGCATCCCGGTGCCACGGGTAGTTGGCGTGGGTGCGCACCCAGCCATCGCCGGTGACCCAGAACCTCGACAGAGGCGCAAACCCCGTCGTTCCTTGCGACGTCGCCGTCGGCGCGTTGGAGCGGCCCTCCGAACGGAACCAACGCTCGCTCTGGACCGCGGTGGCGACGTGGCCCCGATCGACGCTCACAGGCGCCACCGCGCTCGTGGGCCCGCCGCTCGACGCGCAGGCCGAGCGTGCCGCCAACAGCGCCGTCGCCACACACGCGAGCGCTACCTGCTCGGCCGGGAGGCGCGAGTGGAGCTGACCCGCCGTCCCGGTGATCTCGATCGCCCCGGGAGGTAGGGCCGGCGGCGATCCGGCCATCAACGCCGTCCACGCCTCGAGCACCAACTCGACCACCGGCTGCGGTGTCGCCCCGTCCGCTCCCGCCACCCGACGATCATCGCGCACCAGCGTGACCAGCGTGGCCAGCGTGGCCTCGGTGGTCGGATGCTGGGGTACCGTGGCGCCATGCGGCTCCCCCACCTGCATCCCGACGAGCTCGACGCCGAGCAGCGTGCCCTCTATGACGTGCTGACGAGCGGCCCGCGCCGCCAGGCTCACAGCGCGCTCGACCCGGCGCTGCAACTCACCGACGCCGAGGGCCGCCTCCAGGGCCCGTTCAACACCTTCCTCGTGCACCCCCGCCTGGGCATGGCGTTACAGGAGATCAGCCGTCTGTTGCGCTTCGACGGCCTGCTCGGTGCCCGGGTTCGCGAGATCGTGATCCTCATCGTCGCCGCGTCCCAGCGCAGCAACTTCGAGTGGGCCGCGCACGAGGCCATCGCCCGCTCGATCGGCGTGACCGATGCCGAGATCGCAGCCCTGGCCCGGGAGGAACCCATCAGCTTCGTCGACCCCGCAGAGCACGCCGCGGCCCGTCTCGCTCGGTCCCTGGTGACCTCCGGCGACGTCGACGACGAGCTCTACGCGCAAGCCCAAGCGGCACTTGGCGACGCGGGCCTCTTCGAGGTGTCCACGGTCGTCGGCATCTACCGGCTCGTGGCCACGCAGCTCGCGACGTTCAGGATCGCCGCTCCGCCGGGACCGTGGGACGGCCCTTCCGTCACTCGTCCCTGAGTGACGGCCGCGCTCGCTCGGCGAGGAGTCCAGGGCTCCTCGGGCTGGGGCGAAGCCTCGCTCGTCCCCGCTAACCCAGGGGGAAGCAACTAGTCCGCGATCACCACGATGTCGGTCGCTGTCCTTCCGAAGGTCTCGGGGGCGTAGATCTCCTCGGCCCGGCTCGGCGGGACGACGAACGTACCGGGGGTCGTGGCCCGAGCCACGTACGTGTAGTCGTACGCGCCCGCGGGCAACAGCGTCGCGATCGCCTCGGCGCGGTCGTCTCGCAGGTTCTGGTGCTCGAACCATGTGGGCCAGCACCACCACTCGCAATACGGACGGATACCGTCCCCCTCGCTGAAGCCCGGGTCGGCGGCCGGATCGTCGGGGATCTCGGGGGTGGTGGCCAGTGCCGGGTTGAGGATCTCGAGCCCGGCGGGCAGCGGATCGATCAGGGCCACGTGCGTGCGCTGGCTCTCGGCGACCATCCTGAGGCGCACCCGAACGCTGACTCCGGCCTTTATTCGCCAGGTTCCGTCGGCATCACGGGTGACGTCGCCAGGATCGTCGACGGCCTCGTAGGTGCGTTCGACGACGAACCCGCGATCGAGAGCGTCGAGGCGGAGGTCGTCGGGCGCGTAGCGCAGGCCCAACCGGTAATACAGACGCCCCGTCCCCTCGTGGCCGACCACGATGTCGTTGTCGCCACTGGCGATCAGGGTCGCGGTGGGGACGCTGATGCGGGCCCGGTCGGTCGAGCGTCCGACGAAGATGTGCTCGCCGGCGAAGGTCTCGCCAAGCCAGACCCGGGCGACGAAGTCGGGGGTCTGCGCCTCGAAGGTGTCGAAATAGCCCTTGAGCGCCAGGAGGATGAACACGTTCTCCTGGATGTTGTCCCAGCGTCCCCGGGTCTGGTTTCCCAACAACCCCGCCACGATCTTCGGGATCAGATCGCTCTGGGGCCGCTCGGAGATGAGCGCCGCGAGCGCGAGCCCGTCGGTGCGGCGGTCGGAGCGGAGGATCACGTAGTCGTCGTCGGTCACCTCGGTGGTGAAGTTGGCGGCCGCCGCGGTCTCGACGGCCCGGTTGTCGAAGATCCGGCCGATCGCCCGGTCGATCGCAGCGTCGTCGATGACGGGCCAGAGCCAGGCGATGGCGTCGAGCGCGAGCTCCTCACCCCGGTCGTCCCACAGCGCCCGGGCCTTCTCGACATCTCGGTCGCCGGCGAGCATCCGCACGTGGAGCGCATATGCGCTCAAGGTGTCGCGAGCCTCCCGGCCGTACTCCGGCGGGACATGGCTCTCGATGTCGGCGATGTAGCCGAGAGCCGTGGCGATCGTCTGCTCAGTGACGTCGAAGCCGCCGCCGCGGGCGAGCGCCAACGCATGGGTGGCCTGGATCGACTGGTACGGCTCGGAGTGACGGTCGCGGGCCCACGACGGGAACCCTCCGTCGGGGTTTTGCAGCCCGACGAGGCCGGTGATGTCGGCGTTGACGGCCGCGTCGAGCTCGGCGGGGCTGGGCAGACCTTCGGCGTCGAAGGCCTCGAGGACGTCGCGCAGCGCGACGATCGACATGATCCGCGACGCCCGCGCGTCGGCACTGTCGTAGGGGTACTCGGCGATGTAGAGCATGGCGTCGGTGAGCGCCTGCAACGCCGTCGACGACGTGGTGACCTCGAGCCCTCCGAACTGGGGGACGACGCCGGTGGGTGCCAGCAACGGTTGGATGGTCGCGCCGCCGTCGAGCACGCCGTAGGTGGCGAACACCTCGGCCGTGGCCGGCGTGTAGACGGGGAGCTCGATCACGGTGGCGTCGGCGGCGCCGATGGCGGCGGAGGTGCCGGCGCTCACGGCGGCGACACGAAAGCGCGCCGTGCCGGCGTGATCGGTCGTGACGGGGAAGCGCACCTCGACGCGGTCGTTGGCCGGCACGCTCACCCGCTTTCCCGCCGGGCCGTCGAGGGTGAGGTTCGAGGTCTGGATCGCGACGTCGACCTCCATCACCGCATCGGTCTGGTTCTGCACCACGACGGGGAGCTCGAAGCGGTCGCCGAAGTTGGCGAATCGGGGCGCCGACGGTCGCACCATGAGCGGCAGCCGGGCCGTGATGTTGGCCTCGGCCGATCCGAACCGGTCGGCGCCCGCCACCGCCACCGCGATCACGCGATACCGGGTGAGGTTGTCGGGCAGCGGCACATCGACGCTCACGGCACCCGCGGCGTCGGTCACGAGGCTGGGCTCGAACACGGCCAACGCATCGAAGTCCGACCGCTCCCCGATGGGTGTCGTGGTGGTCGCCTGCCCTGTTTCGCTGTCGACGTCGAACCGAGCGGGCTCTCGGGCGGCCTCGCCGGTGAGAGCCCCGTCCGCGGTAGGAGCCGGGGCTCCTTCGGCGGCAACTCTGGTCGTCGCGCTGGCCCCGGCGCTCTGGTCGCCGCCACTGGCGCCGGTCGCGTCGTCGGCGAAGAGCGATGCCGGGTCGACGAGCACGATGCTCTGGCGGCCGTACGTGGCCTGGATGTAGGTCCCGAGCTGGCCGTAGAAGACCGCCAGCGGGTCGGTCACCTCGTAGCCGCTCAGGGCCAGCACGGCCTCGTCGACCACCATCACCGCCACCTCGGCCCCGGCGACGGGCGCGCCGGCGGCGTTGACGACCGTCACGTCGACCCCGGTCGTGGTGCCGGGCTCGACGGCGTCGGCCCGGGGGACGGCCGTCACGGTCAGCACCCGTGTCGCCGTCGAGATCGGCAGCGCGATCTGCCCGGTGGCGAAGGCCGGACGGGGCGCCACGTCGGGCAGCGGCGTTCCGTCGTCGGCCGTCCTCGGTGAGGTGCCGACCACCTCGAACGACACGGCGATGCCAGGGATCTGGCGGTCGGTGATCGCGATCTCGACCACGGCCGAGCCGTCGACGACCTCGAAGGTCTGGGTCGAGTCGATGCCGTTGCGGGTGATCGTCGCCAGCCCGTGGCCCGAGAACGGTGACTGCACGAGCAGCTCGGCGGTGTCGCCGGGCCCGTACTCGGCCGCGTCGGGCACGATCGTGAGCGACTCCTGCTCGATGGTGCGGCTGGGGCGGCCGTCGCCGCCGGTGACCCAGCGGGTGAGCTCGCTGCGACTGGCCCCGCCGTCGTCGTCGGCGATGGTCGAGCTGATCGTGTACGTCCCGCCGACGGTGGTCGTGAAGCTGCACGTGACCGGCTCGGTGGCCGAGGTCACGGTGCAGTCCTCGGCTTCGGCGGGCTGCTCGCTCCACTGACCGTCCTCGTAGGCCCATTCGAGGCGCTCGGCGGTGATCGTCAACGCCCGTCCGGCGACGACGGCACCGTCGATGTCGGTGACGATCGCCTCGATGTCGAGCGGATCGCCTTCGCGTACGAACGTCCGGGTGCCCCGCAGGCCCACGTAGAGCTGGCCCGGGTGCACGAGCACGCTCGTGCGCGACGCCAGCACCTGGCGGTTCACGTCGGTGACGCTGGCCTCGGCGGTGACGGTCACCGGCAGGTCGGGCAACGTGCCCTCGGGCCCGACGAAGTCGATCTGGAGATAGTGGCTGCCGGCCGCGTCGGTCGTCCCGCTGTAGACCTCGACATCGACCGGGTCTTGGCCGAACGGCCCGAAGCAGCAGCTCTCGTCGATGAAGACGTCGCCACCGAAGCCGCCGTCGAACCCGAAGCCGTAGGGGTCGTACGCGATCCACCACGGCGTCCACTCGCCGAAGGAGAACTCGTCCCATCCGGGTGGCGCGTACGTGGCATCGGCGGTGGTGACCCGCCAGTCGACGGGCGCGGCGCCAAGTGGGCCACCGGCGTAGTAGTTGGCGTCGGCCGCGACCGTGGCCGGGTGCGAGCTCACGTACGGCCCCGGGCTCTCGTGGCGGGCCACGACCTCGAACTCGGGACGGCGGAACTCCTGGATATCGAAGAAGTGCTGCGTCGCGGCGAACGAGATACCGCCCACTCCCTGCAGGGTGAGCTCGACGAACGCCCGACCCAGGTTGGCCTCGACAGGCACGTCGATCCGAAAGTCGAAGCCGCCCAGGGGACTCAGCTGGGCCGACCCGGTCGCGATCTCGTTGCCCTGCGGATCGCGCACGAGATAGTCGACGGTGGCTCTGTCGTCGAGAAGCTGGAGCTGGGCGTCGCCGCTCGAGGTGAGCCGCCGCACGACGCCCTTCACCGACACGGTCTCGCCCGGCCGGTAGACCTGGCGGTCGTCGATCACGTACCACACCGCGGTGTCGTCGACCGGGAAGCCCGACCACTCGGAGCCGTAGAAGCCCGGCGTCAGCAGCGCGGTGTCGTCGCCACGAGTCGCGACCAGCGCGCTCACGCCGTTCGCTCCCAGTTCGAGGGTCGCCACGCCTTCGCCATCGGTCGTGACCACCTGGTCGACTTGGCCGCTGCCGGTGGCGGTGATGGCGACCCCCGGGATGGGCGCGCCCGTCGTGAGATCGGTCGCCCAGGCGAACAGCTCGTCGTCGTCGGAGAAGGCATCGAGGCCGATGTCGGTGGCCTGCACCCACGTCACGGTGGGCCGGTTCTGCCAGAACTCGTTGCTGTTCGGGTTGTAGGTCTCAGTCGCCTCCACCCGAACGACGACATGCCCGAGACCGTCGTCTCCGAGCGCATCGGCGAGATCGATGAGGGTCTCCGAGAGCCGGTCGGGGTCGTCGCCGGTGTCGAGTGTGGTGTCGGCCAGCTCGGGCCAAGCCGGCACCGGGGCCTCGTTCTCGGGATCCGACGTCGTGTCGATGAAGTACTGGAGGTAGTCGTCCCAGTCGTCGGGCTCGACGGCGAACACCTGTGCCCGCAGGTCGTCGTGGCCGATCGAGCGGACCGAGAGGGTCTGGCCCTCGGCGAGCGGGTCGAGCGTGGTCAGCGGCTGGGAGAACGGATGCAAGATCGGCACAGCCGGGCCGATCTCGACGGTGTCGGAGTCGTCCGCGGCCAGGCCCTGCCCGTAGATGTCGACGATGCCGGCCGGGACGGTGACCGTGTAGGTGGTGCGGGCTTCGGTGACCCCGCCGATCTCGACGACGTCGCCGTAAACGTTCCTGAACGCTCCGCGCAGCTCCGGCTCGATCCGGACAGTTTCCGGGTCGAGCTGGTCGAGGTCGAGCGGGTTGTTGAACCTGACGGTGATCGTCGTGCCCGGCGGGCACTCCGGGCCGTACCCGCAGTCGGTCGCGACCACCCGTAGCGGCGCGTACGTGCGGTTGCGCACGACCGTCGGCTCGATGGTCGTTCGGGGGCCTTCGGCCGAGGGCGTGCCCGCCTCGATCTCGACGGTGACGGCACTGTCGGCCGGCAGCGGCTCGACCGGACGGAACGCGATCCACCGATCGTCACGGAGTGAGCCCAGGCTGCCGAGCAGTTGCCCGACGGTGTCGTCGGCCTCGATCTCGGCCTCGGTCGCCAGCCTCACGGCTCGTTGCTCGCCGCCACCATCGGCGCCCACGCGCAGCACGATGTGGGCGAGTACGGCCTCGGCATCGACGATCTGGTCGAAGATGGCCACGAACACGGGCTCGAGGGGGAGGGTCGAGTCAGCGGGCACGAACGCCTGCACCGTCACCGGCGGGGTGGCGAAGCTGAACGTCACGTCGTCGGCCAACGTGCCCCCGGTCGCCGACTCGGTGCCGGCGGGGATCGTGACCGTGTACTCGGTGGACATCGGGAGGCGGTCGGGTGGCGGGGCCGCGGCGTCACCCGAGAGCGGTTGGCCGTCGACGTCGACGAAGGCGTCGAATCGAAGGGTGCGGGTCCCGATCCACTGCCAGCGCCCGGGAACGTCGGGGGTGATC